>JACQWK010000600.1 GCA_016209525.1 Verrucomicrobiota bacterium
TGCCACGATGAGTCTCGCGCCGGATACGATTGTGGCAGAATTCGGCGACCGGCTCACTGCCGTGTTCGAACAGTGGTTTCGGACGGTCCGGCGGCTGTTCGAAGAGTGGGAAACTTACCGGCGAATTATTGCAGATCGGTACGCGATTCAGAAATCCCGGGCTCGCGAGCGGGCCTATCGTGAGCTGACTCAGGACGAACAAAAGGCGCACGTATTATCCTATCTCGCGGATATCGGCCTGTTGCCGTCCTACCAGTTTCCGACGGATACCTTCCGGCTGGACCCCGGGGGTGTCCGACACACCGACGCTGCAGCGGCCCGCGTGGATCGCGCTCTTCGAATTCGCGCCCGGCAATCTGGTGTATGCCAACGGCCACAAACTGAAGAGCATTCGGGCGTTTTTCGAAGGCGGGAAGACGGGCGGCGGTTCCGGCGAGAAGGCCGGCGGCGGGCGCAGCCAGCGCCATTGGTTCTGCAACGCCTGCGGGACTACTACAGCGGAGTCTTTCAATGCCTGTCCCCGTTGCGGCAAGGAGCTCCACCAGCAGGCGGAAGTGGCGCTAATCGTGAATTTCGAGGCGGAGGAAAACACCCAGATTACCGCCGAAGAGGAGGCGCGCCAACGCGTGAGCTTCGCCCGGCGCGAGCACCTGGTTCATGAAGTCGATGGGAAATGCCGGGTGTTTCCCTACGAATTTGCCGCCCTTGAACTCAGGCCAAAGTGCGGGGTGCTCGTTACCAACTGGGGCAAGCGGCTCCGTGGACAAAGCGATCAACAGCAGGGGGAGGGGATTCATCTTTGCCCGGCGTGCGGACGTCACAAGCCCGCGTCGCTGCCACCAAAGCGGGACCGGAAGTGGGACGAGGATCACGCGAAGATGTGCAACGCGCACCTGGAGCAATTCGTCCTCGGCTATCAATTTCACGCGGACGCACTGATCCTGCCGGTGGATTCGTCGTGGATGACCGGCGGTGTGAGCCCCGAGGCTTTCCTGAGCACGCTTGGCACAGCCCTCGTGCAGGGCGCGGTGGAACTGCTTGAATTGGAGCAGGACGAGATTGCCCACTTCCACCAAGGGTCGGCGGAATCGGGGTGGATAATCGGGCTGTACGAAACCGCACCAGGCGGGGCTGGATACCTCGAAACATTGGCCGGCAAACTTCAGCCGTGGGCAATCGAGACGGAGGAACTGCTCTTTGGGCATGAATGCGCCGGCGCTTGTTATCGGTGTCTGAAAACGTATCGAAATCAATTTCGTCATCGCATTCTCGACAAGAATCTGGTGCGGGACTTTGTCTTTCACCTCGCGTGTTCGGTGTCCACGGGGTCGGCCCGGGAAGAGGCGGTTGGTACCGCCGCGAAGGTTGTCGCTCAACAAATTGAATTATTCGGCAAGGAACAGGCGGGGATGACAACGGGGCCGCAATCGCCAATCGAACGGAATCTCATCGAAGCTATTCGTGCGCACGGTCGCTTGCCCGATCCTATTTGCCAGCGGGAATTCCGGAACGAAGCGGGCCAACTGATCACCGTCGCGGATTTCGCTTACGAAGATCGGAAAATCGCGATCTATTGCGACGGTTTCGCATATCACGGCAATGCGGAGAAACTCGCCGGAGACGCGATGAAGCGAAATCACCTGCAATCGCTCGGATGGACGGTGCTGACGTTCTGGGGAATCACGATCTTGCGGTACCCCGAACGGTGCGTAGCGCAGATTGTGCGAGTTTTGAATCAACGATCGTCTCAGGCATGACCGGTGTCGGATGCGGCTCTCACGGTCACCCTCCTTGAGAGGAATTTCGTGACTCGATGATAATCTGATGGAGATGGTGGGATTTGAACCCGCGCCCCCCGCTTTTGCGTTTCCCAATGGCGCGAAACCCGATTCGCTCCCGCCATGCCGCTCAAAGTTCTCATCCTCGGCGTCAACGGTTTCATCGGCAGCTCGCTGACCCGCGCGATCCTCACCCAAAAAGACTGGGAGGTCTACGGGATGGACATCGGCAGCCACAAGCTGGAGGACAGCCTGGGCGACGCGCGTTTCAAATTCGTCGAGGGCGACATCACGATCAACCGCGAGTGGATCGAGTATCACGTGAAGAAATGCGACGTGGTCATCCCGCTCGTCGCGATCGCCAACCCCATCCAATACGTCCGGGACCCGCTGCGGGTCTTCGAACTCGATTTCGAGGCCAATCTCGAAATCGTCCGCAAGTGCGCCAAATACCGGAAGCGGATCGTCTTTCCCTCGACGTCCGAGGTTTACGGCATGTGCCCGGACCGCCGGCTCGACGAGTCCGCGAGCCCGCTGGTCTACGGCCCGATCGAGCGACAACGCTGGATCTACGCCTGCTCGAAGCAGCTGCTCGACCGCGTGATTTACGCCTACGGCGTCCGCGACGGCGTGGATTACACGCTCTTCCGGCCCTTCAACTGGATCGGCCCGAAACTCGACGACGTGATGGAGCCCAAGGAGGGGAGTTCGCGCCTCTTCACCCAGTTCATCTCCAACGTGATTTTCAAGAAGCCGCTGCAACTCGTCGATGGCGGGAAACAGGGCCGCTCGTTCACGTTCATCGACGACGGGGTCGACGCCCTGCTGCGGATCATCGAGAACCGGAACGGCTGCGCTTCGCGGCAGATTTTCAACCTTGGCAATCCGAAAAACAACGTGAGCGTCGCCGAGCTCGCCCGGCTGATCATCGCGGCCTTCGAGGACTTCCCGGACTATCGCGCGCACGTGGCGAA
>JACQWK010000601.1 GCA_016209525.1 Verrucomicrobiota bacterium
CTGCTTCAAAATTCATTAACTCGGCCAAGGATGACTGGAGACGCTATGCGAGTGCGGCGGGACGTCTCTCAAGGGTGTGGCCTTCTCCCTCACCCCGGCCCTCTCCCGCTGGGAGAGGGCGCACAACTCTCCGCGCCCCGAAAACCGAGGCCACTCGGCACTACTCGCCCGGCGGGCTCCAGCACTCCCTCTCCCCGCGGGAGAGGGCCGGGGCGAGGGGGAACGAAGCAAGCTGCGCATGAGAACGTTGCTCATATGCCCGGCGCCTCGGCCCGCCTTGGCCGCTTTGGCCGAGCGAATGCCGCTTTCGAATCTGCCCGTCTTCGGCAAGAGCTTGGTCGAGCACTGGATTCAACACCAGGCTTCGCTGGGAGCGAAGGAGATTTGGATTTTGGCCACGGACCGCCCCGATCAAGTGCGGCAAACCATCGGCAGCGGCGCAAAATGGGGAGTGCGTGCCGAAGTCAGACCTGAGCGGCAGGAACTGACTTTGGACCAAGCGCGCCGCAAATACCGCAACGGAAGCCCGGAAGGATGGTTGGGCGGACCGAACGACGTCGTGTTCATGGATCACTTGCCGCGACAGCCCGAATGCAAGCTGTTGAGCAGTTATTCGAATTGGTTTCGCGCGCTCGCCGCTTGGATGCCGCTGGCCGCCGGCTCAGATCGCATTGGATTGCAGCAGCCGAGGCCCGGCGTCTGGATCGGACTGCGCGCGCGGGTGTCATCCACCGCGCAGTTGCGTCCGCCGTGCTGGCTTGGCGAAGACGTGTCCATTGGGCCTGGATCGTTGATCGGCCCGATGGCGATCTTGGAAGATCGCGCCTGTGTCGAAGACGCGTCGGAGATTACCCAAAGCGTGGTGGGACCGGAAACGTATGTCGGACCGATGACCCAACTGCGGCACTCGCTGGCCTGGGGGGAAACTTTGATCGATTGGCAAACAGAGTCGTCTCTCAAGGTGCCCGATCCGTTCGTCCTAAGCAGTTTGGCAGCGGGCAATGGCTGCCGGAAACAGGTTGGACGAGCGCCCCGGTTGGCCGCTCTCTTCATGCTGGCTCTGACTTTTCCCTGGACCTTGGCTGCCATCCTCCGCTCCAAAATGAAGGGCCAGCCTGCGTTGGTACGGCGGACGGCTGTCCGGCCTCGATCCGGCACGATCGACAGGATCGAAGAGCTCGTGGTCTATCATGAGTTGGAAAGCGCCCGTGGCTGGCTCAGGCGCTGGCCACAGTTGTGGAATGTGGCGCGCGGAGACTTCGCCTGGGTGGGAAACCGGCCGTTGAGCCCCGCGCAAGCGCGCGAGCTCGCCACGGAATTCGAGCGGCTTTGGCTGGCGGCGCCCATCGGCCTGTTCTCGTTGGCGGATGCGATGGGCTGCGCGGATTGTCTCGATGATCAAGCACGAGCGCACGCGAGTTTCTACGCGGTGCAAGCGAACTTGCGTTTAGACTGGTCGATCATTCGACGGGCGCTGCTGGCACCGGCATCGCCTGCGCACGAGGCCAATGGCGAGTTGGCAGATGCGGGCCAGACCGCTCGTCAGCCGATTGACGGGGCCTCTTCGCCTCGCCGTTTGGGCGGCCGAATGCCGCCCGCAACGGACGGGTGGGCGCCTGCCTCAAAATCTCAGTCGAACGCTCAGGGCCGGGAAGCGCCCTCTCCGCTCGTTTCGTCCTCGTTGGTGGAAGCCAAGAAATAACCCCAGATGCCTATGAAAATTCAGCAAGCCGGCGAAACGTTGCAGATCAGTGAAATCTCGGAACTCAGCGCCGCCAATTCGCAGGCCTTTCGGGATCGAGTCCGCGCCACCATCCCTGCTCAGGTGAAAACGATCGAGATCGATCTGGCGGCCACCAGCTTCATGGATAGCTGCGGCCTCGGAGCCTTGATTGCGTTGTACAAATCATACTCCAACTCCGGCGCCGGTGTGACCATTCGGTTGGTCAATCCGACGCCGCCGGTCCAGCAGTTGATTGAGCTGACGCAGATGCACCGGCTGTTTGAAGTGGAAAAACGCTGATGGCAGCAACGTCTTTCAATCGTGTTTGTTCCCTCTCTCTTGAGGGAGAGGGAGCGAAAGGGGGCATGAACTGCTGCCATGAATAACAACCCATCGTCGGTGGGAATCACTTTGCGCCTTCTGATGCCCTGCGCGATCGGAGAGGTGCGTTCGGCCACGCAAGCGGTTCGATCGTTCCTGGAAGAGCAAGGCTTGCATCCCGACGAGCGGACCGCCTGTGAACTCGCGCTGGCCGAGGCGTGCAACAACGCGGTGGAAAACGTCTCCGACTCCGCACGGCACGAACCGATCGAAATCCGGGTCTTCTGCAACAGTTCCCTCGTTGAGTTCCAGGTGATGGACCACACCCCGGGCTTTGACTGGCCCGAGCACGCGGCATTGCCCGACCCCCGGAGCGATCGCGGTCGCGGGTTGTTCATCATTCGATCCCAGATGGACACCGCCGGTTATTTGCGCGGCGTCAAGACGAACATTCTGCAGATGAGCAAGCGGCGCTTCTACCAGGCGCACCGGATTTCCCCCGCCGCGTTCGCTTCGTTCAAGGAAACACGCCTGAAACTTGCGGAGTGCCAGCAGACCATCAGCAACATGGCCAAGGAACTCTGCTTCCGCTCCGAAACTTTGGCGGTGATGTTTCGGTGCACAGCGGAGTTGGGGCGAACCCACGACCTGTCCGGATTCTCCCACCGATTGCTCAGCGACTTGCTCATGATCACCGGAGCACATTGGTTCGTCCTCAGACTGGTGCCCCGGGAGGAACGGCAGCTTGTCGCTTTCGTTTCTTCCGGCCTCAAAATGACGCTGCATCCGCAGCCAGTCCCTCTTCCGAACGAACCGGCCCCGGCCGTCGAGAGCTTGGCGGCGGCGACCGGCAAGGATGTTTGGTTCGATGCCCGGCGGCCTCTGGCTCAGGACGACCCCCTCAGCCTCGCGAAGCCCGACTCGCAAGGGTTGGTGCACCCGCTCTTTTTCGGAGAGACGCTCATCGGAACCCTGGCGGTCGGCCGCAAGAGTTCCGGCGCCCAATTCTCACTCGAACAGATCGAAGTGATCCATACTTTCGCCGAATTCCTGGGGATTCAAGTGGTCAATACCCGGTTGCAGGAGGAGCGCGTCCAACTTCGGCTGGTTTCGCACGAATTGGAGATTGCCCGCAACATTCAGCGCGCACTCCTGCCACGATCGTTGCCCGAATCGCCCGGCTTCGAACTGGCGGCGTTCTTCCAAAGCGCCCGTCAGGTGGGCGGGGATTTTTACGACGTCATTCCGGTCTCGGACAGCCGGCTTTGGATCGTGGTCGCGGATGTCATGGGCAAAGGCGTGCCGGCCGCGATGTTCGCCGCCATCCTTCGGACTCTGGTCTCCGCCATCTTGCACTGGGTCGGGCAGCCTTCCGAACTCCTCACCCAGCTCAACCGGTCACTGTTCGACGAACTGTCGAGAGTGGACATGTTCATCACCGCGCAGTTGGTGCTCCTCGACCTGAAGGAACACCGCCTGACGGCGGCCGGGGCCGGGCACTGTCCCATCTTGCTGGCCACCCCCGGACGGGAAGAGACCCGCGCCATCGTCACCGATGGCCCTCCTTTGGGCGTTTTTTTGAATGCGACTTACCCGGATACCACGTTGACGCTCGAGGCGGGTTTCCGGTCCCTCTTCTATACGGACGGCGTGACGGATGCTCGCGATGCGAATGGAGAAACCTTCGGCCAGCAACGCCTCATGAGTTGGCTCCAAGGGACCGCCGCGCGGCCCGCCACGGCCGAAATGTTGAAAGATGAACTCGTGACCGAGCTGGCCGCTTTCCGATCGCCCGCCAGGCTGCAGGACGATCAGACCTTCTTGATCCTCGCCGAAAATCACAACTCATGAAAGCTGTCTTGCCACTTTTCGTTTTCATCGACGCCTGCGGGTGGGAAATCATCAAAAACAACTCCTTCGCGCGCGCGTGCGCGCCGAATCGCAAACGGATGGCGTCGGTCTTCGGTTACAGTTCCGCGTGCATCCCTTCGATTGTCTCCGGGAACTGGCCAGTCGATCACCGCAACTGGTGTTACTTTGTCTATGATCCGAAGAATTCGCCCTTCCGATCCCTCCGTCCGTTGCGCTGGCTGCCCACCGCGATCACCAGCCGTCGGCGGTTCCGGCGCTGGCTCTCGAAATTCGTCAAGAGCCATCTGAAGTTCCGAGGGTATTTCGACTTGTACAACATTCCCTTCCAACACATCTCGCTCTTCGATTTCACGGAAAAGAAAAATCCCCTGGCTGCGGGCGGAATGAATCGCGGCCCGAACATCTTCGACTTCCTGAAGCTGCGTGACATCCCCTTCCATGTCAGCGACCCGGCCCGCACGGAGCAGGAGAACCTGGGCGCTCTCCAGCGCGAGATCGCGGATGAGCGGATCGACTTCGCCTTCTTGTACTGGCCGGACCTGGACGGCCTGATGCATTTGGCCGGCAACGATTCGCCCGAAGTGGAACGGAAACTCCGTGAGTATGAAGAAGGGCTCGGGCGATTGCTCGCCGTTGCCGAGCGTCATTACGCGGAAGTTCGGCTCTACGTATTTAGCGATCACGGGATGGCGGACTGCGAGGAGCTGCTCGATTTAAGGGCCAAGATTCAAGCGCTGGGCCTGAAGATGCCCGAAGATTACGCGGTGGTTTACGATTCGACCATGGCGCGCTTTTGGTTCTTTAACGGCCGGGCGCGCGAGCGCATTTCCGGCTGCCTGCAACGGATTCCGCAAGGTCGGATCGTTCCGGATGAAGAGTTGGAGCAGATGGGAACGCTCTTTCCCGACCGCGCGTTCGGAGAACTGATTTTCTTGGTCGAGGAAGGAGTCTTGATTGTGCCGAGCTTCATGGGGGAACGACCGATCCGCGCCATGCACGGCTACCATCCGTCCGCACGTCAAAGTTTCGCGGCGTTGCTCACGAACCAGCTCGAGATTCCCGAGGATGTCGTCGCGATCCCCCACTTGTTTCAACTCATGGTGCGCGACGCGGAACAGGCGCAAACGAAGAACGCGCAACCGAGCCGAAAGGAGAAATTGCCCGAGACCCGCCCAAGCCGGACTCAAGAGACCGTGCCGCTCGTCGTTGAGGGGTATATCCCATGAGCTCATTTCACAGTTCCTCCTTACCCTCTCCCTTGAGGGAGAGGGTCAGGGTGAGGGTGGGCGGGCTAGGCAAACCAGAGCCGCTGGGAATTGCCGACGTCTCTCCCTCACCCCGGCCCTCTCCCGCTGGGAGAGGGAGGACGCAGCCGCCGGCTCTGATTCCATCGTTTTCTTGGTCGAGCGCGAATGAGTTGAATTCGACGCCACATGCCTTCACGCTCATCGAGCTCTTGGTGGTCATCGCCATTATTGCAATCCTTGCCTCGCTGTTGCTGCCGGCGTTGAGCGCGGCGAAGGAACGCGCCCGCCGCGCCTCCTGCCTGAACAACGTCCGCCAATTCATCTTGGCCGCGCATATTTACGCCGGCGACAACGATCAGCACCTCCCGCGCGGCGACACCGACAACCGCAACAAGGAAGACACCCACACGCCAATCCTCTCCAATGAGACAAAGACCAATCTTCTTCAATACATCTCTCCCTTGAAGTCACTCGATTGCCCGAATCTGGCGAAGTCCTTCGAAAGGCAAGAAGGCTGGCGAAACCATCTGGATTACGGCATCGCCATCGGTTACCACTACCTTGGCGGCCATCCGAGCACGCCTTGGCCGCCGCTCGGAGGCGTGACCAATGTCTGGATTTCCCCGCAAAAGGCGACCGAAGATCCAAAGCTGGTGCTCGTCGCCGATCTGAATGTCTATTGTTACAGCTTCCAACGCATCCTGGCGCCGCACTCCGCTCGCGGCCCGGTCGTCCGCGAAGAAGTTTACTTCGAGCAACACCCGGAGGCGTACGAGTGGACCCCAAGGAACATCGGCGCCAAAGGCGGAAATGTGGGTCTTCTCGACGGCTCCGTGACCTGGAAAGACATCTCGCGCATGGTGCCGTACCGCGCCTCGCATCTGTGGGATGATTCGGGGGCCTTCGGACTTTGGTGATCTGGAAGTTTGCCACGCGCCGGCTCTTTGGTTTACCGTTCTCTCTGATGATGCTTCTGCGAGAGCCGCGGCAATTTCTCGAACGGGCCAGACGCAGCCAGTCTGTGGCAACAGGGATCGCGGATTCGTTGGCTGAGTTGATTCGCCTGGGCCTTTGCGGCGCCTGGCTGATCTGTTGCGCCTCGCCGGCGCAATCAGCGACGACCGAAATGCCGCAGCACGACCGTCCGGCTCCGCCTCCTGCGCCGATTCCGCCACGCCGGGAGTTCCCGGAGGCGTCAAGCCCCCCGCGTCCGCCGCAGTTGCAGGGCGTCCCTTCCGGACTGACGCTCTATTCGATTGGAGAGCCGACGGACGAAGAACAGCTCTATCTGGAGTTCATCAATCGCGCTCGATCCAATCCGGCCACCGAAGGCGAGCGCTTGCGTGACACCACGGACGCCGAAGTACTTCAGGAATACAAAAACCGCCCGTTGGACCTAAATCTAATGACCTCGCAGTTCGAGGCCATCGCCCCGGCCGCTCCGCTCTCGATGAACCGCGGTATGACCTTGGCGGCCAGGTTGCACAGCCAGGACATGCTCGCGAATCAGTTCCAGGACCACGCCGGCACCGACGGAAGCACGATCGAAGACCGCATCAACGCGCAAGGCTATGCCTGGAGCGCGCTTGGCGAAAACGTCTATTCCAGAGCTCGATCGGTTTGGCATGGCCACGCCGCTTTCAACGTGGACTGGGGCGGCGACGCGAGCACCGGCGGCATGCAGAATCCTCCCGGACATCGTATCGCGATCCACGAACCGGTGTATCGGGAAATCGGCATCGGCGTCGTCCACGGCTCCAATGGAACCTTTGGCCCTCAAGTCGTCACCCAAGACTTCGGACGCCCCAGAAACCTCGTTCCATTTGTCACCGGCGTCGCCTATTATGATCTGAACCAAAACAGTTTTTACGACCTCGGAGAAGGAATCCAGGGAGCGACCGTGCTGGTGGAAGGCTCGCTATCCTACGCGATCAGCGCTTCGTCAGGCGGCTACTCGGTCCCAGTGCCGGGCCCAGGCACTTTTACCGTCGCTTTTTCTATACCGGGCCTGCCGGTGACGAAGACAACCGTGGTCGTCGCGACCAACGAAAACGTCAAAGCGGATTACAGCCCGCCTTATCGGCCTCCGGCGATATCTGGGTCGGACCAACCGACTGTGGGTCAGGCGAACACTTATCAAATCTCCGTCGTTGGCGGCGCTACAGGCTACCGGTGGAAACAGAGCAGAAGAATCCCCGCGGTGGAGCCCGAGGGCGCTGAGGTTGGCTTAGCCAGGGTCACGGCAGCCACTTCGCCTGGATATGACGTCATTGACACCGCCGTGAAAGCTTCCGGTAAGTCGTCCTTCCACCTGGCTCACCCCGAGCCCAAGGACCAAGTCTTGACGCTGAATCGCCTCTACCAAGTGAGTGAAAACTCGCAGTTCATCTTTGCAGGCCGGTTGGGCTTGGCCGGCACTGCGCAGACCGCCAAAGCGCAAGTTTCCGCCGATCGCGGCGCCTCGTGGCAAAATGTGTGGAGTCGATCCGGAACCGAAGATCGCGGACAAGTTGCATTTGTCATCGAGACCATTCCGCTGCGTTCGTTCGCGGATCAAGAAATCATGATCCGTTTTCGCTACGACTCAGGAATCGGCACATTTTCGGCCGACACTGACCCCGGGGTGGGATTTTACATCGATGACATTCTGCTCACGGAAGCAGAGGAATTAACCGACGAAGCGAGTGCGGATGCGTCCCCAGGAGGCGCGTTCGCATTCACGCCGGTTGCGAAAGGCGAATACTCGCTCCGCGCCCGCGCGAAAGTCGCAAGCCGGATTTTTCCTTGGGGACCGGCGATTCTCATCACGGCGCAGGAGGGCGGCGTGGCGCAGCCAAGGGCCAGAATTATTTCCATCCAAAAGCTTCCCGGAGGCGGCGTCCAAATCGTCTTCGAGGTGACGGGAGCATTGTCCGTCGCTCCAGAATTGGAGAGTTCGGATTCGGTCCTCGGCCCATGGGCACCGGAGGCCGCCGCGGTGGTTGAAACTATTCAAGCCGGCGGCCGGTTCCGGGCGTCCTCGCCGATCAGTCCGGGCACCGAACGATTTTACCGCGTCCGGTTGCGAAACTAGACAGTTCAAGAGTCTTCAGGCATGGACTCCCTCTCTCCCTGCCCTCTCCCCTCATCGGATGAGGGGAGAGGGTGGCCAAAGGCCGGGCGTGGGGCGTCGGCTCACTTTTGAACACCTTAACAACCATGGCAAGCTATGCGAAAACTGCTGCGCCTCATTGTTCGACTGTTCTACGGTTTCGAAGCGTTTAACGAATCCGCGCTGGACACTCCAGGGCCGGTTTTGCTCATCCCCAATCATGTTTCCTGGTTGGATTGGTTGTTTGTGCACGTGTGCCTCGACAGGGATTGGAGATGCGTCACGTCCAGCATCACCGCCGAGACGAGTTGGCTGCACCGGAGGATCATGATCAACCGTCGAACCTTCCCGATCGATCCAACCTCGCCTTACGCGGTGAAGCGCATGGCGGAATTCCTGCAAAGCGGAGGGCGCCTGGTCTTGTTCGCTGAGGGCCGCATCTCCTTGACCGGCGCATTAATGAAGTTTTTCGACGGCACGGGGTTTCTGCTTTTCAAAACGCATGCCCGGTTAATTACCTGTTACCTCCGCGGAGCGTCGCGGCTCCCTTTCGTTCGGCACTCTGGAAGGAGGCAGTGGTTTCCGAAAGTCACAGCCCATTTCAGCGATGCGCTCTTGCCGCCAAAACTCAAAGACGTGAGCACGACCCAAGCACGCCAGCGTTTGACGGCTTGGCTGCTCGACCGGATGATGCAGCAGCAGTTCGATGTGGAAATGCAGCAAGGTCCGCCGACGCCGCTCGGTGCGATTGCCGAGATGGCCCGACGCTGGCCTGGTTTTGTCGCTTTTGAGGATGTCACCCGTCAACAACTGACTTACCGGCGACTCATGGCGGGTGTGAGATTGCTGGCCAAGCGCTGGGAACGCAATTGGCCTCAAGCCTCTGGAAGACGCATCGGTGTGCTGCTCCCCAACGTCAACACCCATCCGGTGGTCTTGCTCAGCCTCTGGGCGGCTCACAAGGTCCCGGCGATTCTGAATTATTCCACGGGGATGGCGACCATGCTCACCTGCGCCAGGCTGGCTGGCCTGAAGCACGTCATTACGTCGAAATCATTCGAAGAAAGAGCGAAGTTAAAGCTACAAGCGTTCCGCGACGCCGGCATCGAGATCATCTACCTCGAAGACGTACGGGCCAACATTTCAGCATTTGAGAGAATTCAAGCCATCTGCAAGGAGCGCTTTCACGCTTCACGCTTCACGCCTCACGCTCCACCGGAATCACCGGCCGTGATCCTTTTCACCAGCGGTTCCGAAGGAATGCCCAAAGGCGTCGAGTTGAGTCATCGAAACTTGATCGCCAATGTGCGCCAGATGCTCTCGGTGATCGACCTCCAGGATCATGACCGCATTTTCAACGCGCTCCCACTATTCCACAGCTTCGGGCTAACCGTTGGGACTCTGCTCGCGCTGGTTCGTGGAGTGTATGTGTTCCTCTACCCTTCGCCCCTGCACTACCGGGTTGTTCCGGCCGCGGTGTATGACCGCGCCTGCACGGTCGTGCTGAGCACGAACACATTTTTGAACGGCTATGCGCGCAAGGCCCACGCTTACGATTTCCGCAGCGTCCGTCTTCTGTTTGCGGGCGCCGAGAAACTGCAGGAAGCCACCGCGAGCGCTTGGGCGCGGCGCTTTGGGGTCCGCATTTTGGAAGGGTACGGCGCGACCGAGTGCAGCCCGTGCGTCAGTGTCAACACGCCGCTGCAACCGTGCTTCGGTTCGGCCGGCCGCTTGCTCCCGGGCCTCGAACACAGGCTTGAACCTGTGGAAGGCGTGCCCGAAGGGGGACGGCTCCTTGTCAGAGGGCCAAACATCATGCTGGGGTATCTAAACGCCGACGCGAACGCGAAATTCCAATCGCTCGATGGTTGGTACGACACCGGCGACATCGTGCGGCTGGATGCCGATGGATTCGTCCACATCCTGGGCCGATTGAAGCGATTCGCGAAAATCAGCGGTGAAATGGTGAGTCTCACGGCCGTAGAGGAGGCGTTGGCGGGGGCTTTCCCGGAGTATGGAATCCGTTGCGAAGTCGCCGTCCTGAGCCGGCCGGACGATGAAAAAGGCGAAGCGCTGATTGCGGTCACCAACGAAGCCCGCCTGCAACTCGATCCGATCCGCGCCGCCATCAGATCCAAAGGCCTGTCCAACCTGTGTGTGCCCCGGGAGGTGAGATTCCTCCGGGACATTCCAAAGTTGGGCACCGGCAAGGTGAACTATCGCGAACTGGAGAAACTGATCTGACTCTCAGGCAAAGACCAAGGCCTTCTCCTCTTGTGTCAGCAGTTTCCACGAGCCCGCCGGCAGTTGTCCGAGTCCAAAGCGGCCAATTCGAACCCGAAGCAGACGCAAGGTGGGATGGCCGATGGCCGCCGTCATTCGCCTGACCTGCCGGTTCTTCCCTTCCATCAACTCCAAGCCAAGCCACCGAGTAAGGACCGATTTTCGGTACCGAATCGGAGGATTCCTGGCCGCAATGTCAGGCTGGGGATCGAGCACCCAGGCGCGGCAGGGCAATGTTCGCCGGCCTTGGATCTCAATTCCGTTCGCCAATTCTTGGAGCGCTCCTGGAGTCGGGACGTTCTCCACTTGCGCCCAGTACTCACGCGTGTGTCTTTGCTCGGGAAGCAACAACCGCGCATTCAACGGCGCCTCATCGCTCAATAGCAACAGGCCCTCAGTGTCCGCATCCAAGCGGCCGAGCGGATAGACGCCCGGCGGAAACCTGAATGCGGCCAAGGTCACTCGATGTGAACCGTCGTCCGTGAACTGCGAAATGACACCGAAAGGCTTATGAAAAGCGATGAGCATGGCCTGGGTTGCGAACGATCAGAGCTTCAGAGCTCGAGTGTGCGTCGTTGTTGGACCCAAGCGACACCGAAATACCCTCTGCGCAATTGTGTCAAATGATCTCGATTCGGGACGCGCGCACCGGCCTGTTGGGACACGCTGTCTCTGGATTCCAGTTTGGGATTTGGATCGGTCCGCACAACTTCTTGATTTTGAAGGAGGCGGTGCATCGATAGTGGAGTTCAACGCCATGGCATGGACGTAGCTTCCCCGATTTCTCAAGAAACAAAACCGAAAGGACAATGTATGAATCTGATGCGTTTTAACAGACCGGAGCTGTGGCCGTCGCCCTTGGATCAATTGACGAATCTCCGCAGAGAGATCGATCGATTGTTCGAGGCGCCACTCTCCGACTTCAGCGGCGACTTCGAATTCTTCAACGCTTGGTCGCCCGCTCTAGACCTGTATGAAGACAGGGACAACTTGATCGTGCGGACGGAACTGCCAGGCATGAAGAAAGAAGACATCGATGTCTCGATCCATGAAGGGACGCTCACGATATCCGGCGAGCACAAATCCGACAAGAGCAGCGAAGAAGTCGAGACTTCCCGTTCCGAACGATTCTTTGGCCGCTTCCAACGAAGTTTCATGTTGCCGAAGCCGGTCGAATTCAGCAACGCCAAAGCCACATATCAAGACGGGATCTTGACGGTCACGCTGCCTAAGACCGAAGAATCCAAACCCAAACAAATTGAAGTCAAAGTGAACTGATCCAATCCTGGGCGGCCAAGCCGTCCTTGCTGATCAAGAGAATTCTATGAATGCAATTGCCAAACTGGACAGGCGCGAGGTGTCAGAACAAGAACCGGCGAAGTGCCCGTCCTATCTATCCCCTCGCGTTAATATCGTCGAAACACAAACCGCCTACATTCTGGAAGCCGAAATGCCCGGCGTGAATAAGGAGTGCCTCGAGGTGCTCTTGGAGGGACACGAGCTGACTCTCGTTGGACGGCGGACTTCGGACACCCCGGACGCTCGACTCATCTACCGCGAGACCACGCCAAAGAACTTTCGCCGTGTCTTCGTGCTCGATCCAACGATCGACACCGCCAAAATCGATGCTCGAATGGAGAACGGAGTGTTATTCGTTCACCTGCCGAAAGCCGAGAAAGTCAGGCCGCGAAAAATCACAATCTCAGGCTAAGAGTATCCGCACAATGGTTCGCATCCATGGTTCCGTCCAGGAACCATGGATTTTTTTTGCTCGACGAGAGCCCGGCGAGGCCGCTTCCGCCGTGCACGTCCGATCCGGTACCCCGTGACCCGAGGATATCGCTGAGATTTTCGCCGCTCTTTCTCTGGCGCTCGCGCGGGGACGTGCTATGAGTTTCGTGTGATTCGTTCGGACTCGATGACATCTGAAGCCGGAAGCACGATTTCGATCCACGGCGCGCGCCAGCATAACCTGCGCGATCTCTCGCTCACGATTCCGAGGAACCAGTTCGTGGTTGTGACCGGCGTGAGCGGATCGGGCAAGAGCACGCTCGCCTTTGACCTGCTGTTCGCCGAAGGCCAGCGCCGCTTCCTGGACTGCATGAACGCGTACGCCCGCCAGTTCGTCGAACAACTGTCCCGGCCCGACGTGGACCTGATCACGGGTATTCCGCCGACGGTCAGCATCGAACAGCGCACTTCTCGCGGCGGCGGCAAAAGCACTGTGGCCACCGTCACGGAGGTGTACCATTTCCTCCGATTGCTATTTGCCCGGCTGGGCACCCAGTTTTGCCCCACTTGTCAAGTGCGGGTCGAATCCCAAACTCGCGACCAGCTTGGCCGCCGGCTCAGCCGAGAGCTGAAGAGGCGGGGCGATTTGCTCCTGCTCGCGCCCGTGGTCAAGAATCGGAAAGGATTCCACACCGAGGTGGCACAGAGGGCCGCAAACCACGGTTACACCGAAATCCGCGCCGATGGGAAAATGTATCGCGCGTCTGAACCATTTCGGCTCGATCGATTCCGCGAGCATGACGTCGAAATTGTGGTTGGCGTTTTGGATCGCAAGGCCGTTCGGCCGGGCCAGCAATCGAAACCGCCTCAACAACTCATCGACGAAACACTGGAACTCGGCCACGGCACCCTGTTCGCGCTCGGCAACAACGGCCAAGTCTCGGTTCACTCCACCGAGAGAGCGTGTCCGCAGTGCGGGGCGTCTTTCCAGCCTCTCGACCCCAAGAATTTCAGCTACAACTCCTCACAAGGCTGGTGCGCCTCCTGTCGCGGTTTCGGCGAACTGTTTTATTTGCCCAATGTGGACCGCGGGGCGCGGGGGGAGGCGATCGAAGAATCCTGGTTCGAGTGGCAAGAAGGCCGTCGGGAACCATGCCCGGATTGCCGGGGAAGCCGCCTCAATCCCATCGCCCGTTCCGTGCGCCTCGAAATCGGACGCTCGCGAGGCTCCCTGGCGCTCGCCGGAGTTCAGAGGCGGCCTAGTCCAACGATCGTGGGCGTTTCCCAGCTTACGGTCCAGTCGGCTCGCGACTATTTCGGATCCTTGAAACTGTCCGATCGTGAAGCGGAGATTGCGCGAGACATTTTGCCTGAAATTCGCAGCCGCTTGGAATTCCTTTGTGAAGTCGGCCTTGGTTACCTGCAATTGGGGCGATCCGCCACAACCTTATCGGGCGGAGAGGCGCAACGCATCCGGTTGGCGGCCCAGCTCGGTTCGAACTTGAGCGGGGTGCTTTACGTCTTGGATGAACCCACGATCGGGCTGCACGCCCGCGACAATGAGCAACTTCTCGCAGCACTCGGCGACTTGAAGGACCGTGGCAATTCGCTCGTGGTAGTGGAACACGATGAACAGACTATGCGGCACGCCGATCACATCGTGGACCTCGGCCCGGGCGCTGGCGTCCACGGCGGCCAACTTGTCGCCGGCGGAACGCTGGCCGAATTGATGCGGCACGAAGAGTCCATCACGGGCCGATGGCTTCGCAAGCAGAAGCAATTCCCCTCCCGAGGGTCACGCAGGCCGGTCTCCCTCAGGAAGCTTTCGCCTCCGAAGAAAAAGCCAGGACTCGCGGTGCGTTCGGCGTTCACCTCGTGCTTGGTCTTGAGCCAGGCGCGGTTGAACAACCTGAAAAATCTCACCGTCGCGTTTCCGCTCAACCGTCTCGTCGTGGTCACGGGCGTGAGCGGATCCGGGAAGAGCACGTTGGTACGCGAATGCCTATTGCCGACGATGCAGGCCGCTCTCAAGAGTGAGGGACGCCGGCCTAGGCTGCGTGCCGAATGCGGATTGAGCGGCCATGATTCCATTAAGGCCGTGTACGAGGTCGATCAGTCGCCGATCGGGCGGACGCCTCGGTCGGTCCCCGCCACGTACGTTGGGTTTTTCGATGAAATTCGCCGAGTGTTCTCGGAAACGCCCGAAGCGCGATTGCGCGGTTACACCCCAAGCCGCTTTTCCTTCAATAGCTCCCAGGGACGTTGTCCAACGTGCGAAGGGGCGGCGGCCATCAAGCTCGAAATGAGTTTCATGCCTGCCGCGTATGTCCGATGCGAGACCTGCAACGGCACGCGCTACAATCGCGAGACTCTGGATATTCAGTACCGAGGGAGGAACATCGCGCAAATCCTTGAACTGAGTGTCGCGGAAGCCATCGAGTTTTTTAAAGCGTCGCAAAAGATTCGGTGCCCGCTTGAAGCGCTCCGCGACACCGGCTTGGATTACCTGCGGCTCGGCCAGATCAGCCCGACCCTAAGCGGGGGCGAAGCTCAACGCCTGAAACTGGTGACTCATCTGTTGAGCGGCTTCAGAAACTCGGCCGCGCGCTTCCGAGAGAAGGCCCGCCACTGCCTGTTCATCCTCGAAGAGCCGACCATCGGACTGCACATGGCGGATGTCAGCCGGTTGGTGGAAGTCTTGCAGCGGCTGATCGATTCGGGGCATTCGGTCATTGTGATCGAGCACAACCTTGATCTGATCGCCGAAGCGGATTGGGTGATCGATCTAGGGCCGGAAGGGGGCGAAGGCGGCGGGCGGGTCGTGGCCGAAGGCACGCCGGAACAACTCGCGAGGAATCCACGCTCGCACACCGGCCGCTTTCTCCGCACCGTGCTCGCGGTGAATCGATAGTTCATGAGCGAGTCCTTTGAAGAAATTGTGAAGGGCGAACGGCTGTTGCGCCGGCCTCCGGACGCTCGCCACGAAACAATTTGTGAACGCCTGCACTCGCATGTGGGAAGAAGCATCGCCCTGGTGGGCACAACGCGCCTCCTGGGCCCCCGCTCCGTGGTGCAGATTGCCGCCGGAACTCTGGTGCGGCCCGATCTCGCGCTCGTTACCGTCGCCACGGGGAAACTGTGGTTGGCGGCCGAAATCGTGAATACGCAAGACCACCGCATCGACACGGTGACGAAGAAACAGATTTACGAAGAACTCAATCTGCCTCGCCTTTGGATGCTCGATCCGCGCTACGACAACGTCGAAGTCTATCACGCCAGCGAGTACGGCCTCATGCTGAAGGGAATTCTCGCCGGCCGCGAAATCCTCCGCGAAAATCTTCTTCCCCAGCTCGAGGTGAGCGTGACGGAGTTGTTTGGACGTTGATTCCTAATCGGTGACAGCAACGGGAACCCAATTTACCGTGGTGCGCCCGGCGAGATCCACCGTGGCCGCGCGAAGCCGGTATTGTCCTGAGCGGTGGAGTGTGAAGTTGACGGTCACTTCAAAGAGGTTTCCATTTCTGGCGACGTGTGGTCTCATGCCTGGCGGTTGGAGAATCCGATAGTCTTCCTCTCCAGGTCCGTAAATCTCCCAGGCCACCACGGCGTTGTGATAAACGCCCTCCGTGTCGGTCCCAAGGGTGTAATACACCGGCGCGGAATTTTCCGTGACCCTGGCCCGCGCCGTGATGGCCAAGGGAGCTGTCCCCTCCTGGGCCGACAGATCGACCTCGATTCCCGGCGGAATTCCGGGCGGGCGCATCGGAGTCCGCGCCTGATCCAGCACCACCCGTTTCCCGTCCTGTTCGATCTCGACCTTGCCTTCTTCCAGGATGCGGACGAGTTCCCGGTAGCCTGCAGGTCGAATGGCGGGCAGATCCCAAAACAGATCAAACGCGACGCCGAGCCGGAGGCAACGCTCGATTTCCGTGAAGAAGTTGCTCATCACGGTCCGGTACTTGACGCCGTGCCGGTTCACGCGCTCCAGGTTGAGTTCGCCCACTCCCCAGAGGCTGCCTTTCCCCAAATGCACATGGCCGAGGTTATAGCCAGCCGGCAGGAGGATCCCGACTTCAGCCGCGCGCCTGAGCCGATTCAGATCCCGGTGGGGAAAATTCTCCGCGTGCGCCCGAAGATTTCGCGCCAACACGAGGCACTCCCGGTAAGGCACGCATGCCAACCGGGCGTTGTCCCAAAAGAAGAAATGCGTGGCGCCCAGATCGTAGGCATGGGTCAAGTACCAGAATGCATCCGCACGATCCACAGCGCCATAGATGCTCATGCCCCAACTTTTGCCGGTCAATCGCGCCGCGCCCCGCAGAAATCCGTAGATGATGTCCGTCAAATTCTTTGGATCATCGGCGGCGAGTTGACATCCGTATGTCATGTTCAACTCGGGAACGGTTCGGAGCGTTCCCACCCGACCGGGCGGTTCGAAAACCATCGCCGCCGGGACGCGCGGATCCTGCGACAACTGGTAGGCCGCGGAACTTACGATCGTTTCCCAACTGTAAAGATTCTCCTGCGTGAAATTCATGTCGCCCAAATCCACGTCGGCCCGTGCTTTAAGGCCTTTGAGCAGGCTCGTCGGAGCGCCTTCGTGCAAGATGTGGCGAAAGTGTTCCTGCAACGCTTCCAGAGCCACTTGGGGAGTCAGGGCCTTGCGGAAGGCTTGATCCTTCTCCAAGCGGGGACGGATCATCGTGTCCCTCGTGACGACGGCCGGTTCATCTAGAAACAAGGCCGGACCAAGGTACTGACTGTGATAGAGCCCCTCCGGATATGGGACATCGTTCCCGCCCACTCCCCAATAGAAAACGTTGAGGCCGTCCAGCCCATGAACTTGCTCGGCATCCACGCGCACGCAGTTGATCCCGGCCTCGGCCATCTCGCGGTAATTCTCCCGTGTGAGCCGCACGAGTTCGTAATCGGAGTTGTCGTAGCGCCGCGTGTCGTCCTTCTGTCGCGTGTTGGAAGGCACTCCGATCAGCACGTCCGGCAGCAGTGCGACCATTTTGGCAGTCTGCGGCGGAGGCGCTCCGGCCGAGTCTCGGACTTCTTCGAGCTGATAACGATGTCCAAGGTAACGGGTCTTCCGCGGGAAGATTTCCTCAGGCGAAGCGGCGGCATCGTCCGCAGATCGAGGCAGCAGATGTGGCCAACCGCCCAACGCGGGCAAGACGGCTTCGCCAGTAAACCGGTGTCTGAATTCCAACGGCTCCGAACCATTTTCTTCAAGGATGTACCGGACAATCGTCCGCCGCGCGTCTGCGAGAGAATCCGGCGGATAGCCCGCGCTGAGGAACCAAACCTTGAACCGACCTCCGTTGGCCTTCGTCGCGTCGAGAAGCATCCATTGGTATGCTTCCCCCATGCGCTGCTCGATCGGCCCCAACGCAAGCGTATATTGTTCCACGACAGAGGCGCGCAAACCGCCATCTAACTCGTTGCGGTAGCGTCCAGTCCGGCCCGGCTTGCCCATCGGCGGCTGGTGGAAGATTCCTGCCGCCTGTTCCCGTCCGCTGAGTTGGGCTCCCGCCGACGCCGGTTCAGCGGCAATTGAGAGGGCCGACTCAAGACATCCCGCCGACAGGAGAGCGATCAAGATTTTCATGGCGGCATCGTAGGCTGAGAGAACTCTTCGAGTCAAAATCATCGAGATCGGCGCCCGTTCGTAGGTGGGGCGAGACTCGCGTCGAGTCCTGACTCCTGTGCCGGCGAGAAGGCCGGAGCTCGATGGAGTCTCGCCTCGCCCGTGTTGGTTGCGGCTTCGCTCCCCCCGACAAAGAACGTGCGAATCGCCGGTTTCGGTGGTACCACTTCGGGTATGAAGAACCCGTTCCCTGGCATGAACCCATGGCTGGAGCCATTCTGGCGGGACGTGCACGCCACGCTCTTGGTTTACGCCCGAGATCAACTCAACGCGGAACTGCCGCCCGGACTGCAGGCCCGCGTGGATGAGCGGCTGGCCATCGACGTTGAAGGCGAAAAGGCGCGTGCCTATGTGCCCGATGTGGCGATTGCTGAATCCTGGGATCGCCCTTCGGGACCGGTCCTGGGACAAGGAGGTGTCGCCGTCGAAGCCGCGGAACCGACCATCGTGGACTTCGGCGAGCAGATGCTCCGGCGCCTCGAAATCGTGGACAGCCGCGCGCACGTCATCACGGCGATCGAACTGCTTTCGCCTTCCAACAAAGCGGACCCGGAAGCCGTTCTGAGCTGGCGCCGAAAGCGGAACGATTACTTGCGCGGCGGCATCAATTTGGTCGAGATCGACCTGCTGCGCGCAGGCGCGTGGACGCTGCCCGACCGCTCACTCCTGAAACCGGTCCCGCCTGGCCGCCTGTGCTATCACGTCTGCGTGACCCGGCCGCCGTGGTTGACTCGGCACGAATTCTACGTCCTGCCGTTGCGCGAGCGCCTTCCGGCCATCCGCGTGCCGCTGCGCCCGGCCAATCCCGACGTGGCTCTGGATTTGCAGCTCTTAATCGACGCGTGCTATGAACGGGGCCGGTACGGGACCGTGATCGACTACACCAAGCCGATCAATCCGTCGCTTCCGAGCGAGGAGGCGGCTTGGGCGCGGGACCTCCTTGAGCGCACACGTGAATAGATCTTGCAGACAAGAGGCAGCCGTCAGTTTCGTGGCATCGTTGCGAAATCCTCTGCCAAGTCGAGGCTCCTCATCCATTCCACTTGAGTGTTCTCTCCCTTCGCGGATAGTATTCCGGCGCGTTTGGACCGACACGCAAATAGGCGCATGACGGACCCGGTTTCAGGGAGCGACGGTCCAGCCTTGCAAGAAAACACGGTGAGCAAACAAATTGGACGAAACGATCCCTGCCACTGCGGCAGTGGCAAGAAATACAAGAAATGTCACTTGGCCCTGGATCAGCAGCGCAAGCCCAAGCCTGAGCCCGCGCCCGAACCGGACCTGGACGAGGAAGGCGCCCCGCCGTTGCCCCCGAACCCAGCCCAACTCAGCAAACTTATCCAGCAAGTCCGGAGCAAGGCGCCGCGAAAGGAGCGGGCTGAACTCGATGAGATCCTGGCCCAATCCCAGCCACTCTTGGATTACCTCGAACACCAGGAGGAAATCGAATCCGCCTCGACCGCGCTGGAACCGCACCGGGAAGAGTTCGAGCGATTGGCGGACGACCGGGACGCATACATGGCGCGGATCCGCGTGCTCTTTGACGAGGAGGCATTCGCGCCGCTGCGGTTCACCGCGGCCGACGTGCGGCGCGCTTTCGAGAAAGTGGGTTATACTCCGGGATCGGCTCCTTCCGATGACGTATTCGTGGAGAAACTGCGCGCGGCCATCCTGCACCTGGCAGACAAGGATCGACGGTCCCAGCTCGCGATGAAGCTGCTGTTGCTCATGCCTCAATACGTGGCGGCAGGACGGCACTCAGACGGGTGGCTCATCCAGCATTGCGCCCACTTGACGACAGAGGCTGGCGGGGAAAGCAATCCGTTCCTGTTCCAGATGTTTTCCCACGGCTATGACGCCTGGATGAGTGAACTGACGGCCAAGGACAACGCGCTGTTCCAGGAGATCGGACTGGAGCCGGCGCGTCTGCGCAGCATGAGCATGGAGGAGATTGATGAGTGGTTTCAGGCCCAGACGGCCGATCCGGACCGGAAAGCCAAGATGGAGGCGCTCCTGACGGCCAATCCGGACCAGCGCGCCGCCGCCATTGCCGGGCTTGAGAGAATGGAGCGCGATTCCATCAAGCTGCTCGAGCGCGAGGATGCCCGCGAATTCCTTTTGACGCAGGCCGAGATCGAGCCCTCGCTGCCCGAGCTGCTCAAGAGGTTCCAGGCCTTGCAGAAATCCTCGCCGCATCTGTTCAGCGGCTCGCCACCGGAGGAAACTGTGTCCAGGGCGGTTTCCGAGGCGATTTGGCCCGCGTTCGGTGAGATGGCCCAATCAATCTTCACGCCCGAGCGCATTCAGCAATTGGTGACCCGGCTGAAAGAGTATCGCAACGAAAGGTACGCCTCCGGCGATAAGATTGCTGCCAGCTATGCGATCGGCGCCCTTAACTCGCTGCAACAAGAGGATGATCCTGCCCACAACTATTTTCTCATTGCGCTGTGCTATTTTTCCTTCAGCGCTCACATGAAGGCCATGGCGCCTTCCGAATCTCCAGACGAGAACGCATCGTAACCCGCCGAACGGAGCCCGCGTCCGGAAAGCAGGAGCCGGCACAAGTGGTCATCCACCATCTTCGTTTCAAACCAACCCACCCCTTTCCCCTCCCAGGAGGGGAACTTTTATTGGCTGCTCGGTGCTTGGCTCCCCTCCCTGGGAGGGGCACGGGGGTGGGTTTATGGACCGTTTGAAAAGGGATCGTGAATTTCCACTCGAGCGGCGCTACAAATCCCACCATGAACCTCCGGACTCGCCTTCGCCTGGTCATCTGTTGGGTGGCTGTTCTCCTCCTCTGCGCCGGCCGATGGTGGCCGGAAGCGGCCAACGCGCCCACACCGCCCCGACCAAACCTGATTTTCATCCTGGCCGACGATCTCGGCTGGACCGACCTCGCCTGCTACGGAAGCGACTTCTACGAGACGCCCCACCTGGACGGTCTGGCGCGCGACGGGATGAGATTCACGCAAGCCTATTCCGCATGCACGGTCTGTTCGCCGACGCGCGCTGCGCTGTTGACCGGGAAATATCCTGCGCGTCTGCACATCACGGATTGGATTCCCGGCTTGCCGCCCGAAAATCCGAATCAGCATTATCAATTGGGCGGCGCCACGCCCTACGGCGCCATCCGGGTCGGCGACTTCAAGTTGATCGAGTTCTTCGACGACATGCGAGTGGAGCTGTACAACTTGCGCGAAGATGTTGGCGAACAACGGAACCTTTCCGCCCAGATGCCGGAGCAAGCGAACGAATTGCGCGCCCGGCTTCACGCTTGGCGAAAAGAAGTCGGCGCGCAGATGCCATCCCACAACCCGGCCTACGATCCATCGAAGCCGGAGCATGCGTCCGCCGCCAAGCGAAAATAATACTGAGCAACTCCGCTATGGGACTGCGCACACGCCTGCTGTTTTTGGTCTTGTTGCCGGTCATTCCTGCTTTAGTCCTGGCGATCCACAGCAGCCTGGAACAGCGGCGCTTCGGAGTCTTCAGAGTCGAAAACGATGCGATCAGAGTCGCGCAATTGGCGGTGGTTGATCAGCTCGCCATGATTGAGACCACTCGCCAACATTTGGCCGCGCTCTCTCGTTTTCCTCAGGCACGCGGGACAAATATCGCGAGCTTCGACGCGTTCTTCGCTAATCTCGTCAAAATTTACACCAACTATAGCGACTTCGGCTTGGTCGAAACCAACGGCGATCTCGTTTCCTGCACCTTCGGCCGCGTGGCACCCAGCAACCGGGCCGATCAAGCCCACTTTCAGCGCGTCCGCAAAACGCTCGACTTCGCCATCGGGAGTTTTCAACCCAGGGAAGGCTCAAACAATCCCAGCGTTCTTTTTGGGCAGCCGATCTTCGATGAAAAAGGACGCTGGGCGCGGCTGGTCTATGCGGCGCTCGATCTGAGCGTGGTGAACAGAGAGGCGGCGAAGGCGCAACTCCCCGAAGGCGGCGTCATCCATGTGTTTGACCGCGACGGCCACGTCGTGGCTTCACATCCAGGTGCGGAGAAATGGATTGGCCAATCCGTGTCAGGCTCGAGGTTGATGAAAACCGTCCTGTCGAAGAACGAGGGAACGGCGGAGCTACCTGGACTCGATGGCGTCTCTCGGTTGTATGCCTTCTTGCCGATCCGAAGCGGGCCGGAGGCCAGCCTGTTTGTGGTCGTCGGAATTCCGACTTCGCTCGCTTTCGCCGAACCCAAACAAGTCCTCGCCCGCAACCTGACCGTGCTCAGTTTGATCGCCGTTCTGGTGTTCTGTGGGGCGCTCCTTTACGCCAAAGCGTACATCCTGCGCCCTGTCAAAGCGCTGGTCAACGCCACCCGGCGACTGGCAAGCGGGGATCTGACCGCACGCACGGGCCTCGGTCACTCCAAGGGAGAACTCCACCAGTTGGCTCGCGCCTTTGACGACATGGCCGAAAGCGTCCAACGCCAACAGCTCGAAATCGAGCGTTCCCAGGAAGAAATCCGGGCGCTCAACACCACTCTGGAGCAGCGCGTAGCGGAAAGGACGGGAGAATTGGCGGCAGCCAATAGAGAACTCGAGGCCTTCGCTTACTCCGTTTCCCACGACCTCCAAGCGCCGTTGCGCCGCATCGACGGATTCATCGCCATGCTCCAAAGGGATTCCGCATCCACGCTGACCGAATCCGGGCAGCACTGCCTCGAAGCGATCTCAAGATCGGCGAGGAGGATGGGAGTCTTGATCGCCGATTTGCTGGCTTTCTCCCGGACGAGCCGGGCGGCGGTGCAACGCACGCGCGTGAGCATGGATCAGCTCGTGGCCGAAGCGATCCGGGAGATGAGCCGCGAGACGCAAGACAGGAACATCGAATGGAGGATCGATCCGTTGCCGGAACTGGATGCGGACCCATCCATGCTCAAGCAAGTCTGGGTGAACCTGCTGTCGAACGCCGTAAAATACACGAGCCGCCGCGAGCGGGCTGTGATTGAAATTCGCTGCCGCAAGAACGGCCTGGTTGAATTTGAGTTTTCCGTGCGCGACAACGGGGTGGGCTTCGACATGAAGGACGCGGGCCGGTTGTTCCGCGTGTTTGAGCGCTTGCACCAGGGCCAGGAGTTCGAAGGAACGGGCGTGGGGTTGGCGATTGTGCATCGCGTCATCACGCGCCACGGAGGCCGCGTTTGGGCCGAAGGCAAAGTGGACCAAGGCGCGGTGTTCTATTTCACGCTCCCGATCGGCGACTCGAAATAAAGCCCGTGGGCGAAGCGAACTAACCCGACGAGTGTCCTTGCAGTGTGGTAGGGCGCGCCTGTCCCAGCGCGCCGCTCAATGAGTGTTGAGAACAGGTTGTCAGGAACCTGAGTTCAGTCACATCCGGTTGAATGCCCGACCGGCTGGCGCACAGGAACCTCACTCAAGCTGCGGAGGGAGGCGGCTGTTTGGGCGATAGACCCAAGGCCAGTCTTCGGCCCGCTCGCACAGGCCTTTCCGCACCGGGTTCATCGCCACGCAGCTCAGTTTCTCCGTCTCTTCGTGGTGGTTGCGAAGTCGATGGTCGAAAAAGTCGCGTTGCCATGAGACGTGATGCCTCCGGGCCAGATACTTTTTCCAGTTCGTAACGACAGTCCTTAGCCCTGGTTCACGCGGAAACGCAATGATGCCGTGGAGATGGTCGGGCATGAGCAGCATTAAGCGGCAGTGCCAGATCTCGTGCTCGTGATTGTGGGCGCAAGCGGCGAGTATGGCGTCACCCATTCCCGCACGACAAAGGTGGTTTTGGTCGCGAGTCTGACAATTGATCGTGAGGAAAAAAAAGCTGCCTTCACCGACCCATTGGGGGACTTCGTGGAGCAAACGTTTCCGAATGGGAAGCTCCATGAGCGCAAGGATAGGGGAATCATGATCACATGAACAGAGGAAATGCGGCGCGCTGAGGACAGACGCGCCCTACCCAAGCCGCGTAAGGTAGCGCGCGCCTGTCCCAGCGCGCCGCCCCCGTGAGTGAAGAAAACAAGATGGCAGCTCCAGAACTCCCGACAACGTGGGAATTGGGTGATCCTCCTTAAGTCTGACATGTTCTCCTTCACCCCGGCCCTCTCCCGCTGGGAGAGGGAGAATGAATTGTTGCCTATCCTTCAGCCCCCACCGTTTGAGCCCGACCGCACGAGCGCGTCCAAATCGCCGCCGACGTGAAAGACCGCCAGATAGCCTTCTGCCTGCGCCGGGTCGTTCAGGCAAAGAGCGCCTTCGCGGATCTTCGGCACCGGCTCGCCTTCGAGGCGGAGCGGGAATCGTTCGCTCAACGAACGGGCATAAGCAGCGAAGTCTCCAAAGCCGCGGGCGCGCGACATCGCTCGGTTGACGATGCGGAACAAGCCGCAGCTCCCTGGGCAGGTTTGTTTCATGAGTTCCACGGTCAGACGGCCCATGGTGTAGCGAGGGTTAATTTCAACAATAGGCTTGACCTGACAGCCGCCGAGCGCCGTGCGATACACAAACGCATCGATGCCCACCGGGCCGAGATAATCGGCACGCCGAAGCGCCTCCTCAAGGAGCCGAAAAACCTCCGCGTAGAGGCGCTGCAGTTGGCTTGATCCATCGATCACAGCCGATCCCGGTCCGCCCCGCAGCAAATCGGCCACTTGTGACGGCGGCCGTCGATCGTAATTGGGAGCCGCCCAGTTCGCTTGGAACTGGCCTTTGCGGTCGTTGATCAAGCCCGTGTATCCGCAGAGTCTCAGGCCGCCGCGTGTCATCTCCAATTGGATCGAGAAATCGAGTTCGCGTTCCAGCCAAGGCTCGATGACGAGCTGCCGGCCGTTCTGCACTGCCCGCGCCATCCAGCGCCGCTGAGTCTCCAACACTTCCGGCTCCCACAAACGAATCGCATTGTGCCCCGCCAAACCCAGGGCTTGCTTGACGACGACCTTCTGACGGCCGCGTTGTCGAAGCGCATCAATCGCCTCGAGCGCGCCAGCGAGCGAGTCCACCGTAACACCCACCTCAAGCTCAGTGCAAAGCCAGCCTCCCGTAGCCGCCGACGTCAGGAGGCGATCGGGAATTTGAGATTTCAAATTTGAGATTTGAGATTCTTGAGTCGGAACCTCATCGCTCCGGCGGTACCGAGCCAAGACCTTTCTGAGCAACGCCGCGCTCCAGGCTTTGGAATAAAGTTGAGCGATGCCTTCATTGAAACGCTGGCTCGCGGTGCGTTGTTCGCCGGTCACACTCGGAAATAGCGGCGCGAGCAGTTCCACGCTGTCCGGTCCCCAGGCCCACGGCCGCAGCCGGCCCAGCTTCCGGTGGATGAGGCTTGCCAACCCTGCCGGCGGAGCAGCCGCCGGAGCGCCGGTCTCCGACCCGGCAGCGAGCAAGGGCGCCGAATGGCCGGGCCAGAGGCCGGCGCTCCGACTTAGCTCAACAAACTCCGGCAGCGCGAAACCGGCCTGCTTGATCGCGCTCAGGAATTGGACCGACGGGCGCCTCGCGACCAACACAACGTCATCCCGCCGGCAGAGAAACTGCGGCAGGTTCGCGAGGTCGCCTGCCAGCATGGCCTGGTGTTTGACCGGGTTGAAGGCTTTGCCATAGGCGATGCGCCCCTCAGCGAACGGATTGAAGACGAAAACGTTTGGCGTGCGTCCCTTGGACTGCGCATAGACGTTGAGCTCGTCGATGAATTCGGGATCAAGTCCCGCAGCGCGGCGGCCCTCGATATTCAAGATTCTTCCTTTGGCTCGCTGCGGAGAGAGTGGGAACTTCAGTTGACGGCAGAACGCTTCCCAATCGCTCTCCTGCGGATTCTTCCACCGGCGAAACCACTTCAAGCCATAGGCGACATGGCCAATCTCGTCGTGATAGATCCGGTCCAACAGAGTCGCGGTGCGGGAGTCGCCGACGGCGCCGAAGCCGCGGGCAAAAAAGCGGCAGAAATCCAAGTTCGCCTGCTCGAAGGTCAAGCTCAGGCCGGCCACATAGTCCATCGGGTTTTCCATGCCGGAAACGGCTCGCCAGAAATAGCCGCTGACCGGGAGATCGCCGAATTGGATGCCGCATTCGCGCATGCGCTCGAGGTAGAGCCGGGTGTGCAACTGCTCGTCTTTCAACGTTTGCAGAACGCCGCGGCGAAAAGCGGCTGGAGCATCAGGAAATCGAAGCAGCACCAGGGCCATCAATTCCGTGGCGAGCAACTCGTGGTTGGCAAAGAAGTGCAGCAACCGGCCGCGCTCGCGCTCCTCCTCGAGCCGCTGCACGCCCGGAAAATCGGCCTTGCCAGAATCGTGCAGCTTGAAGCGCAATTCAGGGGGACGGCCTGGCGCCTGAGGAGTGGCCCGCGCCGGTCCAGGCCTCTCATCGGTGATGAGATCCGGGCGGCGCAGCTTTTCTTCCAGCGTCGTCGCGAACAAGACTTGTTCGGCAAATTCACGAAGTTCCATTGGTCATATATCATCAAAGAGTCCGAAAGTTAGCCTACACCCCTGTCCCCAAACTTGGTAGCCCGGACCTGCCGGTCCCAGCCATTCTCATTTGGGCCGCAGGCGCGAACGACGACCCGCGCATGTAGTCCCGGCTTTAGCCGGTTTTCTCGCGCTGACTAAAGCCGGAACTCAGTGCGCCAAAATCAGAATTGCTGAGCCGGTCCGCCCAGGCGGGATTCAGAATCGGGATTCTGGGATGCGACAGACTGGAATCACGGCGTATGGAATTTTGCATCTTTCGTGTTGGGATTTGCTTTGGGTATCGGGATTCGGATTTCGAACTGCAGGCTCCGATGTCTTCTTGCTCACTTCTGGCCGGCGGCATAGGCTATGGCCACAACCAACGCCGCTTCTCCTCGGCTGACCAACGCCAGGCTCCGGGGACGCGCGACAGCATCCGGAGAATCGGAAAGAAAGGCTGCACTATGAACAAAATGTCTCGAAGAAATTTCGTCAAAACGTCCGGCACAGGCCTGGCCGGCTTTGCGTCACTCAACCTTGTCCAATCCTTCTCGCAATCCTCGCCGAACGAGCGCATCCGCCATGCGGTGATCGGCACCGGCGGCCAAGGCACGGGTCATTGCCGGGCTTTTGCGAACTTGAGAAGCTGCGAAGTCGTGGCGGTTTGTGATCTGGATGCGCAACGGCGCGACAAAGCCGCCGCCAGTGTGCCCAACGCCGAACGAGTGAAGAAGCATGACGACTATAGGAGAATGTTGGAAGACTCATCGATCGATACGGTGAGCATCGCGACCTGCGACCACTGGCACACGCCCATCGCGCTCGCGGCGATCCTGGCTGGCAAACATGTGTATGTGGAAAAACCGTGCAGCCACAACGTGCACGAAAGCCGGCTCCTGGTGAAGGCAGCGCGCGAATACAAAAAGTGCGTCCAGCACGGCACCCAGCGGCGCAGCGCGGGCGATGCGATCGCAGGGGTCCGCGCCTTGCGGGATGGCGTCATCGGAAAGGTTTTGGTGGCCAAAGCCATCAACCACCAGTTGCGCGGCCCCATTGGGCGCGCGCCCGTGAGCGATCCACCCGCGGGCGTCAACTACGATCTTTGGCTCGGCCCGGCGCCCGCGCGCCCATTCACAAAGAATCGCTGGCACTACAACTGGCATTGGTTTTGGGATTACGGCTGCGGCGACCTCGGCAACGACGGAATTCATCAAGTGGATGTCGCCCGGAGGGGCTTGGGAGTCGATTACCCGAAGTCCGCGATCTGTTCCGGAGGCCAACTGTTCTACGACGACGATCACGAGACTCCGGACACGCAGACCATCATCTATGAATACGAGCAATCCCATCTCATCTACGAGATGCGGCTTTTTACGCCTTACGAGCTCGAAGGCCACGACAACGGCAACGTGTTCTACGGCACGAACGGCAAGATGGAAATTGGACGCCGAGGGGTCACGGTCACGTTGAAAGGTGGCGCGGCGAAAAAGATCGAGGGGGAACGCGAGAATCACATGGAGAATTTCCTCACCGCAGTTCGCGCGAATGATCCAGCCAAACTGAATGCGCGCATCGACACCGGGGCCATCTCGGCCGATCTCTGCCATCTCGGCAACATCGGCACTCGGCTGGGCAGCCAGCGGCTTGAATATGACCCGGCGTCCGGAAAGGTCATCCACTGCGGTGGCCGCGAGGCGGAGGCCAATGCCCTTCTTAAACGGACTTACCGCGCCGGGTACGAACTGCCTTACCGTGGTTGATGGAGGACGGTCTCTTCAGGTCCGGCTCCGCTGTCCCTCTCGAGGCGCGACTAGCAACCTTTAGTAGCGCAGATTTGCAGTCTGCCACGGGTCGGCGAGTCGGGAGCACTGGGACGAGTCCGGCGCTTAGCCGACTGCAAGTCGGCGATACGGCAGACTTCAAGTCTGCGCTACGGCGCCTCCGCGCCAATTCGATCCTATAGGCGTGCTAAATACTCGGAGTGGGCCCGGCGGTTCTGAGCAACACGAGTGCTCCCACCTGTCCGCCACTGTGGCAACACCGCTGGGCTGAAAACCCAATTCGATTTTGTAATGTCCGCCCTGCCTGCCTTGGGAAACAATCCCGCCGTATGAGGACCCCAAAGCTCAGACGGGCAGTCGGCGCGATGGCCGCCCTCGGCGTGATCATTGTGGCTTTCCTGATCTTCCAAAGTGTGCCGACTTCACCGACGCCACTCTTTCGGCCACTCCCCACACCTAACGGCTACGACGACTTTCTCAAGGCAGGGCAACTCTTGGCGGGTCCGCAGAACGAGTTATCCAACACGAACGCGGAAACCTTGAGACCGCTCGTCGAGCAAAATCGAACCGCTCTCGGGCTCGTCCGTGCCGGTCTCGGTCGCGAATGCCAAGTGCCGCTGGAGTTTAGTACGAACTTCCTCGCTTCGCATATGAACGTGCTCGGTGACTTCAAACATCTCGCCCGGTTGCTCGTGGCGGAAGGCGTGCTCGCCGAGGCCGACCGCAATTTAGGAGACGCCGCGCGGACTTATCTGGACTTGATCCGGTTTGGCCGCGCCATTGCCCAAGGCGGTCTTGCCATCGACACCCTTGTGGCTGAGGCGATCCAGGCTCTCGGAGTCAAAAACTTTTGTCAAATCAGTGGTCGCCTGAACCCAGCCGAAATTTCCGGGGTGATCGAAGCACTGGAGGAGATCGATCGTCGAAGCGAAACCTTCGAGCAAATCCTGCTCCGAGAGCAAGCGTATTTCCGAAAAACGTACGGCTGGTGGTATGCCACCGCTCCGAGGGTCCTGACTAGGATTGCCAGCCTTCGCACTGGCGTCGATCAAACGAGACAAACCGAGCAAACCGTCGAGAGAACTTTTCTGCGCAGGAAAGCTCGACTCCGGCTGCTCATCGTCCATCTCGCCCTTCAGAGTTACAAAGCGGAACTCGCGTGCTACCCGAACAAATTGTCGGAACTCATCCCAAAATACCTCCGCGCGCTTCCGAAGGATCCATTCGGCGGTGAAGACCTCGTTTATTCGCCCGACAGCGTCGCCTACCGCCTTTACAGCCTGGGGCCGGACCTGAAAGACGACGGTGGGAAACCGGCGTCCACTCGGACATCGGCGCCCCGGAAAGCCGGCGAGATTCCCCAAGGAGACATAATCCTGGATTGATCAAGACTGGAAAGCCCGGCAAGCTGTTTTCCATGAACATGAACCTCGGAGCGCCGGTCTCCTGTCCGGCGCGAATCCGTCCTCCATCTGGGTCGCGGCGGGCCGGAGACCGGCGCTCCGGTTCAGGAACGCCATGCCCGCAGGCAGTGCGGCAAATTCTCACGAGGCTCCTCGGCCAAAGCGGAGGGAATCTCAATTCAGTGCCGGGCAAATCAGCAGCCGCTAGTTTTTCCGAAGACGGCGGACGGTCCTCCCTCTCCCAGCGGGAGAGGGCCGGGATGAGGGGGAAGGAGACCCGTCAAACTCCAGCGACGCCGAATCCTTGCCGATTGGATCAGAAGCCCTCAGCCACGCCTCGCGCGGACATGGCTGTCCGCGCTCCTGGCTTCCCCGATTTCACCCTTGTTTATTGAGACGTCGCCTATGAACTCGATCGCCTCCGCAGAAACTCGAGCAGCAAACTTCTCGATCGCTCAACTCGACGAGATCGATCCCCTTCGTTGCCCATGTGGAATTACGCGCCGCGCTTTTGCCTCGATGGAAAATTCGGTCGCCAGCATTCACCAAGTCGATATCCAGCTCGATGCCCAGACTCATTACCACAAGAAGATGACCGAGGTTTATCTTGTGCTGGAGGGTGAGGGCGCGGTCGAACTGGATGGAAGAACTTTCCCGGTGAAACCGATGACGGCGGTGATGATCAAACCCGGCTGCCGGCACCGCGCGATCGGGAAGCTCAAAATCATCAACGTCGCGATCCCTTCGTTCGATCCCACCGACGAATGGTTCGACTGACCATGCTTCAGTCGAGATGTGCGCCGCCATGTTGTGGCTGTTCATGGTTCTGGCCGAGAAACCTGTTTTGAACGACACCTATTGACCGAAGCCGCTCTGAAAGCCGTTCCGGGAATCTTACCCGCTCGGGAGGTCCTCACTCCGGCGTCACTTCGAGAGGAGCAACGTGCCCGTCCATAAAGACAACGTTCTTGCCGGATTTAGGCGGCCGGCGATGGAATTCCTCGTAGTCGAGCAAGAGCGGGGTTGTTCCCGGTGGAAAGCTCACCACCCAATTAGTGTTTTGGACAACCTGGCCTTCGCTGACCAACTTTAGGTGCATGTTCGCCGTCCTGGTTTCATCAAGGCGATGGCCGTTCAATTCCCCGTTCCATTCATAGCTGGAGCCCTCGGAGGCGAAGCGGCCCACTTTATCGACGGGGCATTTGAATACGGTGACGCTGTTTGTGTTCGTGCCCGCGCTTCGGCCAACGTACGACGCGAGCACATCGCAGATCCGTGGCAACGGATTTTGCGGATCGATGGGATTGGTGGGAAGGATTTCCGCGCTCGGCAGCCGTTCATTGTTGTCTTCGGAATACAAACGCGTGGCGATCCCCAGTTGCCTGAGATTGTTCACACAAACGGCGTTATACGCTTTGGCTTTCGCCTTGCCCAGGGCAGGAAACAACAGACTCGCCAAAAGGCCAATGATCGCGATCACAACGAGCAATTCGATTAAGGTGAAGGCGAGACGCGCCTTTTCGCGGCTCGGTTTCAGGCTGCGGTGGAGGGGTTGGTCGGAACAATTGGGTGTTTTCATGATGAGAACTCAGAGTCTGTTTGAAAAAGCCGTTTGGGTAGCACAGGCTACCCGCCTGTGCCGTCCGGCAACCAGCCGGACGGAGCGTGTGCGGCGTCAATGAACCAAAGTTGCGCAGATGCCATCGCGACGCCCGCTGCCGTTCCGGTCGGCAAGTTGCCGACCGGGGCGGGCAGGTTGCCCGCGCTACCCATTCTTCAAACACACTCATCGAAGGAACTGTGATTTGCATGTCCGGCTGATCATTTCTCGTTGAACCCGCGGCGCGCGCGCGCGCGTTGGACCCGCTGTTCGGGTGTCAGCCTGTCGAAGCGCTCGTTCGAGTTTGGCCCCGGTCCGTGCATGGCGCCGCCTAATTCGGGTGGCTTTGGTCTGCGCGTGGACAGGGACTGGCTCGATCCGTGCCGAGCGGGTGTCCTCACGCCGAAGCCGACTCCCATGCTCGATTTGCGGAACGCCAGATAAGTCGTCCATCGGCCATCGACCTTTCGTGCGGTCTCCGAAGCGGCTTCGGCTGTTGCCGGTCTGTCCTGCGCCGCGCCGTCGTTACCGAGCCGTGGGCGCAACTGAGATTCCAGGACCAGCTCTTCGGGCGACCACATTTCAACCTGGCCGCTCGGGCCTCCCTGGAAAACGACTGGGCCCCCCGCTCCACGTTTGACCATCATCATCCCGCCCCTCCCTCGCATCGGCCCAGGTGCGCCAGGGTTCGGCCCGGAGGAGAAACTTGGGCCTGTTTCAACAGCTCCTGGCCGATCCAAGTCCGGCAGATTTGGCGCAATCGTGGTCCAGCCGGCGGGCGCGATCTTGCCGTCGCCGCGCAAGGCGGAATCCAGTTTTTCAAGTGCGCGTTTAGAGCCGTAAACCGCGTAAAGCGTGGACCAGCGTGCGCCGGCTTGTTCGGCGATCCGGTCCAGCACATCCGGAAGCGGCTTGTCTGCCACGTGGAGTGTGATGCGAGCATCCAGGGCCTTTTCCGCGCGAATCTTCTTCCAAGTCTGCCTTTCGATTTTGCGCAAGACTTCGGCGAGCGGAGCATTGCGCACATCCAAACTGACGAGTTGACGGTGCGCGCGCCAAACAGCCTGGCCGACCCACCACCCGCCCGCGGCGAGCAGCGTGACGATTCCGAGCAGCAGGGATTTCGTTTTCATGGTTCTTGATTTGTTTCGTTTCAGAGCCTGTTTGCAAGGTCGTAGCAGCCGACGTGAGGAGGCTCACTTCAACGTCCGAAACTTAAAGTCCGAAATAACCAGAGCCTCGTTACCTCGGCTGCTCCTGGTCACGGGCATTTCAAAACAGGCTTTCAACCGTCGCGCCCACTGTCGGTCGCTTTGCCTCGGCGCGCGACTGGAATGTGACCAACCAAAATCAAATCGGGGATGAAAGCGGTGGGAATTGGGACAAGTGGGAAGTCAAACAGAAATACGAAACAAATTCGAATGAGAAAAGCTCGAATGACCAAACGCCGCGCGGTCCGATTTAGCGCAGCCTGTTTCGGATTTAGGTCATTTGGACATTCGGGATTGTTTTGGATTTCGGATTTCGGATTTCGGGCTCAAACTTCCGCCAGCCGCGCTTGCAGTTCGCCGAGGCTGCAGGTCATGTCGAAGCGGGTTCCGTTCTTGAGCAGGACCGAGTATTGGCCGGGGCCGAGCGGCTGAACTTCGCGGATTTGCGCCAGGTTGACAATGACCGACCGGCTGATCCGCATGAATCCGGCGGGTGCGAGCCGGGCCTCCATGGCCGCAGTGGTTTCGCGCACGATGTGACGTTCTTTGCCGGAGTGCAGGACGACATAGTTGCCCGCGGCTTCCACGTGATCGATCTCTTCGGGCTTGAGAAACACGATGCGCTCCGGCGATCGTACCAGGATACGTCCGACCGGAGTCGCTGCATGGAGGTGGTTCAGCAGGCCCGCGAGTTGCGGGTTCGGTCGGCGCTGCGGACTTTTGTCCAGTTGGCTCCGCGCGCGTTGCACCGCCCTCTTGAATCGTGCCTCGGTGAACGGCTTCAGCAGATAATCCAGCGCGTTGACTTCAAACGCACGGATGGCGTGTTCGTCGTGGGCGGTCGTGAAAATCACCACCGGGATTTGTTCCGGTGCGAGGGCTTCGAGCACCTCGAACCCGTTGAGCCGGGGCATTTGCACATCCAGGAAGAGCAAGTCGGGCCGATGCTCCTGCGTGGCTTTGAGCGTCTGCGCTCCATTGGAACATTCCGCGACGATTTCAACATCCGGTTCGTCGGCGAGGAAGGAACGGACGCGCTCGCGCGCGAGCGGTTCGTCGTCGGCAATGACGGCGCGGACTTTCATGCAGGATCGCAATCGCCGCGTCCGGTTCGCGAGGGCAGCGCGGGCGACTCGCCCGCTCCGTTCGGCGACTCAGCAAGTGGAATCGCCGCCGCGTTCGGCCGCAATTCGAACGCTTGACTCCCTTCCGGAGCGCTCGTCGTTCTGTCGGGCGGCTCGCCCGGCGGTACAGGCGAGCTGCCTGTTTCACCCACGCCAATTGCACGCCCATCGTCCGGAATTCCGGTTACTGGGTGCCAAGGAACTTCGAGACGCACGGTGACGCCCCCTTCGGGACGAGGCGCCAGTTCGATTTTTTGACGCGGGCCATAAAGCGTTTCGAGCCGCGCCCGCAAGTTCGTCAGGCCAATTCCGCTTCCGCCGCTCGGAACCGGCGCGGGAGAGCGCGCCGGCACCAGTTGGGCGGTCGCGCCAGGCCGATCGCCCGCAGTTTTCAACTCATCGAAATCAGGGGCGGAGTTGGGCAGGCCAACTCCGTTGTCTTCCACGATCAACACCAAGTTCCCGTTTTCGCGACGCGCCGTCAGCCGAACCACGCCGGCTTTCTCAGCCGGCTCAATGCCGTGCCGGATGGCGTTCTCGACGAGCGGTTGGAGGACCAGCGCGGGCACCAGGCAATCCAGCGCCGCCTGCTCAATTTCCTGTTCGACGCGCAGCTTGTCGCCGAATCGAGTTTGCTGAATTTCGAGGTAACGCTCGACAAACTGCAGTTCCTCGCGAAGCGCGATCTCTGGCCTTTCGGACTGACTGAGTGCGAGGCGCAGCAACTCGCTGAGGGACATGAGCGTCGCCTCGGCCAGGCGCGGATCGCGACGGAGCAAGGCCGCGATGGCATTCAGGCTGTTAAAAAGGAAATGGGGATGCAACTGCGCTCGGAGCGTGTGGAGCCGGGCGCTGGCGAGATTGGATTCGAGAAACAGCGCGCGGTGTTCCCGCTCGCGGAACCGACGATAAAAAAGGATCGAGTGCGCCAAACCGACGATCGCGCCATAGGCGAGCAAATCGACCAGCATGGACCAGAGGTCCAGTTTTCGTTCTCCCGGCGGAGGTGGAGGAAGTTTGAAGTCTGGATGCGGCGGGCCGAGCAGATTCGCCAGGTTGGTGCCCGAAACATGCCGTCGCCATCCGGCCGCGGCGCCTTCGGAAATGCGTACCTGAAACGTATTTGTCTCCCGGACTCCTGGCGTCGGCTCGGATTTGATGATCGTCACGCGGGAGAACTTCACGCGGGTGCGACAATTGACGCTGTGGGAAGCGGCTAGAAAGGCCACGCAGGCCACGAGGTTCAGCGGCAAACTCAGCCGGAGCCGTCCCCGTTCCAGCGGGAAACATGCAGCCACCAACGCCACATAAGGGCCAAACAGAAGCCAAGGAAAACCCCGCTGCAAATGAATCTCGGTCCAGGAAAGGCCGAAGTCTCGTTCCGCAACCGGAGTATCCGGCGTCGCCGCCTTATGAACGATCCACACCGTCGGGCCTGCGTTGCCTCGCAGCAACCACCACAGCGCCAGGCCAACGAAGACCGTCCATCCGAAGACGCACAGCCACGCGATTCGGCGTCTCTGCCATGAGTCTGTTGCTTCTGGTGGTTTGCTATAGATTGTGTTTTTCAAAACCTGATGACTCACTCATTCATACGACCCGCCGCGCGATGTTGCAATGCAGCCCGCTGAGAGCGTGTTTGAGAATTCAGTTTCGGGTAGCACAGGCTGCCAGCCTGTGCCGCCCGGCCACCTGCCGGACGGAACGGGCGCGACGTCGATGAGTAATCCTGGCGCCGGTCTGGCTTTGACACCCGCTGCCATTCCGGTCGGCAGGTTGCCGACCGGGGCGGGCAAGTTGCCCGCGCCACCCATATTCAAGACACTCTTTGAGCATGCCGAGCATCACACCAGGGATGCCATCGCCTGGTGACGAATGGTCGGGTAAGTGGGACAAAACGGGACAGATTCGGGTTGAAACCTGATGAGCGGCGACGTGCAGGGACAAAGCCGGAGAATTGACGCGCGTTATTCTGCAAAGTTGGCGCACGGTGCCCCCTTCATATTCGGCGCCACTTGGCGAAGCCCTCGCGACATGTCGGCGCCAGAGCCGGATTATGAGTACTCGCCTTGCTTGCGGCGCGACTTCGTTTATCGTAACGCAGATCCCGGCACATGCGCACGATGCAACCTCGGGCCGCCAACAAAATCAGTGCCACGACGCGAGCGCTTCGACGACTTGCCGGGATGATCGCATTCCTTTTGTCGGTGTCGTCCGCCGTGGCGCAGAATTTACACGGTCCAACCGCTATCAGGAAGAACGGGGACAATCTCGTCGTCACGTGGACTGGGACCGGCACGATGCAAGTGTCGCCGTCACTCGCAGGGCCGTGGCAGGACATTCTGGAAGCGCGCAGTCCGTTCGGCGCCCCACTCACCGACGGCCAAAAATTCTTTCGCGTCATCAGCCGTTGGAACAAGCGCGCGAAACTGATCGAAGCCAACTCCGAAATGGGCGTCGCCGAGCTGAACGGGAAGGTCTACGTAATCGGCGAGCTGATCTACGTCGCCGGTGGACGCCCCCCTCGGGGAAGTGATTTCGCTGTTTACAACGCCGCCAACAACACCTGGCAAACACTCCCGAACCTCCCGTCGCAGCGCAATCACCTGGCGGCTTGTGCCATTGGCGGTAAAATTTATGTCACAGGCGGACGTCTGCAGGCCGGATTCACCAGCGCCATGACGAGCATTCTGGAAGTGTTTGACCCCGCCACCAGCCAATGGACGACCCGGGCGGCGATGCCGACGATGCGCGGCGGCATCAATGGCATCGCGGCCAATGGTCGATTCCTTGTCTTCGGCGGCGAGGGACCGAACGGCGTGTTCGATGAGATGGAAATGTATGTGCCCGAACAAGACCGCTGGTATCAACTCGAATCCTTGCCCATTGCTGTGCATGGCGTCACTGGATCGGCCTTCGTGAACGGGTGGATTCATTTGCCCGGCGGCGGCACGGCCACCGGCGGCAGCAGCGGATCGACTCTTCATCAAATCTTCTGGGTCGAAGGCATCAATCCTTGAGGCTGGGACGATCCATCGATGTTCTATTGTGGCTAGCCAACAGCCCGTTTCAGGGTAATTCGAGGAGGGCGCGGCGTAATGAGTTTGCCAACGGCAAGGGGCAGGCTGGAAGTCTGCCCTCCGTTGACCAGGCGGCTTTTAAACCCGTTCCGTTTCGTCTGGGCGGAGAGACTCCGCCTCCGTTCCCTCCGTGGCCTTTGGTTCCGACTCTTCCGTGAAACAAGATTGCGAACCCGACGTCGCTCAATACAGTTGCTTTGATGCGTGTTGCCTTCGTCAATCCGAACTTGGCTCATGAATACGACGTCGGAACCCCGTTCCAGCGGCCGCTGGCCGGTTCGCAATCGGCCCAATGTTATCTGGCGATCGAACTCGCGCGGCGCGGGCACGAGGTCGGATTATTCAATGGAACCAAAGCCCGGCAAATGTCGCATGGTGTCCGGTGCAGTCCGTTGGGAGAATTGGCGGACTGGGGACGGCCCGATGCGATCCTGGTGCTGAACGCGCCGAACTTTGCCCGGGAAACAAGGCAGAAACTAAACTCGGAGATTCCCATCTTTTGCTGGGAGCATAATCCCTGGAGCCTCGATCCCAACTATCACACCTTCCTTCAATCGCCGCTCTGTTCGCGAGATCTGATCCTGTGCGTCAGCGAGTGGCAACGGGACAACTACAGGGCCAAAGGCAATGTCCCGGCGGATCGGATTTTCCTGCTGCGCAACGCGATTTCGCCGTTCTTTGAGTCTCTGTTTGCGGAGAGCGGCGGAATTCTCAAGGCGAAGGCGTGGCCGCCGGTCATGGCCTTCACGAGCACGCCCTACAAAGGATTGAACGCGGCCACGCTGTTTTTCCGCGAGCTTCGCAAAATGGAGCGCACGGTCACCTTGAACATCTTTTCAAGCTTCGAGTTGTACCCTCCAAACAACGAACACCGGCTGGACCGATCGTGGTACGAGTTCTACGAATCCTGCCGCTCGATGCTTGGCGTCAACTACGTCGGCAACGTCAGCCAACCGCTTCTGGCCAGGACCCTCCGGACGACGCTCGCTTTGTTTTTCCCGAGCACGCTCCCGGAAACCTCGAGTATCTGCATCATGGAAGCGATGGCGGCGGGTTGTGTCGTGATCTGTTCGGCGTTGGGCGCGCTGCCCGAAGTAATGGCCGGCTTTGGCCATGTCATCCCGCTGGAAGACGGAAAGATTATTCAGGGCCGCCATTTCATCGCTCAGGCGCTCACACTCTTGGATTCTTTCAAGCGCAACGACGAAACGCTGGCCCAACAGCTCCAGCGACAAGTGGCATTCGTGAATGCGAATTACCGATGGGCGTTGCGCGCGCAGGAACTTGAAGCCATTCTCCAGCGGGTGCTCACGCAACGCTAATCTTGGGTGGTTGTGAAATGCAGGACTTTTCCGATTGGAAACGCCCCTCTCCCTGCGCTCTCCCTCATTGGATGAGGGGAGAGGGATCAAAGGTGAGGGGAGTCGGTGTCGGGCACGCAATGAACAAGAGCAATATCCATCGAATCCCATGAAACTTCTCATGCACAGGACGACAGTGTCCCTGCTAGATGTCTGGAACTCACTCCGCCAAGAGATGATCGGGTTCTGCGTTCCTCTCCATGATCCTCAAGGTGGGGCGAGACTCCTGTCGAGCCCTTACCTCTTTGGCCGCAGTTTTTCCTGGGCTCGACGGGAGTATCGCCCCACCGATTGGCTGGTTCATGGTCCCAATGCGGGCAAGAAGTGCGTAGAGGCTCTCCATGAACTGGGTGTTCGTAGCGCAGATTTTCAATCTGCCGTATCGCCGATTTGCAATCGGCAGGGCGGCGGACAACTCCGGCGCCTTGGACTTGGCCGACGCGCTGCAGAATGCAATTCTGCGATACAGCAGATTCCAAATCTGCGCTACGTCAAGCTCTCGGCGGTTCATGGTCCCAATCCTCGCCCAACGGACTTGGAGGCTCTCCAGGAACGAACGTGTCGCAGCGGGCATATCCATTTTCCTGAAAAGTCACTCCAACAAACTCGCGGAAGCGCCTGTCTGCGCGCCGCGGTCTGGGCCATGCTAGCCTTTCAGACCGCGGCGTTGGGTGCGGTGGAAATCATCGAAAGCGACGTTTGCGTGTATGGCGGAACCTCCGGCGGTGTGGTCGCGGCCGTGCAGGCGACCCGGATGGGGAAGACGGCTGTCGTCGTGGAGTTTGGCCGCCATCTTGGTGGATTGAGTTCCGGCGGCCTTGGGGCCACAGACATTGGGAACAAAACGGCCATTGGGGGAATCTCTCGGGAGTTTTATCGGAGGCTTGGCAAACACTACGGCAAAGAGGAGCAATGGACCTTCGAGCCGCATGTCGCCGAGAACATCTTCTATCAAATGGTGAACGAAGCCGGTGTGCCGGTGTATCTGGAGCAGCGGCTCGCCTCCGTGAAGATGGACGGCCTCCGGATCACCGAGATTGCGACGCGAAGCGGCAAGGTGTTTCGAGCCAAAATGTTCGTGGATGCCACTTACGAAGGGGACCTGATGGCCAAAGCCAAAGTCTCGTACACGGTCGGACGCGAAGCCAATTCCAAATCCAACGAAACGCTCAACGGCGTGCGGGCTGAGACGCCGAAACATCAGTTCACCGTTCCGGTCGATCCCTACGTGAAGCCAGGCGAACCTTCCAGCGGCCTTCTGCCGTTTGTTCAATCCGGCGAGGGCGGTAGGCCAGGCGAAGGCGACCGCAGCGTGCAAGCCTACAATTATCGGCTTTGCTTCACGACGAACGCCGCCCAACGGCTGCCCTTGCCGAAGCCCGCCAATTACGATCCCGCGATATATGAATTGCTCGGCCGTTACCTCGAAGCACTTCTGGCCGCCGGCCAGCGTCCCAGACTCAGCCAATTCTGGAATCCGATCTGGATGCCCAATGGCAAGACCGACATCAACAACAACGGCGGCTTCTCCACGGACTTCATTGGAATGAACCACGATTATCCGGAGGCCGATTACGGCACGCGCGAGAAAATCGTCAAAGCTCACGAGGATTACACGCGCGGATTCATTCACTTCCTGGCGACCGATCCGCGCGTGTCCCAAGAGATGCGCGAGGAGATGCGCCGCTGGGGGCCGGTCCGAGACGAATTTCTCGATACCGGCGGCTGGCCGCACCAGCTCTACGTCCGCGAAGCCCGCCGGATGATTTCGGATCACGTGATGACCGAGCACAACTGCCGGGGCACATTAAAAGCGGAGGATTCAGTGGGGCTAGGCGCCTACAACATGGATTCGCACAATTGCCAGCGCATCGTGCGGAACGGGCGCGTCCTCAACGAAGGAGACGTTCAGGTGGCGGTCAAGCCGTATGCCATTTCCTACAGATCGATTGTTCCGAGGCAGGGTGAATGTGAAAATTTGTTCGTCCCGGTTTGCCTTTCCGCAACGCACATTGCCTACGGTTCGATTCGGATGGAACCGGTCTTCATGATTCTTGGGCAATCTGCGGCCACGGCAGCCTGCCTCGCCATAGATGAACGCATTCCTGTGCAGAAGGTGAACTACCGCAGCCTGAGCGTCCGGCTGCTCGCGGACAAACAGGTCCTGCAATGGACGGCCCCAAAGTAGGGCAGTCATCCTGCCTGTCCAGACCAGCCTGGAGTAGTCGGGTGAGAAAAATTCTTTTCTGGGACGAGTTTGTCACGGATAGCTGACCCGTTTGCTTCACGTCGCGACTTCATCGAGGAGTTGACGGCCACGGAGCGAAGTAACCTTCGTCAGGTTGATAAACTCAACATTTCCTCTGGCTTTCCAGAGCAGGAAGACGCGCCCTTCCGGTTGAACGGAGATGTGGTCGCCGTGTTCAAGATTTATCGAAACGGGAAGGAGTCTGCGTTGTCGAATCATGCGGAACAAACCTCGACGCATGAGCACGTTCGCCTACACCGGATTGGATTCCAAAGGAAAACCGTTTCATGGCCGGATCAAAGAAAGAAGTTGGACCCAAGCGCTGCGCCGGGTCAAAGAAATGGGGCTATTCCCAATTTCCGTCAAAGAACAGTCTCAGCGCATCATTGTCGAAAGGCTCAAACGGACTTTGAACCGCGCCGACGTCACAAAGCGCACGCCCCGCTGGCCTTCGTCACCTGGAAGAATTGCCAGCAAAGTGCTAACCGCGTTCACCCGACAACTGGCCACGCTGATCGAGGCGGGCATTCCACTCGTCGCAGCCCTGCGATCTGTCGAGCAGCAGGAGGAGAACAGGCGTCTCAAAACGATTCTTCGCCAAGTCACGGCAGATATCGAAGGAGGATCGACGCTCTCGGAAGCCCTGGGCCGGCATCCGAAGGTCTTCAGCCGGCTGTACCTCAACATGATCGTCGCCGGTGAAACCGCGGGAATGCTCGACAACACCTTGACGCGGCTCGCCGATTTCATGGAGCGCGCTCAGAGAATCCGCGCCAAAGTCATATCCTCTTTGATTTATCCCGCGGCGGTCATCTTTGTTGCCGTGAGCATCCTGACCGCGCTGACGGTCTGGGTGATCCCCAGATTTAAGGACGTGTTTGCGGATCTGACCGGGAGCAGCCACCTTCCGCCTCTGACTCAATTCATTTTGGGATGTTCAGAAATCGTTCAGAGTCACGCCGTCCATGTCCTGGTTTTGGCCGCGGTCATCGCCGTCATGTTTCCGTGGATCCATTCCACCAAAGCCGGTCGAGCTGCGATCGACCGCGCTAAACTCAAATTGCCCATTCTGGGACGCATCATACGCAAGACCGTGATTTGCCGGCTGGCACGCACGCTGGGTGCGATGCTGGAGAGCGGTGTCCCAGTGCTGCAGGCATTGGCAATTACTCGGGAGACCACTGGCAATGCCATCTTCGCTCAAGCTGTGCAGCGAACGCATGACAGCGTGAAGGAGGGAGAGAATCTGACTTTGCCGCTGCGCGGTTCCGGCGTTTTCCCATCCACCGTCATCAGCATGATCGACGCGGGAGAGCAGTCCGGCGCGTTGCCGGCTATGCTTTTGAAAGTCGCCGATACCTACGAGGTCGAGGTGGACAATGCCATCACCGCCGGATTGTCGCTGCTCGAGCCGGTCTTGATCGTCTTTCTGGCAGTGGTGGTTGGCGGCATTGTGATTGGACTGTTCCTGCCGATAATCGACGTGATTGATCGGGGCTTCGATTCCAAACTTCGAGAGGAATAGCTGACAGCGGACGGTTGGACGTCGAAAATCCAGGACTTGCGACAGTCCCAAGCCGGAGATCTCGCTTACTTACCCGGACGTTTCGCGGGCGGAACCCAGTTCTTGTGCCAGTCCAGGCTCCAGAGTTTCTCCAGCTTCACCAACTCCGAGTGGCCATCCACGAACCCGATATTGATGGCGCCGGGCAAATTGTCCTTTGCATTGAACTTCATGTTCTTGGTCCAGGTCGCTCCTCCATGGCGGGGCAGCGTGACGCGGACCATGGCTCCGTTGAAATCGTCACCCGTGAAAAGATCACGGGCCGGCGGGTCGTTCGGCTGCGGCCAGGTATCGATCCAGTTGCTGTCGGGGATGACCGGCGTGCCGGACGGCTTGGGGCAATCGGCCTCGTTCCGGTACTTTTTCAATTTTTGATCAGGCGTGCTGAAGTACGGGTCGTCGTCGCCATAAAACCATCCGTTGAAGGCGTAGCTGCCTTCGTAATCGAATCCCTTCGACCCGGTCCACAACCACGTTTGATTCACGGAGCCGCTGTTGGGATGCCGCCGCTTGGACTTGGTGGGTGCAGACGGCGCCGACGGGCAGATGCGCGCGGCGTTTATCCCGCCATAATTGGTGGCCAGGACCGTCACCCACAGGGCGTTGTCCATAGTCGGCGTGGCTTGCCCGTTGTACGGCACCGGTTTGTTGAAGTCCGACAGGTACATGAACGTCGAGAGCGTGAGGGTCTTGGTGTTGTTCAGGCACTTGAGTTGGTGGGCCTTGGATTTCGCCTTGGCCAGCGCCGGTAGAAGCATGCTGGCCAGAATGGCGATGATGGCAATGACGACGAGCAGTTCGATCAATGTGAAACCGGAACGTCGGCGGCCAAGGGAGGGGAACGTCTTCATAGGCTTTGATATCGGTCGTTTCCCGCAGGCATTCGGAAAGCAGGCGGCGGGCCGAACACTGGCGGGGAGATTTGGCTGAAACGGAAAGGAAATCGCTCTCGGCCTTTCGGGGCGTTCGCCCAGGGTCTCGTGCCAAGTGCGCTCATTTCCGTGGACGCAAAGTGCCAGAATGGAGAAGGATGGTCAAGCGGAGTGTCGGTTGCGGGAGGGCGTAGGCGCGTCTCCGAGTCGGCGGTAACGGCGGGTGTCCACGCCTGCCGTAGAGGACCGCATCTTGCGACCCGGAATCGGCCGAAATCTCAGAGCGTGCTCGGAAAGCCTCGCCGGATCCGCCGGGCGGGACGTCACGGCTTTTCAACAGGCCGGGCGGACCGCCGCTCCTCCTGCCGACGATGGAATGGCTTCGGCCAATTTCCTCCGGGCTTTCCAATAGCCGGGACCTGGTTTCGCCGCTCTTACATGGCTCTCAACTCGTGGAGCCGAGTTGGCGTTCGAGCATGGCCTTAAAGACCTGTTTCCAGTGCTCCTGCTGGCGAGCGACGGATTCCTTGGGGTCAAGCCGTTTCTCCAAACACAACCCCATTTCAGGCTCACTGAAGCGGAGGACACGAGCGCCGTCAGTCAGCTTCAGCAAGAGAATCTCGATGTTGCGTTTCATGCTGAGACCTTAACGTCAAAAGCCGAACTCTGCCAACATCTGACTGGAAAGGTGTCAGTTCCTAGTTTCGACAACTTGTTGGTATGGGTCCCCAGCGAACGCAAAGCGGTCATCCTATTAGAGGTCTGTGTCAGGAAACGGGTCCCGGCCATTGGTGAACCGCTGGGTCTTACTCAAGAATTTCACTCTGCCCAGGTGCCGAGTTTAAGCGATCCCGGCGAGCCATCAGCCAGTGGGTTCTTTCCAGCCAAGTGCCCGTCTCGGTCAGCCGGACTTCCTAACTGCCAGGCCGCTTCTGCCGGTGCAATTGCAGCAGCCGTGCGCGGTCGATCTGGTCTTGCTCCCGATACGTCTCCTTGCTCTCGATCAATTTTTCCAGTCTGAGATACAGAACGGGAATTCACCACAACCGCAGATTGGGTTGATTCCGCCGCCAACGCTCATAATCTTCGCGGGTTCGCACCTGGTACACGAATCCACGCGGCCGCGCAGAAAGGTTTAGTCGCTCAGCTTGTGGCGAGCTGTCCGCATCAAGGCGAAGTTGTCTGAAAGGTGCCACTCCTGACCAATTCGATCCTCAACCACAACCGAATTGGGGCCGAGCAAGGCAACTTTTTTCGCTCCTTCGTCGCGAAAGAATGCGGTTTTGCTTCGCAAAACTCGAACTGAATTGCGACCAACATGTTGGTTTGAACAGTTCGATAGCGGGGCAGGAGTCTCGAGAGTGAGGACTGGCACGTTGAGGCCGCCTGACCCGAAACGGCCACTTGATTATTGTCTCCACCGATATCGTTCGCTTTCCTCATTGACGGACGCCCACGGTTTGAGTGGATTACCCGCATGGAACCAACCATCGTTCTGCAAACCCGTTCTGTCTCCGCTTCGTCCATGCCAGCCCGGCGAACTCTCAACCCAATGAGCAACCGCAATGGAACGCAGCGCGGCGCCGCCGCAACCGGCGCGATGAACATCCAACGCTTCGCTTTGCGAACAGCACAGGCCACCGGCACGACCGCTTTGTTGCTCGTCCTCACGGCAAACGCAACCCTTCGCGCGGATGTCAAGCTGCCGGCACTGTTCTCGGACAACGCCGTTCTCCAGCAAGGCAAACCAGTCCCAGTATGGGGTTGGGCGGATGACGGGGAGAAAGTCACGGTCGAATTTCGCGGCGAGAAGGCCAGCGCCGTGGCGAAGGGCGGCAAGTGGATGGTGAAACTGCCGAAGCTGAAGGCCGGCGGGCCGGATGTCCTCACGGTGACAGGCCAGAACAAGATCGAACTGAAAAACGTGCTCGTGGGTGAAGTCTGGGTGGCCAGCGGCCAGTCGAATATGGAATGGCCTTTGCGGCTGACGTTCGAATCGGAGAAATCCGTCGCCGCTTCGGCCAATTCCATGATCCGCCTCTTCACCGTTCCCAAGTTGAAGGCGGAAAAACCAGTCGAGGACGTCAACGCGAGTTGGAAAGAGTGCGGTCCGCCAACCATCACGAATTTTTCCGCGGTGGCTTACTTCTTCGGCCGCGATTTGCAGAAGTCGCTCGGCGTTCCCATCGGACTCATTCACACCTCCTGGGGCGGGTCACCCGCAGAGGTTTGGATGAGCGACGATGTGCTCCAGGCCAATCCGGACTACAAGAAAGCGATCCTCGACGGCTACGTCGAATCGATGCGCCGATACGAAACCGCGCTGGCTCAATTCAACGCCGAACAGGCCGGGGCCAAGAAGCAAGGGAAGCCCTTCGACAAAAAGCCCCCGGGCCGGCCGTTCTGGAAACCGTCGGAACTCTACAACGGCATGATCGCGCCGTTGCTGCCCTTCGCCATCCAAGGCGCGATCTGGTATCAAGGCGAATCCAACGCCGGCCGCGCGCACCAATACCGCACTCTGTTTCCCGATATGATTCGCAATTGGCGGCGCGATTGGCGCCAGGGCGATTTCACCTTTCTCGCCGTTCAACTGGCGCCGTTCACCAAGATCAAAGACCAGCCCGGCGACAGCGATTGGGCCGAACTTCGCGAAGCGCAATTAATCGCGACGAAAGTGTTGCCGAAGGTCGGGATGGCCGTGATCACCGATGTCGGCGAGGAGAACGACATTCACCCGAGGAAAAAGGAACCGGTCGGAGCGCGATTGGCGCTCGCGGCTCGGGGCATTGCGTATGGCGAAAAGAAACTCGTCTCGTCAGGCCCCCTGTATAAGCGGATGAAGATCCAAGGCGACAAGGCGGTGCTCAGCTTCGACCACGTTGGCAGCGGTTTGGAAGCGCGCGGTGGCGAACTCAAAGGATTCGCGATTGCCGGTGAGGACAAAAAGTTCGTCTGGGCCAAAGCCGAGATCGCAGGAAAGCAAGTCGTGGTGAGCAGTCCTGACGTAGAGAAGCCGATCGCCGTGCGGTACGGCTGGGCGAATTATCCCGTGGTCAACCTTTGGAACAAAGAGGGAATGCCGGCGACTCCGTTCCGAACCGACGATTTTCCGATGATCACCGCGCCGAAGAAATAGGACGTGACGTGAAGACATCTGGTTTCGAACGAGTCCTTAATTCAACAGCAGTGCCCCCTGGCCCTCTCCCTCAGGGAGAGGGAATATCGTCCGTGCCGTATCGAGAAATCAGCCAGGCAGCTCTTGCCGAGCCGCGGCAAACGATCCTCCCTCTCCCCTGGGGAGAGGGCCGAGTTGAGATATCCCCGAACAAGTTTCCTTATAGCGCCCTTGAACCCACCCCTGAACCCTTCCCAGGAGGGCAACGGACAATGGCGGCGCGCAAGGCAACTCCCCTCCTGGGAGGGGTAGGGGGTGGGTGGGTTCGTGGGCCCGGGGAACGAGACGTTTCCTATCCTCTGATCTCCTCCGTCTCCCGGATCACGGATGTAGTAGCCCGCAGTCTCCTGATTAGATTTATGGTGTTGATCTTGGTCACCAACGGCTCGCCGGTACGCGCGCAGTCCGGGGACCCTGCGGCAGGTCAGCCGGGCTTCCTCAAATCCGAGTTCATTTTTGAGCAAGCGCAATTCCGATCCTGCCACGCCTCGACCATCGCGGAAACACGAGACGGTTTGATCGCCGCGTGGTTCGCGGGCAGTGAAGAAGGCGCTCCGGACGTGGGCATCTGGCTGTCCCGCCACGACGGAAATGCCTGGTCCCAGCCCATCGAGATCGCCAATGGCGCGGATGACAAGAATCGGATTCGGTATCCTTGTTGGAATCCGGTTCTGTTTCAGCCCAAGAGAGGGCCGCTGCTCCTCTTTTACAAAGTGGGCCCCAGCCCATCCACTTGGTGGGGTATGCTCATGCGCTCCGAAGACCGCGGCCGGTCCTGGTCCCCGCCAAAGCGGCTTTCGAAGGACCTCCTGCAAAGAGAAATTTACGGTCCGATCAAGAACAAGCCGGTGGAGCTGGAGGACAACTGGATTCTCTGCGGATCGAGCACCGAGGATGCAGGCTGGCGCGTGCATATGGAGCGCACGCACAGCTTCGGCCACCAATGGTCGCGCACCGGTCCGCTGAATGCCGCCATGGAATTCGGCGCGATCCAGCCGACGATTCTCCGTTATCCCTCGGGAAAACTTCAGATTCTTTGCCGCACCAAACAGCGGCAAATCACCGAGTCCTGGTCAGATGACGACGGCCAAACCTGGAGCCGGATGAAAGCCACGGAGCTTCCCAATCCGAACAGCGGCATCGACGGCACCGTGCTTCGCGATGGCCGCGCGTTGTTGGTCTATAATCACACCACGGAAGGGCGCGACTTGCTGAACGTCTCCATCTCTCCCGACGCCCGGCGGTGGTTCGCTGCACTCGTGCTCGAAAACGAACCGGGACAGGAATTCTCTTATCCCGCAGTCATCCAGGCTACCGACGGCCTTGTTCACGTCACGTACACTTGGAAACGCGAGCGGATCAAGCACGTCCTCATCGATCCATTCAAACTCAATCTCAGGGAAATCGTCGAAGGGCAGTGGAGATGATCCAACAGCGCGCCGGTGGGAAAGGGTGGCTCAAAACCGTCGTCATCCTGCTCGCGTTGGGAGGAGGCGCGTTCCTTCTGCGCCAGACGGTTTTTCGGGCCCAGCCGGTGCCCGTGACGGTTTTCCGGGCCGAGAAAGGCCGCGTGGAGGATTCCGTGGTGAATTCGCGGGCGGGCACGGTTCAATCCCGCCGACGCGCAGGCATGAGTCCGGGAATTGCCGGATTGGTCAGCGAGATCAAGGTGGAAAAAGGATCCCGAGTCAAAAAAGGGGACGTTCTCTTGCGCCTGGATGATCGCGAACAACAGGCGCAAGTGCAACTGGCGATGCGGTCCTTGGAAGCGGCCAAGGCGCTCGCCGAACAAGCGCGGCTGGAAGCGGATTTGGCGCAACGGCTGTGGAACAGAACCCAAAGTCTGGCTCGGAACGACGTCGTTTCCGAAACCGTGCGCGAGCAGGATCACACCCGCTTCCTAAGCACACAGGCGGCGAGCAAGGCCGCCGGCGCTCGAGTCTTGGAAGCCGAGGCCGCGTTGGAAGCGGCCCGGGCGACGCTGGCGAAAACCGTGATCGCCGCGCCGTTTGATGGCGTAGTGCTCGATGTCACGATCGAAGTGGGCGAATGGATCAGTCCTTCACCTCCCGGCGTGTTCATCCCGCCGATTGTGGATTTGATCGATCCACGAGCGCTTTACTTGAGCGCTCCCATGGACGAGGCCGACGTGGCCCGGCTGCATTTGGGGTTGCCGACCCGAATTACGCTGGACGCCTTCCGGGACCAGTCATTTGCCGGCACTCTGACCTACATTGCCTCGTTCGTGGAAGCCCGCCAGGAACAGAACCGAACCTTGCGAATCGAAGCCGAACTCAAAGACACAACTCTCCCCGCGAACTTGCTGCCGGGGCTTTCAGCGGATTTGGAAGTCATCCTTGATTCCCGCGAACAAGTCTTGCGGATTCCGACTTACGCGCTTCTCGACGGCAGCCGGGTGCTCGTGGTGCAGAATGGACGCCTGGAAGAACGGAAGGTGGGGGCCGGACTGCACAATTGGAGTTACACGGAAATCACGTCGGGGCTTTCCGCGGGCGAGCTGGTCGTGGTCTCGCTGGACCGCCCGGAAGTCAAAGCCGGCGCGCGGGTCACGGTGAGCGCTGAGGCGGAGAAATGATTCAGGATGATTCACCTCACCGGAATCAGTCGAACATACATGGTCGGCGGCAGGCCGGTGCACGCCTTGAAGGATGTCAACCTCAAGATCGACGCCGGCGAGTACGTCTCCGTGATGGGACCTTCCGGATCAGGAAAATCGACACTGCTGCACCTTCTGGGGTGTTTGGATCGGCCCACTTCCGGGTCCTACCGCTTGGCGAACGAAGAAACGGCCCATCTGGAGGAGGGCGAACTGTCGCGCCTCCGGCGTCACCAAATCGGATTTGTGTTCCAATTTTTCCATCTCGTGCCGCGGCTGACCGCGGAGGGCAACGTGGAACTGCCGATGGTCTTTGCCGGAATCCAGCCGGAGGAGCGCCGCGAACGCGCGCGGAAGGTCCTCGAACGGGTGGGCTTGACCGCCCGAGCCGGGCATCGACCGGATCAACTCTCCGGCGGCGAACAGCAGCGAGTCGCCATCGCGCGGGCCGTGGTGATGAATCCCGCGCTCCTGCTTGCGGACGAACCAACGGGCAATCTCGACAGCGTCTCCGGCCAGGAAATCATCGATTTGATGGAGACCATGAACCACAGCGGGCTCACGTTGATTGTTGTCACGCATGATCCCAAGATCGGTGACCGGGCCCGACGCCGGATTGGCTTGTCCGACGGGTTGGTGGTGTCGGATAGAGACAGCAAGACGTGATTATGCGATCAGGATCGGGGAGCACACGCGCCCGCGCGAGTTCCGGCCGGCGCCTCGCCGGACGGAGACTCAGAGTCATTCACTCACTTGAAAGTGACGCACGAAGGAACATTCATATTGACGAGACCGTTGGATGAACGACAGGTCGGCGTTTGTAGTCCCGGCTTTAGCCGGTTCGGGCCGCCTAAAGGCGGGACTACAAACCTTCCGCGTGTACTCCATCCCACGGTCCCCTCTGGAATCAGTTCGTTAGTTAGTTAGTTGACATCGACGGTACCCCTCACCCCATCCCTCTCGCCATCGGATGGGGAGAGGGTGGCCGAAGGCCGGGTGAGGGGTGAGTGGCAACTTCTGAACTCATTAACATGTGGTCGGCGGAAAAGAGAGTCGTGTGTTACGCGAGACAGTGATCATCGAACATCATTCATTGATTAGCGTTGGTAAGGACGGATTCCACTCCGTCCCTGCCACGCTAAGATGGGTGGAACGGGCTACCAGCCCGTTTTTGGCGGCAACTTGCCGCCGAAAAGTCCGGCGGGCTCGTAGCCCGTCGCAACAGGCCGGTGGCCTGCTCCACCCAGAGGGCAATCCTCATGAAGCTGACTGACCTCCTCCAATTCGCCGCCGGTGCATTGCGCGGTCACCGCTTGCGCACATTCCTCTCGGTGCTTGGGGTGAGCATCGGAGTGGCTTCCGTCATCTTGCTCACAAGCCTCGGCGAAGGAGCGCGCCTGTATGTCACCGGCGAATTCGCTTCGCTCGGCTCAAATCTGCTGATCATCATTCCCGGAAAGACCGAGACGAAAGGATTGGCCCCATTGGTCAGCACCGCCCCGCATGATCTGACCCTGCAAGATGCCGAAGCCTTGCTCCAACGAGTGCCTGCGATCCGGCGCGTCGCGCCTCTGGTCATCGGAACAGCCCGAGCCGGTGCGGCAGATCGAAGCCGGGAAGTCACCGTCGTCGGAACCACTCGCGACCTTCTGGAAATCCGCCACCTCAAAATGGCCAGCGGGCGTTTTTTGCCCCGCGATCTTCCTCAAGCCGCGGTGGGTGTCCTGGGCGCCAAAGTCCAGCGCGAGCTGTTTCCGAATCAGAATCCGCTGGGTCAATTGGTGCGGATCGGCGACTGGCGCTTCCGGGTCATCGGCATAATCGCCCCGCGCGGCGTGTCCATCGGCATGGATTTGGACGAAGTGGTGGA
>JACQWK010000663.1 GCA_016209525.1 Verrucomicrobiota bacterium
CCGGCTTTAGCCGGTTTTCTCGCGCTGGCCGGCTAAAGCCGGGACTACATACGGGTCATAGTGAGAATTGCTGGATTTTCGGGGAAGCTGATTGCAGATCTAGCTTGAAAAGTGGTTGAATAGCGGTCAAAGGGAGGTGCTTTGAGGAGTCGAAACGATCGGTTTCCGCTTGAACGCGCAATCTGTTTCTCGGAAAGGGAGATTCCTACGAAATCTTTGCTTTTGCTGGCGCACCCGTCAGGAGTTGAACCTGAAACCTTCTGATCTGTAGTAAAGCCCAGCCAGTTTCTCCGCGTGGCAATTCGTTTCACGAATCCTTGTCAAAGCCCTTTGTATGGAGCGCATTTCGCATGGTCCGTAGCTTGTGACTACTTGGTGAAACAGCCTGAAACAACGCGCTACGTGTTACCACCCTCGATACTCCTCCCTGCCTGGGAATCCACCGTCAGGCGTCTTCCCGTAGGAGAACCCAGGCGGAACAGCTCCGGCCAAACCGCGCTTGATGCCTTCGTTCTTCTCGATCAAAGCAGGCGAGAGAGTGTGCGCTTCCATCTGTCGCCGGACGCTCGCAACCAAGGCGGCTTTGTCCATCGGCGCTCGACACATGGTTTGAATTGCTTCCTGGGCCTTGATCTGCTCAGAAAAATCTTTGCTCGCCAACAGAAGCCAGGCATGGAGTCTTCCACCTAAAAGCAGATTGGGAGTTAGCAACAACGCGGCGCGTTTCCGGTGGTCGCGATCAATCTCTTGCCACAGCTTTTTTGGAAATGGAGGAAAGTAAAAAAGAAATACACGTGGATCATCCAGCGGAAAATTGCCGGGATACCCGCCTTTCCACGAGAGCTTAAGCCATTCGCTCCATTCCTTGCCGTGTTCATCCGCCATATTTTTCTGCACTTTGGATAGAGGCTCGCCAGGCGCAGCGAAGAAAACAGCTTCTTTGCGATCCTCGGGCGTTGGCCCAATGGGAAATGTGAATGGCCCTTTTCGAGCCAGCAGTTTCCGAGCGGCAGCGACAATTTTTGGATTTCCGCCGCATCCCCCTCACAGCGCCTCCAAGAATTCCTCCACGCTCACGCCGGCCTGACGCAGCATACTTTGCAGCGTTTTGGGGCGAATCGTTTTGTGGTTCGGCACCGTGATCCGCACGGAGCCCTTGGTCATGCGAATGTGAGAGCCTTCCTGCCGGACAATTTGAAAACCCAACCGCCTTAATGCGCGGACCGCTTCGCCGCCGGAAACGTCGCGCGGGACTTTCACGCGGTCGCCAGCACCGGGTCGTTGACAAAGTGCAGCCGAATCCGCCCCGGTAGTTTCCCATTCTCGAAGTGACAGCGCACCGCCTCGCGCACGTTCTGCTCAAGCTCGCGCAAGTCCCGGCCCTGTGTCGTGATCCCGCCTTGACCGCGCGGCGCGTCCCAGGAAGCCGTCAGCCAGCCGCTTTCCTCGTCGCGCTCGACTTCAAAGGTGATTTCGCTTGCCCGCTTATGCTGTTCTCTTCCGGTCACTTTCATTCGCTCAAGTCCAATCTTGCTCGTAATCATGTTTGATTGCAAGCCGGTCTGTGAACGGCTGACCGCACGAAGGAACTCAGCCCGCCTGCAATGCTCGCTTGGGTTGGAAGCGGATCAAGGTTCAGACGAAAAGGAAAACATGAAGACATTCCGAACCAGTACTGGAAACGCAGCACGCAACTCAATCCCTCTCTTGCTCATTCTCGCAACGGCGATCAGCTCTTTGCCAGCGCAGGCCCAGCAGATCACAACGGTTAGTGACGGTCCCGCCCCTCTCCCCGGCAGTGCTATTGGCTGGTGGAAGGCCGATGGCAGCGCGGACGATTCGGCGGAGCGCAACAACGGAGTTGCCACAAGCATCAGTTATACGTCCGGCTTTGTCGGACAAGCCTTTCGCTTCATCGGTACCGATAGCTTCGTCCGAGTTCCGACTCACGAGAGTTTGCGAACGCTGACCAACGTCACGCTTGAAGCTTGGGTTTGGAACGACCAGTCCAAGCCTTTCCGTCGAGTCTTAACGTTGACACCGGACCACGTCATTCTGGCGATTGACCAAGCGGGCAAGCCTTACCTGAACGTTCGATTTGGTGATTTAGCCGCCACGGCGACCGGCCAGGAGTTCCACGACGTGACAGTTTCCGATAGCAAGACAATGACTGCGAATACTTGGCATCATCTCGCAGGAACTTATGACGGAAAGAGCACGCGCCTCTAGGTTGACGGCCAGCTTGCGGCGTCTGCGGACGCGCCCGGCAAACTAGATAGCCGAGGGGCCGGCACGGAAGTTTACATCAATTATCTTCAAGCTGGAAAAGTCGGCGGACTGATTGATGAGGCTGCCGTCTATTCCCGCGCGCTCACTCCCACGGAAATTCAGTCCCATTTTCGTGCCGGGAGTGCGGGCATGGCCAAAGCGCCAACCTTTTCTGGAATCGGTGTTCCTCTCTCCGGCAGCCCACGTTTTCGCCTGATCGGACAGGCCGGAAGGCCCGTAACAATCCAAGCCTCGGCGGACCTTCGCACTTGGCAAACACTCACGACCGACCCCAACCCTACCGGCGTCATTGATTTCTCGGACTCGGCGGCAGGCGCTTTCGGATTCAGGTCTTACCGGGCCGTCCAAGCAAGCCGTTGAATCGGGACAAAGCCCGCGGGCTAGGCGCCGCCGTTAGTTTCTTCATCGGCGTCCGCCCACGCCCTAAGCGCGCGTTCGGTATCGTAGCTGTCCGGTGCCCGTCGTCCGGGAGGTTTCTTCTCCGGCTTCAACGAGCCGGGCAATGGCCGCCCGCGAAGTATGCGCTTGCGTTCCTCAAGTCGCTCCCACACGCACGCTATGCGCGCGAGGTCCGATTTGGAACACTGCTCCTCGTTCGCCGCAGCAAACAGAAGGTCTTGCAAGGCATAGAGCTGCTTTAACCCTTTTGAAAGCTTCACGCGGGCAATGTAGAGCGGACAAGGATTGGGGGCAAGAGGCGGGGAGACTTCAGCGGACGAATGGACCATTCCTTGGTGGAAAAGCGAGGCGATTTTCGAGAACACAGAACGCGATCCTGGCCGAGTTCCGAGGAAAGACTGAGCCGTGTACAGCACAGCATACAAACACGGGTCGCGCCAAAAAGGGCTCGCGGGAGTCTGGCTGGCCGACTGGCCGCGACAAAGAGATTCCTTGGCTCTTCCGGCCAAGAATCGACATGCCACGCCAGAATATGCCGCTTTCCCTCACGCTCTGGATTCGGCGCGGCCTCGCCAATTCGTTCTCTCTCCCTCTTTCCCCCACAGGCCCGATTAAGGGCTGCATCGCCGCAAGCAGCCGTGTCCATCGCTCACGATCGAAAGCCGCAAACGCAAGAGCCGTCCCGCTGATTCGAGACGGCTTCCGAATCCTCTCCGCTTCTGCGATCACGATCTGCCGACGGCGCGGTCCGGTTGATTTTCAAACACGCCCGTTACTACTTTTGATACTACTTGTGGAGTCGATGATAACGGCAGCCTTCGTAAGTCCCTGCAAAACTGGCGCACCCGCAAGGAGTTGAACCTTGAACCTTCTGATCCGTAGTCAGATGCTCTATCCAATTGAGCTACGGGTGCGGCCGAGGGGAGGGAATCTACAAGTGGTGTCCCGGTCTCGCAAGCGATTATTCAGCCCCGGCGCGTGCGCGCGCGACCCGATGGATGACGGAATCTTCCGCAGCAGATTGGCAGGACAAAACACGCATCCAGCGATGCCATGTCATTTTATCCGCCCGAGGGTCTGTCCAGGAACTCGACCTTGGCACTCAACTCAGGCGTCAGGAATTGATCCGGATTGCGGATCTGGACCTTGACCTGCAATGTGCCCTTCTGCCGGTTCGCTTCCGGGGCGATCTCGGCTACGTAGGCCTCGTACGCTTTGTCTGGGTAAGCCTCCGGACTGACGCGGCATTTCTGGCGCAAGAATACTTTTGAGAGGTCCGACTCATTCAAATCGATCTCCACTTGCAGGTCCTTGAGGTCGGCCAAGGCCAACAAGGCCGTGCTGGGCCCCCGTCCGCCCCCGAAACTCTGAGGCACGACCAATTCGTTCGCATCGACGAGCCGCTCCAAAATAACTCCGTCGATTGGAGAGCGGATGACTGTCCATTCGAGGTGCGTTTGAATGAGTTCCAACTGTCCTTCCACTTCCTGGACCGCGGCCTTGGTGGATTCCACCCGAAGGCGGGCGTCATCCTCGGCTTGTTTGGATTCCACGTCGTCGCGAGCCAGCCGCGACACGCGTGCGAAATCCAGTTCGGCCTTGGCGACTGCGGCTTTCGCTTGCGCCAACCGGCCGGCCGTCTCTTTGAGGCGCGCTCGGGGTTCTGCGTCGTCCAACAACACCACGACCTGGTTGTTGGTCACGCTCTCTCCCTTCTTAACGCCCATCCATTTGACGACACCCATGAAGCGCGGGCTCAGTTCGATCCTTTCGCGAGCGACAATATAACCGCTCACCGTCAACAGGGCTTCCATCCGGCCGGCATGCTCCGTGCGACTGGACGACGGAGTGGTTTCAACGCTGGCCTGATCCACACGTGCCGCATCGACAGAGGAGGTCTTCCAGGACCGAGTTGTATCCACGAGGCGCTGGTGATCGGCGGTTCTTGGCCAGGCGTAGAATACGGCGGCACTCGTCAACACCGTGACGCCGGCAAAACTCATCCAAAGCGAAGCCTTCGGACGAACCCTTGCCTCAGACTGAATCTTCAATTGTTTCAGCTTTTCCTCGTTCATACGGAATTTAGAGCCACGATTGGCGGCAATCGCGCCGCGCGCAGGGCGGGCAGCAAACTGCCCACCAACCCCACGGCGACGGCGAAGATCAATCCTTTGGCCATCAGCCACGGCGTGAGGCTGAACTCGAAGATCACTTCGCTAAAGCTCTCGAAACTGATGGTTCCGGTCGAATAGCCATGCATCGGCAGAGACAAGATGCACCCAAGGATTCCACCCACCAACGCCAGCAGCGCGCCTTCGACGAGGAAGCTGCTCAGGATCGACCGGCGGCGGTATCCGAGCACCCGCAAAGTGCCGATCTCGCGGGTCCGCGCGCCCACGCTCGCGTAGAGGGTATTCATCGCCGCGAACACAGCGCCAATCGACATCGCGGTGGCCAGAAAATTGCCCAGGATTCTGATGGGCATCGCGGTCATGGTCTGCGCGCTGTAATATTGGACTTCAGGCAGCGCTCGCAGCGGCAAGCGCTTGTCGGATTCAATCCGGCTGGCGAGCGCCGCGCCCGCGGTTTCATTCACCACGCGCGCGAGGATGCTCGAATAATTGTCGCGATGATAAATCGACCTCGCTTCGTTGGCATCCATCCAGACCTCGGAATCGAACGCGCTTCTCGCGCCGTCGAGCCAGCCGACTACCGTCAGCGTGTGGCTGCCTGTTTTGAATTGAGCGCCGACATCGAAGTTGGCGATTCGTGCCGCCAACCGTTGGCTGACGACAACTTCGCGTCGTCCCGGCACAAACCAACGCCCGGCCACCAGACTCACTTGCGGGCGCAGCTTCATGCCTGCCGGTGTGATTCCCCGAATCAACACGTGGGCTTCGGCCGTGCTTTCCCGACGGGGCAAGGTGACCATGACGACCACGTCGGCGGAAACGATCGGCTGGCCTCGGCCATCGCGGGCAATCTGAGGCCAGTACTGCAACAGTTGGAACTGCTCGCGTGTGATTTGGCTGCTGGACTCCGCCGTCGATCCCTTCCGCACGATCATCACGTTGCGAGAGTCGCCCGTGTTCCGGCTGGATTTCTCCAGGCCAACCGCCAGCGACTGGACGAGAATGTAAACCGCGACGACGAGCGCCACTCCCAGGATGGTGGCGATCGTCGCTCGCCAACGCACAATCACGTTGCGGAGGTTGTACCGAAGCGGCAAAGCCATACCTAATCCAGCGTTTTCAGGCCCTCCACCACGCTCATCCTCGCGACCGCAATCGAGGGCGCAAGGCTTGCAATGATGCCTAAGCTTGCGGCGACCAACGCCGCTTGGCCGATGATTCTGGGCGTAACTTCAAACGTCAGGAAGATTCCTTGAGTCAGTTTCGCAATGCTGGCGTGGGTGAACAGCGTCCAGGCCGTCCCAATGCCGATGATCGCTCCGAGGGCGGCCAGCCCGAAACTTTCCGCAAGAATGAACGCGAACAATTCTCGACGCCGGTAACCGAGGGCCTTCAGCACCGCCAATTCACGAAACCGTTCGCGGATGGCCATGCTCATGGTGCTCGCGGTCACCAGCACCAGCGTGAACACCACGACGGTGCAAATGGAGTGGACCATGATTTTGATATTGCCCCACATCGCGACGAAGCTGAGTTGGAAGGCCCGTTCAGTCTCCGCGCGAACCTCTGCCGAGCTGCTGGCGAAGGCACGGTTGATGGCTTCGGTCACACGCGGCATCTCTTCCACGGATCGCACTTTGACCCACCACATGGCCACCCAGCCGGGGCTGCCGCCCGCTTCGTCGAGATACTTGTGGTGAAAGAGCAAGTTCCGGTCGTCGATTGTGCCTTCGTAAATGCCTGCGATTTTGAGCTCGATCGAACAAGGATAGAGTGTGCTCGTCAGCGGAACGCGATCGCCGACTTTCAGTCGGTATTTGTCCGCCGTGACTTTCCCGAGGATGCATGCGGTCTGGTCGGCTTCAAACGCCGCGTATTGGTTCTCAGGCATCTTCGCCTCCCCGAAAATTTTCCGGAGCAACTTCGGATCCATCGCGAACTGCGCGAAGCTCATGCTCTCTTCGTTTCTATATTTGCCCCCGAAAAAACTGAACGGCGACACGGCCTCCACGCCCGGAATCCGTTCGATGACAGCCCGCTGTCGTGCCGGCAACGGGCTGCTGATGGAAATCTTGTTCCGCACCACGACGCGCAAGGCGGCTCCGACATCCTCAGGCGGCAGCGTTACCTCGCGCAGCGCCACCTGCAAAGTGACCAAGAGGAAGAGACTCACCGCCACGCTCAACACGCAAAGGAGGGCCCGGCGTTTGTTGCGCAACGCATTCTTGGTGATGAAGGAGGCGATGGTCATGGCTGTGATTTCCTGATCTCGGCGTCAGAGTCCTTCCGATCATTCAAATTTGCAGTCCAGCAGAGACTCACGGATGTGAAACCGTTTTTGCACCTGCCCCTCACCCGTCCTACCGACACCCTCTCCCCATCGGACGGGGAGAAGGATGGGGTGAAGGGGGATTCGCCTCATTTTGAAGATGAATGCGAATCAATTAAGTAACTGTCCTTTCTCCAAGTGAACCGTCCGGGTTCCGAACGCGGCGGCCTTGGGGTCATGCGTAACCAGAATGACGGTTTTCCCGGCGCTGCGACTGAGGGCCTGGAGAATCGTCAACACGTCGTGGGCGGACTGCGAATCGAGGTTGCCGGTCGGCTCATCGGCGACCATCAATGGCGGATCGGTGACCAAGGCGCGGGCAATCGCGACGCGCTGCTCTTGTCCTCCGGAGAGTTGGCGCGGCAAATGGTTTCGCCGGTCCGCAAGACCGACCAACTCCAACGCCGTGTTCACTTGCGTTCGGCGCGCTTTGCCTCGCAACCGCGTCAACAGCAGCGGCAGCTCCACGTTCTCGTAAGCCGTGAGCACCGGGATCAAGTTGAAGGCCTGAAAAACAAATCCCACGTTTTGATTCCGCCAATCGGCCAATTCGGATTCATTCAGCCGCTTGAGGTCGATCCCCCGGACGCAGCACTCTCCGCTCGTTGGCCGATCCACGCCCGCGACGATGTGCAGCAGCGTGGACTTTCCCGAACCCGAGGGTCCCATCAACGAAAGAAACTCGCCTCCCCGAATCGTCAGTGAGACACGATCCAGCGCAATCACGTTGATTTCCCCTTGCTGGTAAATTTTGGAGGTCTCCTGGATGACGACAACGGGCGGCGCGCTCATACCCGAAGGTATCCAAGCGAGAACACGGCCGGCAAGAACTTTGTGAAATTTTTCACAAAGTGGAAAACCGCGCAGCACTGCGGGCCTGCCGACAGGGAAATGCTGCGTAGCGCGAGAGCGACACGTGAGTTCGAAGGGAGAATGAATTCCACACTTTGCAAAGTGTGGAATTTCCGAGCATCGCGCCGAGGCCCGGCGCAACTGAGCGGCCAGACCGATGTCAACGGCTGAGCCGCTCCTACTTTGGGACGCGAACAAATACGCCCTGACTTAGATTCGTGAACGATCCGCTCCCGGTACTCGCCAACTTCAGAGCGCGGACTTGATAAAGAATCGGTCCAGGTGGCGGCGCCGTGTCCGTGTACCGGGTGTCCGAAATCGCTCCGGAACTCAACTGTTGCCACGGTCCATTCAAGCCGTTGGTCGAACGGCGGACGAGGTATTGAACGCCGGGCTCCGGCGAGCCCGTCCAGGACAGTGCCACGCGCCGCTGGCCTCGAGCAGCCAGTGCGCTCGGCGGCGCCAAAATTTGCAGCCGCAGGGTGGGATCACCGAGCAGGGTGAGATAAGTGTTGCCCGCTGTTTGGTCCGGGTTTTCGTTAATGATGCGCAGGAAACCGCTGCCGATGGGCTCGCCTAGGCCCAACGGTTCAAAGGACAGGGGCAGGTTGCCGGCAGAAACCGGACGGAACCAAGTGACGGCCAACCCGGCGTTCGGGACTCCCAACAACGCCCGCATGAAGTTGTTCGTATAGTCCGGATCCAGGCAGTACGAGGCAAACACGCTGGCAAAAAGCACACGGGGCAGTTTGACGGAATCGGTGAGATGTTTGGACTCGTGATAAATCCATGAAGGTCCGCACACACCGTAAGGCAAACCATAACCGCCCAGGATGCCCCACAGGGAGGAATTCTCCGGGCCGAGCGGATCGCCATCCGCCACGCGCCCAGGTTCTCCGCCGAAAAGCCGGCTGCTGTTTTTGAGCGCCTGCGCGTAGGTCTCCCAGTTCAGCCCCCCGGGAAAGAATGTGCCGACCGTCATTCGCTCGGGCTGGGAAAGCTGTTTGTGACGATAGCGGTGAACTTTGTCCAGGTAACGCCGGAGCAGCGCGATCTCGGTCTCGGGCCGGAAGACAGGCAACTTCGAAAAGTCGATTCGGCCGACAGCCAGTTCAAGGCGGGCCACTCCGTTCGCATTCGGCGGGAACCGGTTCTGATCGAACTTCCCGTCGCCAATCCAGTTGTCGTGCCTCGATTCGTGCGGAGCTTCGAGGTAGCTGGAGAAGTTCACCGCGTGATCGGTGTAAATCCCATCGACGTCCCCGTAAAATCCGTCTGCCGGAAGCGCGCGGGCGCCGTGCCCGTCCGGGTTATGAAACCCGGAGTATGGAATCGGCACGTGCCCCAGCAACAACACTGCCTTGGTTTCCGATGGATCCACGAAATAGGCGTTCCTAATGAAGGACCTGATCGACGCGATCGCATTCGTGTTCGCGGACCAAACCCGATCATTGTGACTCGGCACATTGGTCTGGATCAGGGCCCATCCGTCGCCTGCCAGATCGCTGCGCAGCGTGTCCAACTCCTTGGCCAGCGCTTTCGAAATCGAGTTTTCGACCACCAGAATTGTTCTGCCGCGGCTCTCCCTCGGCGCCGCGTTCAGGCCCGCCAGGAGATACTGGTTGCCAACCTTGAATTCGTAACGGCGGCCCAGGTTCAGATTCGAATTCGTAAAACGGAAAGGAACGTAGTCCACCGCTTGAGTCGTCCACGAAATCTCGCCGGCGGTCCTCCGCTGGATCGTTGGCAAGTTCGTAGGCCCGAATTTCCACGACAAGATGAGGCTGGCGGAGGAGGCGTCGGCCGCTGCGCTCACCATCATCCCGTTCGTGTAGCCGCCTGCGCCACAAACCACCCAATCCCGATTAATCTCGGTAGGCAAAGCGGCCGATGAGAGGTAAGTCGTGCCGCTCATGCGCCAGATGGCATTTTGTCCGTTCGTGTGACGCCAGAGGAGGTCAGTGTTTCCAACCGGATTGAACTGGCCGGTTCCCACGAGTTCAAATCCAAGATCGCGTTCCGGCCGGATTTCGACGGTGCGCACCAAGTTTGTTCCCTGCATCAGCCAAACGGCGTTATTGCCGTCGGCATTGTTCCGCCAGTAAATGTCCGTGTCGCCGTCGTTATTGCAGTCGCCGGTGGCGGAGGCGCGCCAGTTGGTGTCGCCGTTCTTGGCGACCCAACCGACCTGCCCAGACCAGTTCGTCGCGGTCATAAACCAGACCGCGGTGAGATCCTGGGCGTGGTCGCGCCAGAGAATGTCGGCGTAACCGTCGGCGTTAAAGTCGCCGGTCCCGACAACCGAGAAATTCGTCGCCCCCGGTCCGAGAGCATGCCGGCTGATTCGATTTGTTCCACGCATCAGCCAAATCTCGTTTTGTCCCGATTGCTGAGAACGCCAGAGCAAATCGGTCTGTCCGTCTCGGTTAAAATCCGCGGTGGCCGCGAGGTTCCATCCTCGGCCCAGATCGTTGGTGAGCCGGGCGCTGGTTGTGAATGAGGCCAACGACATGAGCCAGACCGCGGTCTCGCCCGTCGCGCGATTTTGCCAAACGATATCGGTTTGCCCGTCACCGTTGAATGCGAGTGCAACGGAGCAAGCGGACGCTGTCACCGAGCCGTGAAGTATCCATCGGAGCGCGCGTGTCCCGCTCCGCGAGGGCGACATGTCTCGTAGCAGCCGACGTAAGGAGGCGGTTTCTGATTTCGGATTTCGGGATCTCCGCCTCGTCGCTTCGGCCTCTACGAACCCATAGCTTTTGGACAACCTCGAAGTCCGTCGGACATTTGATTGCGCCGTGAACCCATCCATCGGTGAGGCGAGACTCCTGGCGAGCTCTGACTTCCTCGCCGGAAGTAATGCCAGGGCTCGACAGGAGTCCCGCCCCACCTTGAGGTTCATAAAGAGCCGATGAAGCAGGTGAATCCGCGGCCACAATCTCTCGCAAAGCTGTCGAGCAACTACTTTCATGTTCGCGATCGGGTCGAGCCTAACCTTTGGTTGAGCGCTCTTTCAAAAGCCGCCTGATCCTTGAAACGAGCCCATCGATTTGCCGCTGGCCCAGAGTTCCCTTCAACACAATATCCGCCCGCCGGATTTGCGGCTGCACGAAACGCCGGTGCATGGGAGCGACCGCTCCGAAGAATTGTTTTCTAACCGATGCCTCTGTCCGGCCTCGTTGCGCCCGATCTCGCTGGAGTCGGCGGCGAAAACGCAGCGACTCAGCGCAGTCGATGAAAATGCTGACCGTGAACAGTCGCCGCAAGCTCGGGCGCCGCAATAGCCACAAGCCTTCCGCCAATATAAAAGCCGTCGGTTGCCAGCCGCAGCACTGCTTGGAGCGCTCATGCCGGGCGAAGTCATACCGGGGCAAACGCACACGCCGGCCTGCCGAACAGCTTTTGAGTACTCGCTCGAAGAGCTTCCAGTCAATGGCCCGGGGATGGTCGAAGTTGATCAGAGAACGCCGGCCGAATGGGAGGTGCGATCGATCGCGGTAGAAGTCATCCTGGGACAGACGGCCCGCCCCGCGCCCCAGGCTCTTTTGCAGGCGTTCCGCAAGCCAAGTCTTGCCCGACCCGCTGCCGCCGACGATGGCAACCAATAGAGACTTCCGATGCACCGGCCTCATTCTACACAGGCCGTGCGGATTCGACAGCCCGATTCGAGTGGCCGCGTTCCAGAGCCAGGCACAAGAGCGACGAGCCGGAGGAGCGACGTGAGGAGGCTCTGACTTTCTTTCTCGCCCGCAGAGACTCAGAGCGTGTTTCAAAAGTCGGTTCGCCAACGCAGGGCAAGCTTCCAGCCTGCCTTCTTTGGGGAATTTCGCAGTGAACTTGGAGGCAGGCAAGATGCCTGCCCTACTTTGAAAAGACGCTCTCAGGATTCCTGGCATCGTGGACATCGAGCGACGTTCCGCTGCAATCCAGCAGGTTCTCCCTCACCTCGGCCCTCTCCCGCTGGGAGAGAGTGAGCGTTTCATACCGCCACGCAAGAATCCGATGAACCTGGCAACGCGCGCTTGCCTCGGCACGATGAAGCCGTAACCAAAATTGGAATGCTTCTCCATCAGCCAATGTGGTATGCATTGCTGCGTCATGAGCCTCGTTATGAACAAACCATTCCCCACCTTACTGCCCGGTCCGTGGAATAAGATATACCCGTTGGCCAGTGGACATCGAGTTCCCCCTCACCCTAACCCTCTCCCCAGGGGAGAGGGAATACCGTCGCCCGCGCCTCGACCACACCTTGATGCTCGGCGCGTCGAACCGCGGCAAGCGTTTCTCCCTCTCCCCTGGGGAGAGGGCCGGGGTGAGGGAGAAGGAAATGCAATCGATCCTGCGGTCCACTCTGTATTGACGAGACCGTTGGATGAACTACAGGTCTGCGTTTGTAGTCACGGTTTTAGCCGGTTCGGGCCGCCTAAAGGTGGGACTACAAACCTTCCGCGTGTAGTCCTTCCCACGGTCTCGTCTGTAAGTCATCGGCCAGGCTGGCCAGCCCGGCGGCGGTTGAAGCCTGCTCGACGTTTGGCTGGATTGGTACTTCTGCTTATGGCAACAGCCGGCGGCATGGTTTTCAGTCGGGGCCAATCCCCGGCAGGTTCGTCCGACAAAGCAACCATCGAACGGCGTTCGAGCCCTGCGGCCGAGTTTCTAAACCGCCGGATCATCGACCCCAGTTTGCCTTTGGGAGAAGTGCAGGCCTTTCTCGAAAGCCGAATTCCGCGCGTTCCTGACGCGAAGACGGCCGCCGATTGGCAGAAGTACGCGCAGGAACTTCGCTCGCAGATTTTCGGGCGCGTCGTTTTTCGAGGCCAAGCGGCTGCTTGGCGAGACGCGAAGACCAAAGTCGAGTGGCTGGATTCGATTGAGGGAGGGCCGGGATATCGGATCAAGAAACTTCGCTACGAAGCGCTGCCCGGTCTCTGGATTCCCGCTCTGCTTTACGAACCGGAAAAGCTTTCCGGGAAAATCCCTGTCATCCTTAATGTGAATGGCCACGATCCAAACGGCAAAGCAGCGTCTTACAAACAAATCCGCTGCATCAACCAAGCGAAACGCGGAATGCTCGCCTTGAATCCCGAATGGTTCGGCATGGGCCAATTCAGCGGACAGATGTCCGAACATTATCGGATGAACCAGCTCGACCTGTGCGGCGCAAGCGGCTTGGCGCCATTCTATCTGGCCATGAGCCGCGGCCTCGATCTTCTGCTCTCTCTTGAAAATGCCGATCCCGAGCGAGTCGCGGTCACCGGTCTGTCGGGGGGCGGCTGGCAGACCATTTACATCAGCGCGCTCGATCCACGGGTCAAGCTCTGCAATCCGGTCGCTGGTTATTCCAGTTTTCTGAGCCGGGTGCGCAACCTCTCCGACCTGGGAGATCCCGAACAAACGCCCTGTGACATGGCGACCGTCGCCGATTACACGCACCTGACCGCATTGCTCGCCCCTCGGCCGGCGTTGCTGACCTACAACGCCAAAGACGACTGCTGCTTCGCATCCGACCACGCCTTGCCGCCGCTTCTCGCCGCAGCCAGTCCGATCTACAAGCTTTTCAGCCAAGAAGGACGCCTTCGATCTCACGTCAATTACGATCCTGGCACGCACAATTTTGAACGAGAGAACCGCGAGCAGCTCTACCGGATGCTCGAGGACTTTTTCACCACAGCCAAGACGGACGAGGACTGGCGCGAAATTCCCTCCGAATCCGAAGTAAAAACCAAAGAGCAACTCCTCGTCGAACTGCCGCCCGAAAACGCCGGCTTCCATTCCCTCGCGCTGGACTTGATGAAGTCCTTGCCGCGCGAAGCCGCTCTGCCCGGCGACCTGGTGGCGGCAAAAAAATGGCAGCAAAGCCGCCGGCCCGAACTGCATCAAATCGTTCGCACTCGAAATTACACGGCGCATTCCGAGCGGGTGGGACAGGAAGAAACGAACGGAGTGAAAGCAACCTTTTGGCGAGTGAAACTGTCCGGACTTTGGACCGTGCCGGTCGTCGAACTCACGCGCGGCGAACCCAAAACCACGGCGATCCTGATTTGCGAGCAAGGCCGGACGAACGCCACGGATCAAGCCGACCGCTTGCTCGCGCTCGGAAATCGCGTGCTGGCGCTCGATCCCTTCTATTTCGGCGAATCGCGGATCAAGAGCCGCGATCATCTTTGGGCGTTGTTGGTTGCGGCCGTGGGCGAACGTCCGCTCGGGATCCAAGCCAGCCAATTAACCGCTATTGCCCGCTGGTCCCAGGCGGAGCACCAAACCGGCCCTGTCGCCGTCGTCGCGGTCGGGCCGAGGTGCAGCCTGTCTGCTCTGATAGCGGCCGCGTTGGAGCCGCACGCGATCGACGGCGTGGAGCTTCACGGGGCGCTGGGCAGCTTGAAGGAAGTCATTGAACAAAACTGGGGCGCGAACGAAAAGCCGGAGATGTTTTGTTTTGGTTTGTTGGAAGCGTTCGACATCAAACAACTGGTCGCGCTGGCGGCGCCTACTCCTGTTGTTTTTCCTGACGCCAGCGAGCGAGTGAAGAGGGAACTCGCGGACATCCAAGCTTGGCACAAGCTCTTCGGCGTCGATTACCAGCCGTGGTGAAGCAAGATGTCGGGATGTCATTCCCGCTGGACGACAAGCAGCATGCGTGCGTCCGTTCCGCGAGTGGCAATCTGTGTGGCCGCTCCACGAGTGCATGAGGATTGATGCGCAGTCTAATCACCGTTCCACGCATGCCAGATTGAATCTGGTGGCATAACCGCGCCCGTGCCAAAAGGACCCGACGCCCCGTTTCGGGGGAAGCGAGCATGGCTTCATGGGTGTTTGCCGGGACCATCGGAGGAGTCCCGTCTCTCCCGCACATCATGCGACTTCCAGTTCAAAACAAGGGTTGTCATCTTGGGCTCGGAATGCTACTCGTAAATCAGGAGTCATGAGCATGGCGTTTCATCAGACAGGCAAATTCACCACGGCAGATACTGCAAACTGTGTCCGAACCAACCAAGACCCTCGGCTGCTGGCTTTGATGTAGCTTATGGCACCGACGTATCGGCCAGCGATGGACTGGATGAAACCTCTGGGCAATGACAAAGGCTCCAGAACACAGTGGTGGATCGCCGCTTGTGACCATCGCAGATTTTGAAAGTGAAGATTATGGCAGACGAACCTATGCCGGGCTCAAAGAGCGTGTTCGTGTCTTACCACTTCCACCAAGATGAGATGTTTATTGCGCGAGTCCGGTATTTCCTCCTCAAACAGGGAATCTCCGTCTACTTCTACGCGGAGTCACCAATAATAATCGCATCTCAGGGGTGGAGAATTGAGATCGGTAGGAAACTCACAGAGGCCAGCGCGCTCCTCTTTTTCTGCGGTAGTAAATTTGGCGATACTCAGATGTCGGAACTCCAAGAGGCCCGCTCACTCGGAAAACCTATCATCTTTGTCGAACTTCCAGGTGGGCAAAGGGCACCGGATCTGCAGAGTTGTCCAGCTTGTGTCATCGATCTCAAGAATAAGACTGCTCTCGACGAAAATGTGGCGTCGATTTGTGCTAAACAATGCTGCTTCCATCTGAAGCAACCGTGGATTACCGAGGACGATATTCCAGACGGTTATCCCTTTGATTATGAAAAGGCGATCATCGACGCGTATCTTAAAGACAAGATAGACCTCAATTTCGTAAGCCAAGGATGTCCCGAGAAATGGCCGAGAGTCAAGAGAAAGGACCCCTCTTTCGCAAATCCTGTTTCGGCGGATGAAATCGGAAGATATAGGGACGTTGACGATGGAAATAATCATGAGACCAAAGATCCCGAGGTATTTGTGGCTGCCATCTCCGATTTTCCTCCAGAAGGGCTGCGCAGGCGGGGAATGGTTCTGTCTTTGGCCGGGCCACGGAGCCAGTTGCACTTCAACCCCTACGACCGGCCCAATCCATTCAGAGTCGGCGTACTGGTCTCCGGTGGAATTGCCCCAGGAACCAACGCCGTAATCTCCGCCCTTTTCCAGAGGCATAATCTTTACGCAGCCAAAGGCGGTTACAGAGTCCAGGTTTTGGGTTACTATGATGGGTTCCAAGGACTACTCTCTCCTGTCCAACCGCCTCCCCTTGATAGCCACATTCTCGAAGGAACCTTCAACCAGGCTGGTTCGATCATTGGCACTTCGCGCCTCCCGGCGTTTGTTGATGACGACAGGAAGGTAAGGGACGATGCCCTTCAGGAGGCGGTAACTAAGTTAATAGTTGATGACGTCAAAATCCTCTACGTCATAGGGGGCGATGGCAGTATGAGAGCCGCGCACGTGCTCTGCAAGCGCATCGACGAAGCAAGGAGGGATATCTCGGTGGTGGCTATCCCCAAGACGATGGATAACGATGTCTTGTGGGGATGGCAAACGTTCGGCTTCGAATCTGCGGTGGAGAAAGCGAACGAGATAATCCATCAACTCCACGTGGAGGCAGAATCGAATCCTCGCCTTGGCATACTTCAACTCTTCGGATCGGACTCCGGCTACGTCGTCACCCATGCAGCCTTGGCCAGTGGACTGTGCGACCTTTTCCTTATCCCGGAGGTGCCTTTCAGTATGAGAAGAGTCTGGGAATACGTCTCAGGAAAGTTACAAAACAACGCCATGGAAAGTATCGATCATGGTAGCCATGCGTACCGTTCGCATGGTCTCATCCTTATGGCTGAAGCTGCGGTTCCGGTGGACGCTAGCTGGTATCTCGACTCGAGGGACCTTGCACTCACTGATGACGAAAAGAGTGAGGCAAGACAATATCTGCGGCTGGAATACTGGGACAATCAAACACCGCTCAAGCTACCAGAAGACTCCAAACGCAGGATTCGAAAGTATCTCGGCGTCGATCAAGAAGGTGGTTTTGAGAGTGTCCCCACCTTGGATCGTGCCGAAAAGGGCTACGTGCGTGAGTATGCCCGCTTTCTCAGGACAAAAGGGCAGACGCCCGACGGTCTGAGGTCGGCTGGATTGAAGCTGGTTTCCGGTGTTCTACAAGAGCGATTCCGTAAAGACACTGGACGACTCCCAGTGGACTACTGGAGAGACTTTCGCGTTTTTACGAATGAGCCACGGCATGCCATCAGGGCAGTTGCGCCGACAAGTTCAGACATCCTTTTTGGCCATAGGCTGGGAACTCTTGCCGTGGATGGGGCCATGGCGGGCTACACGGACTTCATGATAAGCCAATGGCTTACAGAATATGTGATGGTTCCTTTGCGCCTGGTAGACCTTGGGCGAAAGCGCGTACCTGAGAAGGGTATCTTCTACCGCTCCGCGCTGGCCAGCACAGGACAGCCAGCCGATCTCATCTGACCTGTTCGTGCCTGACAGGACGTTGTATGTTATCGGCCTCGCCGCGAACGTTCGGACATGTCAAGCCCTTCTGGTACTCTTTCGGACAGCTCCCGGTCGTACGCTTCCTCGCTGCTTCAGTTCACAACCATAGACTGACGCGGTGGTCCATGCTCCATAAGCATCCTCAAAATCAGCGTCCTGATGCGTAACATAAGAAAAGAGGGCTTAATCAGGCCGCCGCCGGGGCGCAGGCGGTCAATTCCGCGCGCCACGCCGGCTTGCATGCGACCACGCTTGCAGCCATTCACCCCAGCGCCTAAAGTGCGTCCATGATCGTAGAACTCTTTACCGAACCCAAAGCGCGGCGTCCGTTTGTCCGGGCGTTTCGACCGAACGCTCGCCAGGGAGGAAACGGAGCCGGCGCGACCCCGTCCGGCGAAGAACGGATCGTCCTTTGCGGCGTGACTTGGGAGCAGTATGAACGCCTGGACAAGGAGTTGGGCCATGACCGTCCCAGCCCGCGGCTCTACTGGTTTGACGGCCAACTGGAAATCATGACGACCTCTCTCAAACACGAACAAATCAAGAAAGCCCTAGCCATACTGCTCGAGGATTACCTCTTCGAAACCGGCATCGAAACGTTCCCGCATGGCCAGGCCACATTGAAGCGCATGGCGGATGTCGGCGCCGAACCGGATGAATCTTGGTGCTTCGAAGAGGAGAAAAATTCTCCGGATCTCGTGCTTGAAGTGGCATTGAGCAGCGGAGGCATTCCAAAGTTGGACATCTACCAGCGGTTCGGCGTGCCGGAAGTTTGGCTCTGGCGTAAGAACCGACTGGAGATTTGGACGCTGCGCCCCGATAAGTCCGCCTACGATGGACCAGTCCGCAGGAGCCGTCTTCTGCGCGGTCTCGACATTGAATCCCTGGAGCGGTGTTCCGCGCTGCCGACTTGGCGCGAAGCACGCGCTAGATTCCGCCAAATCGTGCGCCGCCGACGCGGCTAGCGTTTGCACGGCCATCCTTCGACTCGCAGAACAGCGACACTTGAATCGGCACCTGACAATTTGCGGGAGAGCCTTGCCACGGCGCGCTGGCGTTTGGATTGCGCGCGATTTATCGCCGCTTTTTTTGAGGAGCTTCGGTCAACTCCGCCGGGTTGTTGGTTTAGGTTGGCCTTGAGAAAGCGGCGATGAATCGGCCGCGCTCCAAACGCTTCGCGGCTTTCGACGCCTCGCGAAATTCGGATGCCGCAGGTAAAATTCTGGAAGTGTCGCTGTCGTGATAATCTACGGCTCTCAGAGGCACCGCTTCAAACCAAACTCCCAATTCTCCTGAGTTTGAGAACTGGTTCGCCGGCCTGGCGCGACTGAGCCAAGTCCACTTCGAACTCGGCCACCCAATCGTTGTGTCCCTCGGGGTCCACGAGCATTTGTTGGACACGCCAAGAACGCTTGTCTTCAGATGGAATCACGTAGGTGTGCCGGGCGTTGCGCGCGTCCGGGTCAAGGCAAATCCTTTGGTGTTCGCGGTGGTATGCCTCCAGCGCCTGGCGCAGCCGTTCGGTTGTCCACGAAGCGCCGTCGGGGTCCTGAAGGGAACTGAACGCGGCCAGAGCTTGTTCGCAGTCGCCATTCACCAGGCCGCGCAGAAAAGTGAAAATGCGGTTCCGAATGACTGAGGTGAATGACTTGACGTCCCGCGTGATGTCCTGGGCGGTTTCTTCTGGCCCAGGCGGGCGCACTTCCTTCGCTTCGGTTCGAGGCCGATAATTCGGATCGCGCATCTTCTCCCATTCATCGAGCAGACTGGAATCCACCTGGCGAATCATGGCGCCGAGATACAGTTCCATTTCACGAACGGTTTCCGTCTTGGCCGTGTCGGGCACCGTTTGGCAAAGCACTTTGTGAACGCTTGAAAGGTGGCGAAGCAGAAGACCTTCGGATCGCTGCAACTCGTAATCGCGCACGTAATCGGCGAAAGATCGAAACATTTCGAACATCTCTCGCGCGATGGATTTCGGGCGGATGTTCTCCTGGCCCACCCACGGATGCCGATCCGCGAACGCGTTGAAGGTCGAATAGATGAAGTCGCGATTGGGCTTGGGATATTCCAGTTTCTCCAGTTCTTCCATCCGTTCGTTATAGTCCAACCCCTGCAACTTCATCTCCGCGATGGCTTGGGCTTTGATCTTGCCGAGTTGGCGGCGAAGAATGATGTCCGGGTCTTCCAGGATCGACTCGACCAACGTCAGGAGTACCAAGGGATAATCGGGCGCCTGCGGGTCTAACAAAGGGATGGTGTCGAGGAGATACAGCGACAGTGTCTGATCCATCGAAAAATCATCTTGCAGCTCGACGTTGACGCGGAGTTTGGAGGACTGAGCCTCCTCACGTCGGCTGTTACGAGGGTCGATGAACTCAATAATCTTCCGCTCCACAAGCGAACGGAACAATTGCCAGGCGCGTTTCGTGTGCGCCTTCTTGGCCTTGGGCGATTCATGGCATCGAGCGATCAGTTGCTGCATGGCTCGGCAACCGTCGCCTTGCCGGCTCAGCACGTTCAGTAACATCCCGTGCGAAACTTGGAAACGGGAAGTCAACCGTTCCGGCTGCGCGGCAACCAGACGGGCAAAGGTATTCCGGTCCCAATTGACGAAGTTTTTGTCGGGCGGCTTTCGTTTCACAATTTTCCGGCCGTCCCGCGAGGCCTTTTCTTCCAACTTGCGGTTTTCGACCATGTGTTCGGGCGCTTGGACCACCACCCAGCCGCGATCGTCGAATCCTTTGCGGCCGGCCCGGCCCGCAATCTGATGAAAATCCCTCGCGCTCAGAATCGCGGTCTTTTCTCCATCGAACTTACAGAGGCGGGTGAACAACACCGTGCGGATGGGGACGTTGATCCCGACACCCAGGGTATCGGTGCCGCAGATAATCTTGAGGAGGCCTTTCTGGGAGAGTTGTTCGACGAGGACGCGATATTTCGGCAGAAGACCGGCATGATGAATTCCAATGCCGTGTTTCAGCCATTTGCGGATATCGGGGCCGTACGGGCTGCTGAATTTGAATCCTTCAATCGCCTGGGCGACGGCATTCTTCTCCTCCCGTGTGCAGACGTTGATGCTGGTGAAGTCCTGCGCGCTCTGGGCGGCTTCCATTTGCGTGAAGTGGACGACATAGGCGGGGCACTTGCCCTCGGTCGCGAGGTTTTCCAAGGTTTGCGCCAGCGGCGTCTCGGCGTAGGAATATTCCAAGGGGACGGGACGAGCCTTCGACTGGATTGTGACCGTGGGGCGGCTGTTCAGCTTGGTCAGCACTTCTTCGAAGAAGGTCGTGTCGCCCAGCGTGGCCGACATCAATAGGAAGCGGGCTTGAGGCAGCGTGAGCAACGGGATTTGCCAAGCGACGCCTCGTTCGCGATCGGCGTAGTAATGAAACTCGTCCATGATGACTTCTCCAACCTTCGCTTGGCCGCCTTCGCGCAGGGCGATGTTGGACAGGATTTCCGCGGTGCAGCAGAGGATCGGCGCGTCGCGATTGACGGAGGCGTCGCCGGTGCTCAGTCCGACGTTGGCCGGGCCGAATTCGCGGCAGAGGGCCATCCACTTCTCATTGACTAAGGCCTTGATGGGGCAGGTATAGACCGACCGCTTGCCTTGGGCGAGGGCCTTGAAGTGCAATGCGGCGGCCACGAGAGATTTGCCGGAACCCGTAGGCGTATTCAGGATGACATTCTTTTCCTCGAACAATTCCAGGATCGCCGACTCTTGCGCCGCGTAAAGCTGAAGGCGCCGGCTTTCCGTGTATTCGAGAAACCGGCCCAATAGAACGTCGTTGCCGAGGTTCTCATCGCGCGGAATCAGATCGTAGAGCGTCGTTGACACCGGACGAGGACTCTAGCTGGCGGACGGCAGCACTGAGAAGAAGGAATCTCAGAGCGATGAAGCACGGAAGCACGCCCTGAATCTCCGAATTGCTGGTAGCAGCGTAACGCCGACATTCCTGTCGGCAGATTCCGAGGCTTTCCTGCCTCGTGGTCCACGAGGTCGTGAGACCTCGCACTGGAGTTTGGACATTGTCGTGGAATTTGAATGTCCGGATTCAGGAGCGACCCAACCCTGATTTTCGAAATGAGGCACAAGCTCAGCCACGGAGTGGCGTCAGCCCATAGCCCACACCGCAAGCTGTGGGAGAGGCGCCATCCACCCTCCGAAGCCCCGGATGGGGCGAAAGAAGACGGGCATGGGCTGTCCTGGCGCACTCCGTCCCTGGGCCCTGACAATCGTGGTCTAGCCGGAAAGTTCTGTCGCCCCTCCGGGGCTGAAACACAGGGCGATCGGATTTTCCCACGGCTCACGCCGTGGGCTACTATCTGCCGCCACTCCGTGGCTACCGTCGAGGAGATTGCCATCTGGCAGCTTTCCTATCGACCCACCCAGGTGGTTTCGCTAATTTCGCGCCGTGTCCGAACCGTTGCTGAGGCTGGCATCCGTGGCGAAATCTTTTGCCGGTGTGCAGGCGTTGAAACCGCTGGACCTCGAAATTGCCGCCGGCGAAGTCGTGGGACTGGTGGGTGAGAATGGCGCCGGCAAATCGACCCTGATCAAGGTCCTGAGCGGAGTTCACGCTCCGGACCGGGGCACAATTCTGTGGAAAGGAGTCCCGGCCGAATTCGGCTCGCCGCGCGCCGCTTTGGAGGCCGGCATCGCAACCATTCACCAGGAACTCGCATTTTTCGGCCAGCTTTCCGTGGCGGAGAATCTTCTCATGGGAGACCGCTGGCCGCGTTACTGGTGGGGCGGCGTGAATTGGCCGCGGCTTCACTCCGAAGCGCGCGCGGAACTGGCCGGCTTCGACTTGGAGATCCCGACCGACGCCTCATTCCACGAGCTGAGCTCGGCGCAGCGACAGGAAGTGGCGATAGTCCGCGCTCTTTCCCGAAGCGCCCAACTGCTCATCCTCGACGAACCGACCGCAAGCCTGAGCGAACCGGAGGTCGAACGCCTGTTCTCCTATCTGAACCGCTTGCGCCTGCAAGGCGTCGCCATTCTTTATGTTTCGCATCGGCTGGATGAAATCCTCCGGCTCACCGATCGCGTGGCCGTGCTGCGGGATGGCGAGCTCGTCGCCACGTATCGAACTTCGGAGACCGACCTGAACCGGATCGTGCGCGATATGGTCGGACGTTCGTTGGACCGGATTTATCCTCACACTCGGTCAGGCACAACCGGGAAAGCTTTGCTCGAGTTGGAAGATGCCGGCTGCTCCGGAATGTTTCATCAGATCACGTTCTCGGTGCGGGCGGGCGAAATCGTTGGGCTGGCTGGCCTGGTCGGCGCCGGAAGGTCCGAATTGGGCCGCGCGATCTACGGCTTGTATCCTATGGACAGCGGCGTCCTGCGGCTTCGAGGAAAACCATGGCAGCCCAGCGGGCCCCACCAATCCCTCGAGGCAGGCCTCGTGTATCTGCCGGAAGAACGGAAGCGCCAAGGGTTGGTGCTCGACCACTCGGTGAGAGATTCGATCAGCATCGGGTTCTCCCAATTGCTCGCGCGCCGGGGTGTGATCAATGGGCGCGCTGAAACCGGCCGAGTGCAGAAGGCGCTCGATCGTTACGCGATCCGAACCCAGACCCTCGCGCAAGAAGTCGGCACGCTCAGCGGCGGCAACCAACAAAAGGCGCTCTTGGCCCGCTGGCTGGAGCGCGAGCCGACGGTTGTCATTCTCGACGAGCCCACGCGCGGCGTTGATGTCGGAGCCAAGGCGGAGATCCATGCGCTGATCGATCGCCTGGCGGGTCAGGGCAACGCGGTGCTGCTGATTTCGAGCGACCTGGCCGAAGTGTTGGGCATGAGCGACCGCGTCTTAGTGATGCATCGCGGCACGATTGCAGCCGAACTCAGCGGCGCGGCCATGAGCCAAGAAAACGTGATCCTTGCTGCGTCGGGACTGTTGCGTGGTGGAAAGAAGACGAATCCTTTGGCTTCGGGCACAGGACACTATCCCTCGTAGCGCAGAGTTGCACTCTATTAGTCTCAGTTCAAATCGTCGCAAACCGCCACGATTTCTTGGAACGCGGCTGTGTGCGCAGCAGCAGCCGCAGCTGTGCGCGCGTTCGAACGCGCTGCGGTGGGAGATTTTGAAATGACTATGAATCGCTGCCAAAGCCGCTTCACAACCTCCAGACGTTGCCTATCGGAGTCATTGAAAAAGCCACGGGTTGCGCAAAGCAGCAATTCTCATTTTGACGACAGGCCCGACCTGCGACCCGCTTGTAGTCCCGGCTTTAGCCGGTTTTCTAGCGCAGGCCGGCTAAAGCCGGGACTCCATAC
>JACQWK010000596.1 GCA_016209525.1 Verrucomicrobiota bacterium
CGCCTTTCTCGATCAGCCATTCGAGGGTCGGCAGCGTCTCTTTGATCCGCGTGCTGTCCGTAACGATCATTTGCCCGTCCTTTTCTTCCGTGGGGACGTTGAAATCGACGCGAACGAAGACGCGTTTGCCCCGGACGTTCAAATCATGGACGGTTAACTTGGCCATAAGGCGAAATAGGCGCGAAGCATAACGAAGCGGCCCGTCGAGTCAAAGGGTAATTGGGGTGATACGTTGGGCTAGGCTGTCGGCATGATAACGGTAGAACAAACGGAGAACGGCGTGCGGGTAACGATTCCCAAGCCCGGGGGGCATCCGCAGTTTTTCAGTCCGCGTTATCTTTTCATTGAGTTGTTCAAACACAAGGAGCGGTTGATTCGCGCGCTGAATCGCCCGCCGACCGGTTTGACACACGAGGATGCTCCGGCGTAGATTCGGCCCATGCCAGCCAGCCTGAAATTAGACGACAAGATGGTCGAAGAGGCCGTGAAACTCGGCAATTTCAAGACCAAGCAGGAGGCGTTGAACGCCGCGCTCGCCGAATTTGTGCAGCGTCGCAACCGGCTCCGCATCCTCGAACTTGCCGGCAAAATCGAGTTTGATCCGAACTGGGACTACAAGAAAATGCGGAGCAAACGATGAGGGTTATCGTGGACACTTGCGTCTGGACACGCTTTCTCCGCCGCAACCGTCCGGCCGATGACCCGATTTGTGCCGAAGTGGCGAAGCTCGTCCGCGCGGATGCAATTCAAATGCTCGGCTCCATCCGCCAGGAGTTACTCTCCGGCGCGCAACCTCAAGCACGCTTCGACCAACTTAAGGAATACTTGCGCTTTTACCCGAATCTTCCACCTGATGAGGAAGACGACGAAAGCGCCGCGAGCCTCTACAACACCTGCCGCAGCAAAGGCGTCCAGGGCACTTCTATCGACCTGCTGATTTGCGCTGTAGCCACGCGCCATCGGATGCGCATCTTCACGACGGACACGGGATTCGAGGAGTTCGCCAAACTTCTACCCATCGAATTACACTCGGTTCGAGGACGGAAGTAAGGGCATCGAACAGGCGGGTCAAGCCAAAAGCGGTGACTTCGCTGCGCTCGTCACCGCACTCCAAGACGCTGGCGCGTTGTTCAGGGGCGCCTCGAAGTCATTCGAAGCATCACCGCGTTTTCGCTTCGGCAGTCCTTGCTTTCGAGCGTGGCTGGGCGTTCCACAGCTTCACCGTCTGATCGTCGCTGGACGAGGCCAGCCGTTTCCCGTTTGCGTTAAGCGCCATGCAAAAGACGAGCCACGCGTGGGTTTCGCCGCGGCGGACTGGCGCGAGCTTTTGGACTGTCCACCCTCCGCAGTACTGCTACGGAGGACGGGCGGTGACGGAGTCTGCGCAGTCGCCGCTTTCGGATTCGAGGAGAAATCCGGGATAAGTGGATGGATGGATCAATGGATGAAGGGATACGACGCCGTCTCTGCAACGGAGTTCGTATGCCCTCTCAACGTGAGCATGCGCAGCCACACGCGCACGGCGATGCGTGGCCCGTCTTTCATCGGAACCCATAGTTTATCGATGATCTCAAAGTTCCCTTTTCACGCCCCTGGAACCCTCACGTCGCTAGGTGTATTGCGTCGCTGCCTCGAGAGTGTTACTGTCACGCCATGAACGAGACGTTGACCATCCGGTTGGGTGAGAATTTGGCGCAAGCCTTGCACGCGGAGTCCTCTCGCACCGGTTTGGCCAAAGGCGAAATTGCGCGGCAAGCCCTGGAATCCCGCTTGCGGCAGGGCGGCAAACTGGCCGTGATGCAACGGCACTTCGGCGCGATGAACGGACCAGCCGACCTAAGCACCAATAAGTCCTATCGCCGGGATTGGAGCAAAAGGAGGAAGTGAGGAACATCCTCGACGCTGGCCCCCTCATCGCGGCCCTGAATGCCCGAGACGGACATCATCGCTGGGCTTGCGAAACCCTCGAACGTCTTGGACCGCCTTTCTACTCTTGCCCGGAGGCCATCGCCGAAGCCGCGGCCATGACC
>JACQWK010000589.1 GCA_016209525.1 Verrucomicrobiota bacterium
GCCCGTGGAAGCGAAGGAACTGAACCGCGGTGGCTACGACGAAATCCGGCGCCGAATCCGTGAAATCGAACCGCCGACTCCCTCGAATCGGCTGAGCACGTTGACCAATGAAGAACTGACCACCGTCGCGCGGAGCCGCGCGATCGAGCCGGCAAAGCTAACCAAGTTGGTCCGTGGCGAACTCGATTGGATCGTGCTGAAGGCCATGGACAAGGACCGCTCGCGGCGCTACGAGACGGCGAGCGCCTTGGCGTTGGACATTCGGCGTTACCTCGACAATGAGCCGGTGACGGCGGTGAAGCCGAGTCCGATTTATCATCTCCAGAAGTTCGCCCGCCGGCACAAAGTCGCCTTGGCCACCGCTGCCTGTTTCGCGCTGTTGTTGACCGTGGGCGTCTGCGTCGCCACTGCCCAGGCCATCACGAACAAGTCGCTCTTCACCGCGGCGGAAGAGGCCAAGCTGACGGCGATGAATGCGAAGGAACGGGAAACCGAACTCCGTCGCATCGCCGAAACCGAACGCGATCACAGTCAGCGGCTGCTCTATGTCGCCAACATGAACCTGGCGAAGCGGGCGTGGGACGAAGCCAACGTCAACCGGGCTTGGGAGCTTCTCGAAATGCACCGTCCTCAACCAAACCGCCCGGATCTACGGAACTTTGAGTGGTATTATCTTGATCGCCTTTCTCATAGTGAGTTGATGAGATTGAAAGGGCACACTGGTGCAGTGTGGGGTCTTGCGTTTAGTGCCGACGGAAGATGGTTGGCGTCGGGGAGCACGGATCAGACGGTAAAGGTTTGGGACGCGAGGAATGGTAACGAGGCAGTCACCCTGAAAGGGCACGCTGACGAGGTCTGGAGTGTGGTGTTTAGTCCAGATGGGAACCGGCTGGCGTCGGCAAGCCGCGATCAAACAGTGAAAGTGTGGGACGTCAGGAATTGGGGAGAGATTGTCACGTTGAAAGGGCACACCAACACGGTCACCGACGTGGCATTTAGCCCAGATGGTAGGCGCTTGGCGTCGGCAAGCCGCGATCATTCGGTAAAAGTCTGGGACGCCACGACCGGTCGAGAGATGCTCATATTGAAAGGTCATAGCCGCGACGCCTGGTCGGTGGGGTTTAGCCCAGATGGGAAACGGTTGGCCTCGGCAAGCTCAGACAGGACGATCAAGGTGTGGGACGCCGCAACTGGCCAAGAGACGCTCACGCTTAAGGGCCACACCCAACCGGTGACAGGTGTGGTATTCAGTCCGGACGGAAAACGACTCGCTTCAGCATGCCCCGGTGACAAGACCGTGAAGGTCTGGGACGCGGAGACCGGTCGGGCGATCCTCACGTTGGTCGGACATACCGAGGCAGTCCAAAACGTAGCTTTCAGTCCGGACGGAAAACAGTTGGCCTCGGCAGGCTGGGACCGGACTGTAAGGGTGTGGGACGCCACGAGCGGTCATGTGGTACTGACGTTGAGAGGGCATACCTCGGTGACGAAAGTGGCGTTTAGCCCAGACGGAAGACGGCTCGCGGCGGCAAGTGGCGATCAAACGGTAGGGATATGGGATGTCACGAAAAGCCAGGAGATGTCTGAGTTGCGAGGGCACACCGGCACGGTCAATGGCATCGCATTTAGCCCGGATGGGACGCGACTCACGTCGGCCAGTTGGGACGGGGTAGTAAAGGTCTGGGACACCATGAGTGGTCGAGAAAGGCTTATGCTCAAAGGACACACGGACGGGGTCCAGAGTGTCGCATTTAGCCCGGACGGAAAACGACTCGCTTCGGCCAGCCATGATCGGACAGTTATTGTTTGGGACGCCATGACTGGGGAGGCGTTACTAACGTTCAAGGGGCACAGCAACTCTGTCAAGACGGTGGTGTTCAGCCCTGACGGACGCCATCTGGCATCTGCGGACCTTGATGGGGCGGTGAGACTGTGGGATGCGGCAGGTGGCCAAGAAATGCTCAGCTTGAAAGGGCATCCCCACGTGGTTTGGACCGTCGTGTTTAGCCCAGACGGCAAACGGCTTGCGTCAGCGAGCGGTGATCAAACAGTGAAAGTGTGGGACTTATTGAGCGGCCAAGAGACGCTCACTTTGAAAGGGCATATCGGCCAGGTCTGGAGTGTGGCCTTCAGTCCGGACGGAACTCGGCTGGTGTCGGGGGGAATTGATCACACGGTGAGAATCTGGGGCGCCACAAGCGGGGAAGAGATACTCACGTTGAAAGGGCATGCCATCGCAGTCCGGAGCGTGGCTTTTAGTCCGGACGGGAAACGGCTGGCTTCGGGAAGCGATGATCGCACAGTTAAGGTATGGGACACAGCGAGCGGTCAGGAGACGCTCACGTTGCAAGGGCACACTGATTGGGTCTGGAGCGTGGCGTTTAGCCCGGACGGAAAGCGGTTGGCCTCAGCAAGCGCCGATCAGACCGTGAGACTGTGGGACGCCCAGCCCCGCTCGGAAGCAAGCGCTCCAGTCGCGAATCCGCGCTGATGCTTCAAATGACTTCGAGGCGCCCATGACCAACGCGCCCGCGTCTTGGACTGCGGTGACGGAGCGCAGCGGAGTCGCGAAGTCACCGCTTTGGCTTTGGCATCACTCCGAGAAAAAGCAGTTCAACCGCAGAGAACGCAGAGAACGCAAAGGAAAACAGGCACTTGAGGCAGCAGACACGATCACTCGACAGATGAGCCGCCATTCTACTCAAGCTCCCTTTCTCTTCGATCTTTGCGATCTTTGCGGTTAATGAATTGCCGTTTTTAAGCTGAAGCGAAGTCACTGCTTTTGTCTCTGGTTGCCCGAGCGTCTTGGCCCTTCGCCAGCGGCTCGCATTCTCCCCGAATCCGAAAGCGGCGACTGCGCCGACTCCGTCGCCACGCTCCACACGGTCGCCCCAGTTTCTCGCCCTCGGACCGCCGCCTTTCTTGGCATCGCGACTCGATCCAGCTCTTCGGTGGCAAGCCCATCTTGATTCCGAAACCACGCGCCACAAGCACGGTTGAAACTTGGTTTGCGGAGCCGGTATTGATTCGATAACTTCTCGGGAGTATGAGTGTTGAACCGGCAAAATTTGCAGACGCGTTGGCTTCAGTTGAAACCCTGCCGCTGGAAGATCAAGCCGCACTGGTCGAGGTCGTGAACAAACGAATCGCCGCGACCCGTCGGCGCGAAATGATTCGAGAGATCGCCGCGGCCCGAGCGGATTATCGGCGCGGCAATGTCAAGCGCGGTTCGGCGGGCGACCTCATGCGCGAGCTTCGGAGCAAATGAAGCTCGTTTGGTCGGCCAAGTTCACGCGTTCCACGAGGAAACTCTCGCGGCGCAAATCCGAACTGCTGGACCAATTGGAGGGGGCGCTTCATCTCCTTGAACGCGAGCCATACCATCCCGCCCTGAGGACGCATAAACTTTCCGGCGATTTCGAAGGATGCTGGGCGTGCTCGGCTGGTTACGACCTCCGCATTGTTTTTGAATTTGTCAGGCCGCGGAAGGGCGCCGATATGGAAATTCATCTGCTCAACGTCGGCACGCACGACGAGGTTTACTAAGAGGTTCGGTTTGAACTCATTCTCTCCCGCGGTTACGAATCAGCCGTGAGCGACGTGACACACATCCTCGATCGCGTTCAACAAGGCGATCCCAAGGCTGCCGAGGAATTGCTGCCGTTGGTTTATGAAGAATTGAGGAAGTTGGCCGCCATTCGGATGGCCAACGAGCCGGCGGGACAGACGCTTCAGGCGACGGCGTTGGTTCACGAAGCGTGGTTGCGCCTGGCGGGGCCGGAGGCAAAGGTTTGGAACAATCGGTATCATTTCTTTGCGGCCGCCGCCGAGGCCATGCGCCGGATTCTGATTGATAACGCGCGGCGCAAGCAACGTCCCAAACACGGCCACGGCTGGCAACGCGTGGACCTCGACCAAGTGAACGTCGCGATCCAGACCGACGACGACACGTTGCTGCTTGTGAACGAAGCGTTGACGCGTCTAGAGCAGGAAGACCCGCAAAAGGCGGAACTGGTGAAGCTGCGGTATTTCGCCGGAATGACGATTCCCGAAGCGGGCCAGGCGTTGGGCTTGTCCGAATCGACGGCTAAACGAATGTGGACTTACTCCCGCGCATTTCTTCTGCGAGAAATCAAGCGCCTTCAAGCTGCTGACGACGGCTCCTGTTAGAGTGTGTTCGGAAAATGGGTGGCGCGGGCTACCAGCCCGCCCCGCTCGGCAACTTGCCGAGCGGAATGGAAGCGGGTGTCGCAATGAAACCAGCGTCAGGATTGTTCATCGACGCCTCACCCGTTCCGTCCGGCAGGTTGCCGGACGGCACAGGCTGGTAGCCTGTGCTACCCAAATCGAATTATCCTGCGC
>JACQWK010000648.1 GCA_016209525.1 Verrucomicrobiota bacterium
CAGGCCGCAGCGGTTCTGTTCTTCCGGGAGGCCTGGGAATAATCGAGCCGCGCAGGTTGTGGGGGCCGCAGCGGCCAGGATGGCCGCGCGCCGCCACCGACAACTTGAGGATGCACCGGGTAAGGCCTGAGTCTTGTCGGGCGTAGCGCAGATTTTCAATCCATCAGCATCTCTCGAAATCGTGGCAAGCTGCGTCGATTTGTTGGTGGGGCGAGACTCCCGTCGAGCCCTGACTTCTTTGCCAGTAAGGATTCCAGGGCTCGACAGAGTCTCGCCCCACCCAGTTTGGCTGCGGCTCCGCCGTGCTGCGCCGTTTCTCCGAGTTGAACTCGGCGCGGCGTCCAAAACGGCTGGAACGCCGGGCCATTTGGAGTGTTCGCAGAATGCAATTCTGCGATACGGCAGATTGAAAATCTGCGCTACGAAAGCGGTGGACCCCGCCCGTGCAAGACCGACCCATTACCTGTTCGGATAGCGCCAGAGCCAATCGCCCTTTTCGGGATTGAAGAATGATTTGCGCGAACCGCCGGATTTCTTCGCCTGAGATTGACGTCCTTTGATCTGATCGTCTTTGCCGGGTTGCCGAGGCGAAATCCCCCCATCATCGGTTTCATTCCAACCGACGGAATAGAGCAGAAAACGGCCATTCTCTGTTCGGCGGTACGTCAGCGGTTTGCCGGTGATTACATCGTGCGGGAGGGTTTCGATGAAGCGCGGTGCGAGCGCTTCGAGCCGCTCGGGATAACTGCCGTGCGCAAGCCGGTATCGTTCCAAGGCGCAGGCCAGCGCAGCTTCGTCCGCCGCCGTCTGAGCAAATGCGGCCTTCGGAAAAACACCGTGGACAGCCGGCACCAAAAGCCTGGCAAGCACTCGGTGATGCCAGATCGCGCCCGGCAAGCGGAGAAAGGCTTCCATTCGATCGCTGGTTAGACGGACCCTGCTGGGATGCACTTCGTTGGATGGAGTGACGTTATCTCGAAGAATCGTTTCCTCAAACAAACGCGCGTAGTTGAGCGCCTCGAAATAAAAGACACCGCGGGGAAGCAGGTTCAACAACAGCGCCCCGACGTTGCTCCACGACGGGCTTGCCTCCTCGGCGCCAAGCCGATCCACCTCCAAGCCTCGGTTGGGCGATTGCCGAATCCGATCCGCCACTTTGATGCCGCAGGCTCGTTCGCCGCGCAACGCGCGCTGCAAATCTCGAAGAAAATTGAACTGCCGGAGGCGTGACTGAAGTTGGACCAACTCGCTTTCGGCCCAACGGCCGTCCGCCAGCCCCTCCCAAATCGCCTGGAGGGCAATCTGAAAATCGGCGATGCGCACCAGGAAACTGATCAGGAACGGCTCGTCCTTCACCGAATCCGTCAAGTAGAGCATTAATTGAACATCGGCGAAAGCCTTGTCGCGTTGCTCCGAAGCGAGCTCGGCCAGCGCGCGAATCTTCAAGACTTGGCAGACCCCTTTGATCACGGCCAAATGTGGGATCAGAATGGCATACGGATTCTTCTCCTGCTCGTATCGAACGTTGAACCTCGAATGCGGACGCCGGCTAGCCGCGCGGAGTTCTTCGAGTGTCGGTTCATATGCCCGGAGCGCTTCCATCACAGCAACGGCGGCGGCCTTGGAGTCGGTGCTGGGGCTGGTTGCGACGGAGGAATCGCGATTTGGCTGAGTCGATGGACTCGTTGTCTGCAGAACTTCGGTCAGCCAATCTGCAAGATCAATCCTGTCACCCACGCGCCAGTCTCCTGCGGAACCACTCCAGAAGCGCAGGTCTTTGGTGAATCCCGTCGCTCGCGCGTATCCGTTCGTGTCGCGCCACGGGCTTTGGCCGGGCTTTGGGTCTGGGACAAAATCGAACAAGGGCGCCAGGAAGGGTGTCATGGCGAAGTTCTGGTCGTCGGGGACCGCCGGTGGGATAAACGCCTGCAAGTCGAGTTTCTCGCCCCGGGATTCGAGATCGCTGCGGTAACTTTCCCAGGCGCGTTTGCCTCGCCAGTTCTCAATCGCATAGCCAAGGGCCACGACGGTGATCAAACCAGCCAGCGAGAAGACTAACCAGCGCAGCACTTGCCAGCGGCAGAGCCAAAGCAAGACGCGCCGCGTGGTGGTGCGAGCCCAAAGGGAAGTGGAATCGGTCTGCGTTTTCACGTTTCAAATCTCAGGCTGTGACATGCCCCTAGTCGGGATTTTCACACGTTTTATTGGGGAGCGCACGCGCCTCGCGTGCTGTTTGCGGCGCCTCGCCGCAATGCTGCTCCTGCGGTTTAATAGACTCTGTTGTGTTTGCCGACACCGAATCCGTCGGCGAGGCGCCGACGGACACACGCGAGGGCGCGTGTGCTCCCCAACCAGACTGAATAGATACGGCTTAGACATGGTGGTTCGTGGCGACCGCCTCACTGCGAGGCCTGGCCGGTTCGACTTTCTCTGGCTTCGCCGCCTCAGGGATTTCCATAAGTTCCGCGCGCAACTGCCGTTGCAGTTCCAACGCGATCAAGATTTGCGGGCTCGGCGGAGCGGGCGGCAATTGAGCGACCGGCGAGGTGGTGGATTCACTGGAAGCGACGTTTAAGACCAAGATGACCGCCCAGACAGCCGCCAATCCCGCCCAGGCGTGAGGCGATGGCCAGAACAGCTCGCGCCAGGAGAAACTGTGTTCCTTCATCGGGCCGGCTGATTGCGACACGGCGGCTGATCGCAAGATTTGCGTTCGCCATTCTTCCGGAATCGTCCGGATCGGCTGCCGGCGAAGTCGCTGTTCAAATTCGTCGCTGTTCATTTGATCTCGTCATAGAGTGGACGCAGGTGATGGCGTAATTTGTCTATCCCATAGCGGTAGCGGCTGGCCGCCGTGTTCAAGGACACGCCGAGGACTTCCGCAATCGCATCAAATGTCAGTCCTTCCCAGAGTTTCAGATGAACGACCGCGCGCTGGTCCGGAGGCAATTCACCCATGGCCTCCGACAGCGCCATTCGGAAGGCGTTTTCATCAGGATCGGACGATGAGGCGAACAATGGGATCGACTCGAACCGTACCCGTTCGAGGGTCTTTTCACGGGTAGTGCGGCGGCGCATGAGATCGATGGCCAAATTGTGCGAAAGCCGAATCAGAAATCCGCGCCTGTCCCGCACGCCGTCCAAAAGTTCGGGACGTCTGCCGATTCTGAGGAAGACCTCCTGGAGAACGTCCTGGGTATCCTCTTCGTCGCGCATGAAGTTTAGGAGAAATCCAAAGAGCGCCTGCGCGTGGCTGTCGTAGAGCTCGGCCAGATCAAGAAATGATGGAGGACGTCGCACGTTGATCCACTCGGCTGTTCGGTGGTGTTCGTCAGTGACTCGCCACCTGCCTATTTGATTGGATAGACAAGGGAATGGGGGCGCACTCACGGTTGGCGCATCCTGAAGTTGTCGGTGGCGGTGGGCGTCCTCCTCTGCCGTAGAAGGCGTCAGCTTGCCGCCCGGAATTGGCCGTGAATGCCAATACGCGCTCCAATATCCGCACAGGATCCGTTGGGCGGGACGCCACAACTTTACGGCAGGCGGGACGCCCTCCGCCTCCTGCTGACGACTCGAAGATGCGCCCGGCGGCTCAGCCGGCGATGAGTACTGCCGCGCCGCGAATTCTTCCAGAGCGAAGCCGAGCGAGCGCGTCGTTCGCCTGAGCCAATGGAAAAACTTCGATTTCAGTTCGGACCGGCACTTGCGGCGCCAACGCCAGAAATTCCATGGCATCACGCCGGGTAAGATTCGCGACCGAACAGATCGTCCGCTCTTCCCACAGCAGACTGTATTCGAACGCCGGAATCTCGCTCATGTGGATTCCTCCGCACACGACGGTCCCGCCTTTTCCCACGGCCTGCAAGGCTTTGGGAACGAGCTCGCCGACCGGCGCGAAGATAATCGCGGCGTCCAGCCGCTCGGGCGGCGGCATGTCGGAATCGCCGGCCCACGCCGCGCCCTGCCTCCGTGCGAACTCCTGCCCTTCGCCATCGCCGGGACGAGTGAATGCGAAGACCTCCCGGCTCTGGTGCCGCGCCACTTGCGCGACGATATGCGCCGCGGCGCCAAAACCGTAAATCCCCAGACGGCGGGCGGCGCCAGCCTTGACCAAAGAGCGGTAACCGATCAGGCCGGCGCAGAGCAACGGCGCGGCCTCGGCGTCGGGATAGAAGTCCGGGATTGGGAAACAGTACCGCTCGTCGGCCACCGTGTACTCGGCATACCCGCCATCCAGGGTATAGCCCGTGAATTGCGGATGATCGCAGAGGTTTTCTCGGTCCGAACGGCAAAACTCGCACTGGTCGCAGGTCGAACCAAGCCAAGGAATCCCAACACGGTCCCCGGGTGAGAAGCGCTTTGCAGCCCGGCCATTTTCAACAACCGTGCCGATGATTTCGTGACCTGGAATCAATGGCAACTTGGGGGCTGGGAGCTCGCCGTCGAGCACGTGCAGATCGGTCCGGCAGATTGCGCAAGCGCTGACGCGAACCAAGACCTGTCGCGGGTCGGGGGTAGGCTGCTGGGTTTCGACCAGCCGCAATGGGCCGCCAGCCGCCTCGAGAACCATGGCTCGCATCAGCGGAACTCTATCGGTTCAAAACGTGCGAGACAATCTCTCCCGCGTCGCTCAATTATGGGACACTGACCAACCCGGGGCTTCCGAGCTTGGAGCGGATTCCAAATCTGTAACTCCAGATTTGTAATCTGCCGTAGCGCAGAATTGCATTCTGAGGACGCCGCAAGTTGGCAAGCTCCCCTCAGTCTCGGACGCGCAGCCGAGTGCAACTCGGCGATACAGCGCAGCGCGGCGAAGCCGCAAGATAAAAACGGCGCGCGGCCTTCCAGGCCGCAGCGGCTCCAAAAGACGCAGGCGCCCGAAAATCTCCGAGCCTCGCCTTCCGTGTGCAGCCGCTGCGGCCTGGAAGGCCGCGCGCCGCAAAAATCGTCGCTGCTTGCGACGATTTCGACAGATACTTATAGATTGAATGTCTGCGCTACACCCGGCAAGACCGAGGTCTTCCTCACTTCCCGCCCTTGCTTTTGCGTCCTGTGATCCAGTAAACATATGGGCCGTCGAGCCTATGGATCAACCAGAGCGTTTGCCAAAACCCGGCCGCCGTGACTTCCTTAAGAAGGCCGGATCCGTCTTCGTGGGCGGATTGGCTGCCACCGTTCCGATGGCGGCAGGATTCACGGTCTTCGTCGATCCCCTTCGGCGCCAAGGGCAGAACGGTGATTTTGTGCGGGTCGCCTCGATTGAATCTCTACCCGCCGACGGCGTGCCACGAAGGTTTTCGATTGTTGCGGACCGTTCCGATGCCTGGAACAAATCCATGCAAGTGCCGGTCGGGGCCGTATATCTTCGCCGATCCGCCGACCAAAAGATCGAAGCGTTGAACGTCGTCTGCCCGCACCTCGGGTGTTTCGTCGATTATCTGGCCGGGGAGAAGGGCTTTTCCTGTCCTTGCCACAACAGCAAGTTTGGGCTCGACGGCCGGTTGGCCGATCCCAAGAGCCCGAGCCCCCGGCCTCTGGACACTTTGGAGGTCGAGCTCCGGAACGGAACGGAAATCTGGGTGAAGTTTCGAAACTTCCTGGCGGGACATGCGGAGAAAATCCCCGTGTCATGAAGGCCCTCCTGGACTGGCTGGACCAGCGCACGGGCTACCGACGCATCGTTCGCTACACGCTCTACGAGAATATTCCAGGCGGCGCCCGCTGGCGGTATGTCTGGGGCAGCACGCTCGTTTTCACGCTGACGATCCAGGTCATCACCGGGATTTTTCTTTGGATGGCTTACAGCCCGAGTTCACAGACCGCGTGGGAGAGCGTGTATTACATCCAGCACGAAATGACGGGAGGCTGGCTGTTGCGCGGGATTCATCATTTCACCGCCTCGGTCATGAACGTGTTGCTCGTTCTCCATCTGATGCAGGTCGTGATCGACGGCGCGTACCGAGCGCCCCGGGAAATGAATTTCTGGTTCGGGCTCGGCCTTTTTCTGCTGGTTCTGGCCCTTTCCTTGACCGGGTATCTTTTGCCCTGGGACCAAAAGGGGTATTGGGCGACCAAGGTCGCGACCAATATTGCGGCCATCGTGCCTTGGATTGGGCCGATGCTGCAACGGCTCGTCGTGGGAGGCGCTGACTACGGCCACCACACGCTCACCCGCTTCTTCGCGTTGCATGCGGGTGTCCTGCCCGCCGCCGTGGTCGTCTTGCTCGTTTGGCACATCTTTCTCTTCCGGCGCCACGGCATTACGGCGAAGGATCCGAAGCGGAGACCAGACGAGTATTTTTGGCCCGACCAAGTGCTCAAAGACGCGGTCGCCTGTTTGGCCGTCATGGCGGCCATCCTTTTTCTCGTGCTTCGTCCCTGGCTCTTTGGAACCGGAGAAGACTTGGGAGCCGAGTTGGGAGCGCCGGCGGATCCATCGGAAACTTACTCGGCGGCGCGGCCGGAATGGTACTTTCTGTTCCTTTTCGAATTCTTGAAATTCTTCAGCGGCGGCACCGAGATCTGGGGTGCGATCATCATTCCCGGCTTGATCCTGGGCGTCATTTTTCTGATGCCGATCATTGGCCGATGGCAGTTGGGACATCTCTTCAATGTCGGTTTGTCGGTCTCCCTGCTGGCGGGAGCCATTCTGCTGACCTACCTTGCGATCACGCACGATCAGCGCAATACCAGCTATCAAGTGGCGGTTCAAGAAGCCCGGCGCAACGCCGTTCGCGTCCGAGCGCTGGCCCGGCCGCCCAGGGGCATTCCGCTGACCGGTGCGGTGAACCTGCTGCGTGATGATCCGTTGACCCAAGGCCCAAAATTGTTCTCGAAGAACTGCGCGGGCTGCCATCGCTACGATGGTCACGATGGAACCGGCGCCAAACCCGCCGAAGAGCCTACGGCGGCCGACTTGAAAGGCTTTGCCAGCCGTGAATGGCTGAGCGGCTTGATGGATCCGTCGCGCATTCCCACGTTGCATTATTTTGGCGGAACCAAGTTCAAGGACGGCCGCATGGCGCGGTTCGTCGCCCGGGACGTGGCCAAATACTCGCCTGAGAACAAAGAGAAATTGCGCAAAGTGGTCGTCGCCCTCTCGGCCGAGGCTAAGCTAAAATCCCAATACGCCGCTGACAAACAGGACTCGCAGGCGATTGACGAAGGCCGGACGCTGATCGCCACCGAAGACATGCGCTGCACCGAATGCCACAAATTCTATCAGCACGACGAAGATCCAACCGGACCGGATTTGACCGGATATGGTTCGCGTCAATGGCTGATCGACTGCATCGGCGATCCAGGCCACGCCCGGTTTTACGGCAAACGGAATGACCGGATGCCGGCCTTCGCCCAGGATCGCCTGGATGCCCGCTCCATCTCCCTGTTAGCGGATTGGCTGAGAGGGGACTGGTATTAGCAATTGCCTAATACGTCAGCGACACCTGCAGAACGCGCCCTGCGAGGTTGGAATTTTCCAAGGCATCGAAAGGCGCGAAGCGCTTGGAGTGCGGTCGATTTATCGCCGCTTTTTAGGGGAATACGAAGTCGATTGGGCCAGGGGGCCAATTTCGGTTGGCTATGCGAAAGCGGCGATAAATCGCGCGCACTCCAAACGCTGGCGCGCTATGGCTGGCCTCACGCGCAAATCATCCGAGTGTGCATCGCGAATGATGCTCGGCGGCGGCTCCGTGGCGTTGAACAGGATGATCTTCCCAGGATAACGCCGCGGTTTGTAGCGCTCGAGCGCGCGCAGATTCGTGCAATAGACCTGTTCGAGCCTTGCCAGCAATTCGTCATTTTCACTGACCATCCCGCCGTTCTCCGTACTTCCGGCGGCGGCTTGGAGAAAGCGCATATCCCGCTTGCCGCGGCGCCAGTGAAAATATTCATATGTGGCTTAGGGGTTCCGCGCTAGCGCGCGATCCTATAGAACGCCTTTGGTTTTGTGATCGATACGGCATGGGGACTGAAGGCATTGGGAATGTCTCTCCAGGGTCCGATCACCTCCTCGGCTGCCTGCAACACTCCTTGACCATCCCAGCGGAGAATAACCCTTCCGTTCGCCATTTCCACCGAGATGAACCCGGAGCGAGTTTCAGGGGAAGCAGCGGCCGCGACGTTGCCTGCTGAGTCGGAGCTTCGATTTGTCAGGGCGAATTGCAGTTCGACTTTGCCGTGGCTGATCTCGACCGTATCCAAATGACCTGCGCGCAACAATTCCTTCGGGGCGAGCACCGCGTAGGACGACGTGCCATACGGAACACCTGTCCGAAGGACAGCGTTTCCTTTGGCGTCCACGATGACTTCGAGCACCTGGCGAGAGCCGACAAATGGGTGCACCTCTTCCAGATCGAACTGCGGCACTGAAATGCTGCGCTGCGAGAGGAACAATTGTTGGTTGGAAGCCTGCCATTCCACTCCGGATGCATCCGCCACGGGTTGATTGACGATCGGGACACCCGCTTCCATGGCGGGTCGCGAAGCGCTTTTCAGGTTGATCGGATCGCGTTCACCGGCGGACACGAACGGCCGAGAGATCCATTCGCGGCCATTAAACAGACGGGTGATTCCAGCCCTGGCACCTCCCGAAGAAATATTGATCGCAAGTTCGCCTTCCCCGGTGAAGAAAGGCTGCCCAGGGTATCCCGGCCGAGTGAAGCCGACCGCGCTCAGCTCCCAACGCCGCCAGCCTGTCCCATCGAAATAATGCACGAACCTCTTCCGCCGATTCCAATCCATTCCCCAAAAGCAAATCTCTCCTGCCGAGCTGAAGTCCGGTTGATTGTCTCCCGGCAGCTCAACTCGGAATTTCGCGTCTCCTTGTGCCGAGTCCTTGAAAGCTTCTTCCAATGAATTGAAAAGGATCCATTCCGCAGTGACCGGAACAAAGATGGCGGCTTTATCCGTCAACTCCAGCCGTTGCTCATCTGCGATCCAACGTCGTTCACGGTACGGAATCCAGAGTCGATCACGTGAATCGATGCCCGTCGGATAGCCCAGGTCGCCTTGGACCTCCTCCGGAATTGGATAATCCCTCCAGGCAGTCCCATCCCACTCGCTGAGGCAACGCTTGCCTGTGACTTTGCGATAAGTCCAGAGGTGTCCCTTTCCGTCGCGCTGGAGGTTTCCCGTGGTTTCCCAAAGATCCAGAAGCCGTGGGGAGACGGATTTGCCTTTCAGCAACTCTGCGGGCCGAGCGCGCGTCGTTCCCTGCCACAACCCGATTAACAAAAAGCTCCCGTCGTTAAGCGCGGCCATTCGGTGAACCCCGTCAAGCGGCTGCCCTTTCCGCCAGTCCAACACTTGGGCGGGCGTTCCCGATTGATCCGGAACAAAGAGCAATCCATTGCCGCTGGTCCCCATCCACAATCCATCGTTCGCGGGAAGGATCGTCCTGACCGGCCGTGTCTGACTCACAGGCGGGCCTTCTGCCCTATCCAGCGGGGACTTGATCTTCTCCCACACTCCTGCGCGATAACGCCAGAGCGCATTGCTTGCAGGCGTAAACGGCCGATTCCCTGCGACCACGTAGCGATCTAGTCCCGAGGCCAAGATCTCCTTCACTCGGGCAAATGCCAACGGCTCGGGTTCCGGGAGCTTTACCGCTCTGGCGCTCGTGAGGTTGATCTCGTAAAGACCGGCGTCCTCTTTGGGACGAGTGGTGCCAACCCAGGCGCGCTGTGAATCCAGTAGGCCGAAGGCAGAAAATCCGGGTTCCCGCGAGAGTTCGAAATCAGGTCGGTGTGTCCACTTTCCTTCGAACGCGACGAGAATCCCACGCAGGGTTGCCAGTTCGATTGAGCGTTGCTCTCCCCAAAAGAGGACGCGCCCTCCGGCCGCCTCAGTGGCTCGGATCGGATTGCAGAGTTCGAACCGGGTTCCAGCCATTTGATCGGTGCCGATCGTGTAGGCCAACTTGACATCTAACTCCCGATCGATTCGGTAAATTCGCGGCCCGGCCTGCGTTAGCCAACCGGTGCCGCTGGAATCGAAGGTCATCTCGGCCTCTGAAAGCCATGCTTGAAACTCCTTCGAGCTAGGGTCGCGCCTTCCGCGGAGCTTTGTCATCCAATACCGATCTTCCGCGGCCATATACCAACCGCTGCGCGACCAGAGCACAAAGGCATCGCCTTGATGATTCGTTTGCAGCAGGAGCGGGCGCGCTCCAGGGAGTTGGCCGGTCGGAATGAAACCGGCGGTATCCAGGCCGGGCAAAAGCAGCGAGATTCCCACCTGCGTAAGTGTCAAATCCGAAGAAGGGCTGGTTGGCACCAGATGGTTGTTCTGTCCAGACGAATCCATCCGGCGAGGTCAAGACGCGGTCCGGTCCAAACGCCACGAACAGACCGTTGCCATAGGCAACGCTGGTGAGACTCTTTTCGGTCGGCAGAGGATACCGCTGGTGCCATTCGTCGAGCGGATCAGCCATCAGCCTGGGGAGAATCAAGAGCCAAAAAGCAGCCAAAATCCCGGCGAGAAATTTGCCGCGATTCGGGAACGTGTGGCTGATTCGTGCCGAGGGACGGCGTGTGCACAACCTTAGGGTGGTAGCGACGCGTTCCACCGCGTCCCATTTGTCTCCTGGTAGCGCACGACCGCCGAGGAAGGGGACGGCGGGAACACCGAGGCCACCCGGTCCTCCCGTCCATGGATTATCGGTGGCGCAACGCGATCGCGAGAAGTCAGGGACGCAATGGAACGCGTCCCTAGCGGTGCTAGGCATGTACTGGCGCGTTCCCGTGACTGGACAATGGGATCGGCGACAGGACGGCCCTCTCGGCGACTTGGTTGCATAGAGGGATTCGATTCTAAGAGTTTGCATGGCGACTGACGTGCAAGTTTTGCCCTGGCTTCCACGTTTGCTGTCCGTCGCGCGGTAGAACAATCCGACGCAAGCGTGGCTAAAGTGAGGACGAATCTTAGCATTTCTCGCGCCGCTGCATCGGCCAACTGGACTCCCTGGTTTTCTACGGCGGAACAGAGACGAGGGCTTGAGCCCTCACCTGCATATTTCACGCGCCCAGCGCGGCAGGGACGCTGTGCCGCGGCGTCCCTGCGCCTTGCAGGCGCGGAACCCTTGTTGGTCGAGAGGGATGACTCTTTCGCGGGCACCCCACACCGTTCCGCCGCTGGACGTGGTGGGGACGGCGCAGGCGCGCCGTCCCTATCTTTGCCGTGTAACTACGACGGAAGAGGTGGTGGAAGCTGCGGGCTGCAAGCTAGTGAAAACTTTTCCGCGCTTTGGGGTGTGGACCTACCTTACCAGAGAGAGGCGCTCCTGTGAGAATCCGGAGACGCGCTACCGAAGGCGGAGTGAGACCGCACTGTTGCTGTTCATGAAAGAACTCCAAGATTTCTACAAACCATTGCGCCAGGGCGAGCCGGCATGTTGCCACCCCAAACGTCCAGCAACGACCATACGTCCAGGTATGGCGGCACGCCATTTCTTCCGAAGATCCAAGCACCATGTCACAACGCGCGATCGTCAAGCCGTCGGGGCTGACCAGGAACTGGCAACCGGGCCGGAGCGCGGGCGGCCCGCCCGATAGATTCGGATTCTTTTCTTAAGCTGCGGGCGGGCCGCCCGCGCTCCTGTTTGTCAGCTCGTCGATGTGCTACGTCGTAGGCGATCCGCAAGTACTCCGGCGCTCCCTGTCAGCCTGTACTTCGTTCTCTCTGCGCTGTTCCGCGCCCACGCAGGCGTCGTCATCAATGAGATTCACTACAACCCGGATGTCAAAACCGAGTTGGTCGAAATCATCGAATTGCACAACCCCGGCCCAACGGCTGAAAACTTGGATGGATGGGCGTTTACCGAGGGAATTCTTTTTGCTTTTCCGGCTGGAACGACTCTCGCCGCGGGTGGTTACCTCGTGGTCGCCGAGAATCCGGCCGCTCTGCAAAACAAGTTCGGCGTTCGGGCCCTGGGGCCGTGGATCGGCAAGTTGGAAAACGAAGGCGAAAAGATCGCCCTGCGCAATAAGGCCGGCCAGATCATCGATGAAGTTCAATATCAACTCGGTTTCCCCTGGCCCACCGTGGGCGATCCGCCGGGCAATTCCATCGAATTAGTCAATCCGTCCTTCGACAATGATCTCGGCGGAAGCTGGCGCGCGTCGGGAGGGAGCATTGCGCCCGTATCCCCGGACCGCGAGTTAATCCCGGCCAAATCCGATTGGAGTTACTTCAAAGGCAAATCCGAGGCCTCAACCCCCGTGTCCAACTGGAGGCTTCTGAATTTCGATGACTCCACTTGGCTGAGCGGCCCTGCGCCCATCGGGTACGGAGAGGATATCTTGGCGACGCGGCTGACTGACATGCAGGGCAATTACACCTCGGTTTTTTTCCGGAAGAAATTCCGGATCGACAGTCCGGCCGAGTTTAACGGCCTCCAACTGGAAGCGCTCATCGACGACGGCATTAACGTGTGGATCAACGGCAAGCTGGTCTTGAGCCGAAATTTGCCGGGACCGGAAGTTCCTTACAATGCCACGGCCGTTCTTCCTTTGGAATCGCTCCAGTATGAAACGTTCACCTTGCCGCCTCCAGCAGGATACTTGGCGACGGGCGAAAATGTCATCGCGATCCAAGCTCACAACGTGTCGCTCACGGGCAGCAGCGACTTCTTCATCGACGTTCGTCTGATTGGCCTGGCGACTTCGACCGGACGGCGTCCGACCCCCGGCGGCCGCAATTCGGTCTTTGCCGAAAACATTCCTCCGCAGATTCGCCAGGTGGATCATCAACCGAAGCAGCCGCCGTCGAATCAACCCGTGAAAATCATGGCCAAAATCACGGACCTGGACGGCGTCGCCAGCGCGAATCTCCTTTACCAGTTGGTCGAGCCCGGTCGCTACATCGAACTCACCGACCGCGAATATCAAACGAATTGGACTTCGGTGCCGATGAACGACGCCGGGCAGGCCGGGGACGCTCTCGCTGCGGACAATGTGTTCACCACCGAATTGCCCGCGCAAGTGCAATCCCATCGGCGGCTCGTCCGCTATCGGATCACTGCGACCGATGCGGGCGGCCGATCCGTGACCGTTCCTTACGCCGACGATCCTCAGCCGAATTTCGCTTACTTCGTTTATGACGGTGTCCCAGCGTGGACAGGGGCGATTCAACCTGGCAGCGCCGATCCGGTGCGTGGCGCCCGTTCGACGTATGGGACCAATGTCCTGGGCCGGCTGCCCGTGTATCACTTGATCGCAAAGGCTAGTGCCGTCGAGCAAGCCCAATACGGCGGTTACACCGGAGACCAATACCGTTGGCTAGGCACGTTGGTCTATGACGGGGAGGTCTATGACCACGTTCGGCACCGGGCGCGCGGCGGCGTCTGGCGCTATTCCATGGGAAAAAACATGTGGAAGTTCGATTTCAATCACGGCCACACCTTCCAGCCGCGCGACAATTTCGGAAAAAAATATCGGACGACCTGGACCAAACTCAATCTCGGCGCCTGTATTCAACAGGCCGACTACCTGCATCGAGGCGAGCAAGGCATGTTCGAATCGGTTGGCTTCCGTCTCTTCAACATGGCCGGAGTCCATGCCCCGCTCACCCATTTCATCCATTTCAGGGTCATTGACGACGCCGTGGAAGCGAACCCAAGCGATCAATATCAAGGCGATCTTTGGGGGCTTTATTTGGCGACGGAACAGCCGGACGGCCGCTTCTTGGAGGAACACGAACTGCCCGACGGCAATTTCTACAAAATGGAAAACTACACCGGCGAGCTGAATAATCAGGGCGCGACGGCCGCCACGGATGAATCCGATCTCAATGCTTTCATCAACGGGTATCGAAGTGCCGGCACGGCCGATTGGTGGCGCCTGAATTTTGACCTGGCGAGCTACTACGGCTATCAAGCCATCGTCCAGGGCATCCATCACTACGACATTTGCGAGGGGAAGAACTACTTTTACTACCTCAATCCGGAGACGAAGATTTGGTCGGTCCATCCATGGGACATCGATTTGACCTGGGCCGACAACATGTACAAGGACAGTTGCGGCGGCATTGATGAATTCAAGAATCGCGTGCTCAACAGGGCTGCGTTCAACCTCGAATTCAAGAATCGTCTCCGCGAGATTCGCGATCTCCTCTTCAACACCGACCAGGCGTTCCAGCTCATCGATGAGTACGCCGCGATGATTGATGATCCGAACGGCGGGCCCTCGTTCGTGGATGTGGATCGCGCGCTGTGGGATTACAATCAGATCCTGGTTTCGTCCAAAGTTCTTTCCTACAAGGCCGGGCACGGCCGTTTCTACCAGATCGCGCAAACCAAGGATTTTCCGGGCATGGTTCGGTTGATGAAAGATTACCTGGTCAAGCGGGCGGCGCTGCTGGACAGCATGGCCAGCGACGCGCTCATCCCTGTCAAACCGACGATCGCGTTCACAGGTCCATCCGGTTACCCGGCGAATCGGCTGGCCTTTCGCGCGTCGGGCTACAGCGGAGAAAATGCGTTCGCGGTTGTGAAATGGCGCATCGGCGAAGTCACGTCGGCAGGACGGCCAGCCTTCGATCCGAACGCGCCGCGTAGATATGAAATTGAGACCGCGTGGGAAAGCCCTGAACTGAACAGCCTCGACGCGGAAATGCGCTTTCCTTCCGACGCGGTCAAAGTCGGGCACACCTACCGGGTTCGGGCGAAGGTCAAGGATTCGGCGGGCCGTTGGAGCCATTGGTCCGACCCTGCCCAATTTGTCGCGAGCGCGCCGGATAATCTTGGAGTGTTGCTTGAGAACTTGAGGTTGACGGAACTGATGTACAATCCGGCGGACGGCCGCGAATTCGAGTTTGTCGAACTTCACAACGCGAGCTCCACGGCGAATTTGGAATTGTCTGGCGTGAATTTTAGCCGCGGTGTCGAGTTCGCCTTTCCGGCTGGCGCAACTCTGCCGCCGGGCGGTTATCTGCTCGTGGTCCCGGCGATGCCGACCAATAATTTCGGGGTGTTCAGAGCCAAGTATAAATTGGACAATCAGGCTGCCATCTTCGGTCCTTTCCTCGGGGGCCTGGCCAACGAAGGAGAGCGCCTCACGATTCAAGCGGCCGGGGGCAGCGCTGATCTGATCGACTTTACTTACGATGACGCCAGCGGATGGCCGGCCGGCGCGGATTCAGGCGGCTATTCGCTTGTGCCGCTGGAATCTACTTTGGCCCGCCAAAACAGCGCGACGCTCAACGACCCGAAGAATTGGCGCGCCAGCCGAGTCGTTGGCGGCTCGCCCGGCGGACCTGAACCCACTTCCGCCAATTCAGATTCCGACGGCGATGGCATGCCGGACGATTGGGAGATCGCCCAAGGCTTTGACCCGCGTTCGAATCTCGATGCCAACCAAGACGCGGACGGCGACGGCCTCAGAAACATTGAAGAGTATCAGAGCGGGACGAATCCTCGCGATCCGCAAAGCGTCTTGAGATTGGAGAAAGTGGAAGTCAAGGACGGACGGTTGACGATCCAATTCCGGGCACTGGCCGGGAAATCTTATTCCGTTCAGTTCAAGGATGCCGATTCCGGTTCTGAGTGGCAGAAGCTCACCGACATTGAAGCCGGGGTAAGCGCCCGGACAGAAGCGGTGTCGGATGGCCTCTCGATTGGGAGGCCATTTCGCTTTTACCGAATTGTCACTCCCGGAGGTTTTTGAACTGCGAAAAGACGAAGCACACGATTCGTGCGGTTCGTGCCTTTCGTAGCTCCAAGCGGTCGTTCAACGATGAAAACTTCCGTTGGCGCAAGCCTTGTCCTGGAGGCCTTTCTTGGATCGGTTTGCCTCCTAGCCCGAATATTTCACGCTTTCGTTTGCTGGAGACGCCTTTTGAAGGTAGGGACGGCGCGCCCGCGCTGTCCCCGCCGCGTGCAGCGGCGGAACCACCGTCTGCTGACAGTGAGAACGTCACCACGCCCCTTCAAGAGCGTTCCGCGCCTGCACGGCGCGGGGACGCCGCAGCGCAGCGTCCCTGCCTTGCCTCGCGTGTGAACTTCAAGGCAGGTTCTTCGCCCAGTCATAGACAACGTTCCCGTGGACATCGCGGTGCTGGAAGCGGATGGAATTTCCGCCTTCTTTTGCGCCGACCGTGACCGACAGGAATCCGCCTTTGACGCGGTGGAACTTGTGATATTCGGCGTCGAAGCCCGGCGAGCCGGCCGCATGTTCGTCGCTGGCCGGTCCTACGGAAAACTCGTGCAATTCGGTCTGAGGATTCACCGAGTGATATTGCCAGTGCCGGTCCCCGCAAACGACGAAACAGTTGTCCGGCACATGGGATTGAAGCCAAGCCCGGATTTCATCGCCTTCGTGCCGGAAGCCTTTGTTCGCGTGATTGTCGTTCTTGTTGCCGCGATCCGGACCGACGATCGGCGTCGGGCTCACGATCACTTTCCAGGTCGCGTCGCTCTCTTTCAACGTGCGCTTCAGGCATTCCTTTTGTTCGCGGCCCCAGATGGTTTTCTCCGGGCCGTCCGGCTGGTTGTTGGGCGAGCGGAAGTCGCGGCCATCGGTGAGCCAAATCTGAAGCAACTTGCCGCAACGGAACGTGCGGTAGATCGAGCCACCCATCGGCACTTGTTCAAGAAAGATGCGCTGGCCTTCCGAGAATTTGAACTCGCCCATGCGTTGAGACTTCAACCCCGGCCACGAATCGTTTTCCCACGTGTCATGGTCATCTTTCTCCCAGTAACTGGCGACGTGGCGCAGCAAATCAACGTGGCGCGGCAGCGAATACATCCGCTCCCAGTGATAGCGCGCCAACGCGGGTGTGACCGCGCGCGGTTCCTCGCTGTCGTAATAGACATTGTCGCCGGTAAAAACGACGTATTTCGGATTTAACTTGGCCATCGCCGGATAAATGTTGAAGCCGTCGATGTGGTCGAGATCGGCGTACATCTGGCCGGTGACGACGCAGAAGGTAATTTCTGAAACTTGCGTCGGCGTTGGCGCCGTCTCAAAGCGTCCGCGCAAGGCGCCATGCCTCGGAGATCCACCCGGTCCGGCGGTCTCCGAGGCGAAAAAGTAAGTCGTGGCAGGCTGCAAACCAGTCAGGAGGAACTGATGCGCAAAGTCGGCTCTGGATGACACTTCGGCCCAATCCGTCGATTTGGCGCCGGATAAGTCCTCGTGCGTGCCGTAACGGACGCGCACTTGGCCGGGGGTGCCGGGGCAAGCGCCTTCGAGTTTGGCCGGTTCGGTCGGAACAGGCTTCGGCGCGGCGTTGCCACCGATATGGCCTTTGACCACTTCACCGGCGTTGTTTCGCAACGGAGCTGCGGTCAACCGCATCCAAACGATGGCGGACAGGTCGGTGACCTCGCCCACTTTGACGCCCGTCGCCTGGTGAACGGCAGTGGATTCGGCGCCAAGTCCGCTCAAGCCGCCGAGCAGCGCTGCGATGGCTGCGATAAAAGTCACGACCTTGGTGGATTGGACCACGAAAGCACGGCGGGAGAGTCGCTTGGATGGCGGATTCATGGAGGGATTAAACGCTGGTCTTGCCCGGCAAGAAAGCCTTTTGCGCGGCAAACGATCATGACGGCGTGTCTCGATTGGACAATGGCTTGGGCGGAAAAGACGTGAGCCGCAAAACCATCCTGCTATAACGAAGCCATGAACCAGTGGCCAAAGCGAGTCCTTCATGTTGCGTCACTCTCGTTGGCCTGCTTCGGCATTGGATGTTCCGCCGATCAAATGATTTCACCTCACACCTATGCGAACGCTTGCACTTTTCGTGATTGGGAGTTTCAAAAACGGGACAGGCATCTCGCCGGCCTCCCAGTCTGGTCCTAAAATTCAGATTGGAGGCAGGCGGAAAGCCTGCCCTACGTTGAGAAGGCAGCTTTTGAAATACTCTCGAAACGTCCTGGCTGCATTGATTGCGGTCCAAGTCCGAAACGCCAGCCGCGCCGAAATGAACTGGCCGCAGTTTCGCGGTCCAAACGGCGATGGTGTCGCAGCCAAGAGCCGGGCGCCCGCGCACTTCGGACCCGCCACCAATCTCGTGTGGAAGGTCGCCCTCCCCGCCGGCCACTCCTCGCCCTGCATCTGGGAGGATCGCATTTTTCTCACAGGCTTCACGGACGGCAGATTGGAGACGCTTTGTTTGGATCGCCGCGACGGCAAGTTCCTTTGGCGCTCGGCCCTGATGCCGGAAAGGATCGAACCCGTGCATCGACTCGGCAGCCCTGCGGCTCCCACGCCGGCAACCGATGGTGAACGGGTGTACGCCTATTTCGGTTCGTTTGGATTGGTCTGTTACGATTTCGCCGGCCATGAACTTTGGCACAAACCGCTGCCCATCCCGATGAATGAATTCGGCACGGGTTCATCTCCCATTCTCGCAGGCGATTTCGTGGTGATGGTCTGCGACCAGGATTTGGATTCTTTCCTCTTGGCCGTGGATCGGCGCACGGGCCAAACGGTCTGGAAGACCGCGCGGCCGGAATTTCGCCGGAGTTTTTCATCGCCGTATCTGTGGCGCCACGATGGCGTCGAGGAAATCGTCGTCACCGGCACGGTCTGGCTCAAATCGTACGATCTGAAGGACGGGAACGAGCGTTGGAAAATGCGCGGCCTCGCACGCGTGGCCAATGCCTCGCCGACGTCGGGCAGCGGCCTTTTGTTTGCGTCCAGTTGGAACATCGGCGCCGAAGCACGCGAACGTCTTTCGCTCCCTGCTTTTGCCGCCTTCGCCGACCGGCAGGACAAGGACACGAACGGCAAATTCTCGAAAGACGAATTCCCCGCAGGCCCGCTGCGCGACCGATTTACCCAGATCGACCTGGACAAGGACGGTTTCGTGACGCGGGAGGAGTGGCGCATCTCGGAGGAGATTTTCACCCAAGCCGAAAGCTCGGTGTTCGCCGTCAAGCCAGGCGGGCGCGGCGACATCACCCAGACGCATCGGGCTTGGAAACAGACACGCGGCCTGCCTTACGTGCCATCGCCGCTTTGCTACGAGGGCCGCGTTTATGCAGTCAAGAACGGCGGCATGGCCTCGTGCTACGATGCCACAACTGGCCGGACGCTATACCAGGAGGAGCGATTGGGAGCACTGGGAGACTATTACGCCTCGCCCGTCGGAGCCGACGGCAAAGTCTATTTCGCCTCGCAACAAGGGGTCGTGACTGTGCTGCAAGCGGGTGACGATTTCCATGTGCTTGCGCGCAACGATCTCGGGGAACAGATCATGGCCACGCCCGCCATTGTGGACGGCCACATCTACCTGAGGGCGGCCAATTACTTGTTTGCCTTCGGTGACAAATCCAAGACGAGAAACTTGAACACCAGATAAGAACGTGTCCGACAATCGTGAACGAAATCAGCAGCATGAGCAGGACGAACGCGCCGCAGGCAATCTGCCGCAAGAGGCGTCCTCCGAAAACAAAAGCAGGGATGATCAGTTCAATGCCGAACATGATCGCGCAGGAAATTTTGTGAAGATCAACTGGCAACTGGTGCGCGTGCCAGCCAAGCCAGGTCGGCAACGGCTGCGTTTCGTAATGCACCGTCAGCGCCTCCAGGTTCCACCATGTGAAATCCTCGCTGAGCAGCTTGACCGCGCCGGACATGAACATGAGCCGAAACAACAACCACCGAAACAACCACAGCACCACCAGCGAGGGCGGAGATTCGCGCCTCCACCGGGGCCACCACTGCCGCGGAGCGAAGAAGATCGACAGAAAGCCCGTTTCCAAGAGTAAGATGTCCCATTGAAAGCCAAGGGAATCGCAAATCAATCCCAGCAACCGGAGGAACAGCCAGCGTGAGAGAAAGCACTGTCTCCGCTCCGCCCGGAGGTCCGCCAGCCAGCACCGAAAGGAGTTGGCCGCAATCGAAAGCATCCGTAGGGCGCATGATTGCAGACCTAGCGCTCATTTTCAAACCACGAACCACCCACAGGCATTTCGCGCATCCCCAAGATTCTGCAATTGCCAGCAATTCTCATTTTGGCGACGGGCGCGACCCGCGATCCGCGCATGTAGTCCCGGCTTTAGCCGGTTTTCTCGCGCAGACCGGCTAAAGCCGGGACTACATGCGGGCCAAATGTGAATTGCTGGCAATTGCTGTATGCGGCGGAAAATGGCGCGGAGACCTACGACACTGACGGCATGACAGACGTCCGCAACATCGACATTCCGCAGCGCCAAGAGTCGTTTTCAAAACACGCTCTTAGCCTCGGACGATGCTTTCCCGACTTCAACAGCGTAAACGTGCGTCGGGCCGTGCAGGTTGGACCGGAAGACGATCCATTTCCCGTCAGGAGTAAAGGTAAGGTTCGGTTCGAGGCGGTAATCGTGCTTGGACAGATCGACCAGCCGTTCTGATTTCAGATAACCGGCCTTGATCAGGTTGGTTTGGTCCGGGAAGATGCTGGCCGGATTTCGCACCAGCACCGGACGGAAGAGGTAAATCCATTGGCCATTGCCAGGTGGGTCGAGAGGGCGGCCGTCAGGCAACCGGTTCGCCACGCTGCTCGGACCTCCTCCATCGCCGGCGAATAGTTTTCCATCGGGCGAAACATTGAAGTGCACCGACCATTCTTGGCGTTCGAGGTGATACTGGATTCTTGTCCCGGTCTCGAGATCCACGCCCGCGAGCCAGAACACTCCGCTCTTGGGTGTTTGCAGATCGTACCAGATCGTCCTGCCGTCGGCGCTGAAGAATTCATGCCCGGCGATTTCCATGTCCATTGTCCGTTTGTGCATCAACTGAATCCCGGTGCCATCGGCGCGAATCGTCCAAATGCGATCTACATAATGCCAGGGGCCTTCGTGACAGAACATGATCAGGTTCGGATCGGTCGGCGAACACTGGAGATGGTTGGTCCAATCGTGCTCGCGATAGATTTTCTTCACTTCGCCTGTTTGGATGTTCACGGTGTATAGCACCATCGGAGTCCCGGCGGCCCAGCGCGGTTCAAGCCGGCCTCCCAAATTGCCTGGGGGCGGATTCCTGGGTTGGGCGCTTCCTTCTGGATCGACGGCAATCCCCACGAGCAGGCTCTCGTCGGCATTGACCGTGATGTTCCCTCCTCGCCCCACGCCGGGCGGAAGCTTCGCCACAAGGCGTGCGGCATGAGTATCGAGATCGGTGGCATGGACAGCACCTTCGCGCGTGTAGTAGATACTGCCAGTCTTCCTCCCGGTCACAAGGACACCGACGCGGCCCGCGACGACTTGCTCGATTTCGCGGGTTTGGAGGTTCACCGCAGAGAGTCCGCCGGGCGTCGTGATGACCAATTTTTTGCCGTCGGCGGAGTAGGCATACTGGTGGAAATAGAGGCTGGCGCTGCCAGGTTCGCGCGAGAGACGAATCACCCTATGGCCCGTCGCCGGCTCGATCCATTCGACAGGTGGCTCGTCTGCGGCAAAGACGAACGCCTGGGCCAGGAAGAAAGTCAGGAACAGAGCAGTGAATATTCGCATGGACTTAATAAAGAGCGCATCGGCAAGGGAAGGTCAATGCATCTAAGCTTCCCTGACGCTTCTCGGCCAGTACGGCACCAGCAAGGGCGGGCTGGCTCCTCACCCCATTGGCGGACGACGGCGCGACAGGCTATTTTGCGCCGTGCAAATTGAGCGTGGAGAAAGAAGTGAGAGTTTGAACGGTTGATAGAGTGCAGGTCTCAAAGTCTGATTGATAAGAAGTGTCTAGGCGGCACAGGTTACCGGCCTCTTGGCGGCGGGCTTCTGGCACGCGGAACGGTTTGGTGGCAGGTTGCCGCCAAGAACGGGCTGGTAGCCCGGTCCACCCATCTTTTCAACAAAACTCAACGACAATTTCACGACATGCAGCCCACGTTCATCCGGGTCATTTGGATAATCGCTGCGGCCAGTGTGGCTCTCAGCACAGGGTGCCGTCGCCTGCGCCCAAGTGCCAATGCGCAGCCGCCAACCCCGTCGCCTGCGGCCTTGCGAGAACAGTTCGCTTACCCCGAGGAGGCGCCCTTGGTGCTCAAACGAGCTGAGTTGGAGACCGCACCGACCTACTCGATTCGACGTGTTGAAATCTCAGCGCCCACCTCTGGACAGCCCGAAAGGATCGTTGTGTTTGATTACTATGATCTGGCGGACACGAACAAGTCCCCCATCGTCTTGGTCCTGCCGGTTGCTGGAGGGTCTTACGAATTGGAAAGGCATTTCGCCGGATTTTTCGCCAGGAACGGGATGGCCGCGATAATCGTCCATCGCGAAAAACTCCGGCACGAACTCAAACGAATCGACGCGCTCGACGGCCTGCTGAAACAGACCGTGATAGACCACAAGCGCGTCATCGATTGGCTAGAGACACAGCCGGACCTCGACTCTGCCAAAGTCGCTGTCTTCGGCGCCAGCCTGGGCGGCATCAAAGGTGTTTTACTGACAGCCTTGGATGAACGCATCCAAGCGGCTGTGCTTGGACTGGTGGGCGGGAACCTTCCGTACATCCTGGCGCATTCTACCGAGAAAGGAATCGTCAAAATCAGGGACTCACTGTTGGGCGAGCACAACGGATCGGTGCGCGAATTCGAAGAGCAACTCCGGCAGGCCATCACGCTCGACCCAAATGCAGTGGCTCCGTATATTGACGCCAGAGAGGTGTTGCTCGTCCTAGCCGCTTACGACAAGGTCGTGCCGGTCGAGAAGGGATGGGAGCTCTGGGAAAAGATGGGCAAGCCGGAAGCCATTGTGTTGCCCTCCGGCCATTACACCGCCGCGGTGTTCCTTCCCTACATCCAACGCGAGGCCCTGCGTTTCTTCCAAAAGAGGTTCGGAGAAATCAGGGTCAGCCCTTAAATATTAAGTTAGGGCCTGCTTGGAAATCCCGTGCGAACGGTTCGTCCTCGTGCTCGTAGTCGTCCTTGTCCTCGAATCTGATGCCGTCGAGGACCAGCACGACGACGAGCACGAGGACGGCGTTCAGAATCGGTTTTTCGGATGCGCGCTTAACGCATTTGTTGCAGTTTCTCCATGACCCATGGCAGCAGCCCCAGACTCGTCGCGTCGAACATCCCGTGTGCCATGACCGCCGGCCAGATGGACCGGTGAAAAACCATGATCACACCCAGCCCAAAGCCCAGCAATGTGGTCAAGCCTACGGCCAGCGGTCCCTGCATCAGATGACCCAGTCCGAAGATCACTGCGGCCACGCCCGCGGCCGCAAGCTGGCCGCCGCGCGTACCAAATCTCCGGGACCAAAGCGTCCGCAACCCGGCCAGAAACGCCGAGCGCCAAAGCTCCTCACGCAAACCGGCCACGACAAAGCTCACGAGCGTCAGAGTGAGCCAGAAATAAAGCGGATCGCGTCGCATGGCGGTCACATCCACCACGGCTTCCACATCGGGCCGATTGGCCATGACGAATTCTTGAAACGACTGCGGCGTCATCACTCGTGTAGCCACCAAAGCCACGGCGATCACTACCATGATCGCACCGAGCGCAATGCGAAGTGCGATGGAATAGCCGAAACCCAATGCCACCGGCAGGAATCCTCCTCGCCAACGCAACAAGAGATCATCGCTGGAGGCTCGCGACGCGATCCAGGCCAGGCCCAGCACGAGCCCAAACACCAGCAGTTCGACGGCGCAAACAATCAGGAGATTGTGCGCCGTGCCAGAAAGCGCCGGACCTCGTGCGCCGCCTCGCCCCCACCCAATCAGGCCGATGAGCAGCGGATAGGCACCGATGACCGCCCAGTGAATCCACCAGCGCCACCGGTTGACTCGTTCACACTCGGCGCGCACTTCGCTCATCTTCGGCGGCACGCGATCGGATTCAGACGGGGCGACACTCATGAATGCTTTCCTAATAACTGTCAAAGTCATCAATGGAGCGCGGCTGTGGTCGAAGACCCATCCGCAGCGCGTCCGAATGTTCGGGCGGCTGCGGTTGGTGCTTCGCGCAGAGCCGCGCTCCGATTGATTCGCTCGGCCTGCGACGATTTCCGCCGACAGTGGAAGAGTAGAAATCTGCGTTACGCACAGAGGGGACCGAGGGATGGACTACACGCGGAAGGTTTGTAGTCCCGCCTTTTGGCGGCCCGAACCGGCTAAAGCCGGGACTACAAACGCCGACCTGTCGTTCATCCAACGGTCTCTTCAATAAGAGACAACCAAGAGCTTCACG
>JACQWK010000048.1 GCA_016209525.1 Verrucomicrobiota bacterium
ACGCGCGACTACAAGGCGCAGCCGCACTGCACAATTCCTACGCAAGTCCTTTTTCCGCAACTCGCTGAAATCGTTCATCGATACCTCGCGGAAAAGGTGCGCGTTCAGCGCCCGGCTGACATTAAGGACTTGTTTCTCGCTCCTTACTACGGCTGGGTCGTGGAGCGTCTTGTAGAGAACATCCACGGAGACGTTTCGCAAGGCGAGTCCCCGGAAGTGCCCAGGTATGAAAGCACCCGCGGCCCAGGCTCAACTGCCGACGTGGATTTCTGGACGAGTCGGGACGTACGCGAAGTGAATCGCAGCCATCTCAACTACGTCGTCGCTGATACGAAACGCTGGGAACAGTCAGCGGCCTACTTCATTGACACTCACAAAACGGTCAGATCTTTCGTCAAGAATTCCGGCCTGGGTTTCGCGATTCCATATCTGCACAACGGCCAAATGCACGACTATATGCCGGATTTTCTTGTTCGCCTGAACACCAGCGAAGAACGCTACTTGATTCTGGAGACAAAAGGCTACGATCCGCTCGAAGAGGTCAAAAAAGCAGCCGCCGAGCGGTGGGTGAACGCGGTGAATGCGGATGGCAAGTATGGGAAATGGACTTATCGACTGGTTCACAGGCCGACGGAGATTCCTTCGGTGTTAAAGATTGTGGCCGATGCTTCGTAAGGAGCGGGTCCTGGCGACGCCGGTGAAGTTCGTATTCCTTCACGAGAGCGCTTGTTCCGTTGCCGTCGAAGCCTGGACTCCTCAAAAGCAACCTCCCTATCCGCACTTTCTCCATTCGCTGCAATTTTCATCGGCAACCAAACGCTGAATCTGGAGTGTTCACTGAATTTGACCGCGACGCTTTCCGAGGACGAGTTGACAACCGTCAAGGTCGGGCGCCCGCCGGAGGGTGTTCAATACGATTCTATGAATACGATTGAGCGTGGGCGAGAATTCTGCGACCGCAGAGCGGCCAAGACCCGGGAATCTCAAATTTCAAATTCGAAATTTCAAATTCCAAGGGAGCTTCCTCACGTCGGCGGCTACGGTTTTTTGGCGAGGCTCTTCCGCAGGTATCGGCGCGGCCTTGTGCGGGCGGCGTTGCCTGCATTCCTAACCCTGTGCACGACCGTCGCCTCCGAACGGCTCGACCGCGGCGTGATCGCGTTGAGCACGACTAACGCCCACGTCTATGTCGGGTGGCGACTCCTCGCTTCGGACCCAGCGGACATTGCCTTTGACGTGTTCCGGAGCGATGCGGCAGGACGCTCAAAACAAAAGCTCAATCCCACGCCAATCTCAGATTCGTGCAATATCGTGGATACTACAGCCGGAGGCAAAAGCTGGCTTTATTCGATCCAGTCGGTCCGCGGCGGCACAAATTCGACGGATTCGAAGCCGGCGAAATCCGCCGAAACCGGCACGGTGAAACCGTACGTGCCGATCAAACTGCAAGGCAATTACCGCGCGCAAAAGGTCGGCCTTGCGGACTTGGACGGCGACGGCGCGTTGGACTTCCTGGTTAAGCAACCCGATTTCAATGTCGATCCCTACCAACAGCCGGGTTACTGGAAGAAGAGCGAGGACACCTTCAAGCTGGAAGCCTATCGTCACGACGGACAATTCATGTGGCGTTATGACATGCGCTGGGCCATCGAAGAAGGCATCTGGTATTCGCCCATCGTCGTGTATGACATCGACGGCGACGGCAAGGCCGAAGTTTATACCAAGGCCGGTGAAGGCGATCCCCGCGATCCGGATGGCCGTGTGACCAAAGGCCCGGAATGGCTGGTGAAACTCGATGGACAGACCGGCAGAGTGCTTCGGAAACTTCCCTGGCCGAGCCGCGATGGGTTCGATGACTACAACTATTTCTGCCGAAATCTCCTGGGCGTCGCCTATTTGGACGGCGTCCAGCCACACCTGATCGTCGAACGCGGCACATACAAAATCATCAAGGCGCAGGCCTACGACCCATCGCTGACCTTGAAATGGTGTTGGGAGGCATCGGGCAAGGACGAAGTTTATCGCGGCCAGGGAACGCACGGTTTGCAGGTGGCCGACATTGATGACGATGGCCGCGACGAACTGGTGATTGGCTCCGCGGCAATCAACGACGACGGAACGCCGATGTGGACGACTCGATTAGGCCATCCCGACGTGTGCTACGTGGCGGATATCGATCCCGCCCGGCCTGGATTGGAAATTTTCTATGGCATCGAGCCGCGGCGTAACGGCAACGGCGTCTGTTTGGTCGAGGCGCGCACGGGCAAAATCCTCTGGGGTTACGCTGGGCCCACCACGCACGTTCACGGCCAGGGGATGATTGGCGACATCGATTCCTCGCGGCCCGGCATCGAGTGTTATGCGGGAGAGAAAGACGGCTCGAATTACTGGCTCTACGATGCGCGCGGGCAACGAATGTCCGACAAGAGCTTTGGAGAACTTGCGCCGAAGGCTGTCTTTTGGACTGACCAACCCACGAAGGTCATCGTAGCGGGAGGCAAAATCAGGCACTATGACGGCGCTCAAATCGGAACCATCCAAGGAAGAATCGTGGCCATCGCCGATTGCCTGGGCGACTGGCGGGAAGAGCTGATCACCAGCGTCGAGGGCGAGATTCGGATTTACAGCACGACAGTTCCCGCGCAGTCCCGTCGCGTATGCCTCCTGCAAGATCGCCAGTACCGGACGGCGGTGGCTATGCAGACGATGGGTTACTTCTATCCGCCGCAGCTTGGGAACACGCGGCTGCCTTAGGCAATACCTTATCAGTATCGTCAGAAACCGTCGCAAGCCGCGACGATTTTTCCGGCGCGCGGCCTTCCAGGCCGCTGCGGCCGCACACGGAAGGCGAGGCTCGGAGATTTTCGGGCGCCTCGGGCTTTCGGCGCCGGTGCGCCCTGGAAGGCCCCGCGCCGTTTTGGTAGCGGCTGTGCTGCGTTGCGCTGTATCGCCGACTTGAAGTCGGCAAGGCCCCAGTACTGGGACAAAGAACTATCGAAACATGTATCGGTAATTCTTTGTCACAGTATTAGACCGGTCCAGACGGTCGGAAGTTTGCAGCGCGGCGCAGCCGCAACCAAAATGGGTGGGGCGAGACTCTGTCGAGCCCTGGAATCCTTGCTGGCGAAGAAGCTAGGGCTCGAAGGGAGACTCGCCCCACCAACAAATCTACGCAGCTTGTGACGATTTCGACAGATACGGATAGAGTGCAACTCTGCGCTACGAGTTTGGCGGCCCGTGTTTGGGCAAGACCGATCCATTATGCACGCTACCCCAGCCGCGCGAATTGCAGCCGCAGCCAACTCGTGACTTTCTCCACCATGACCTCAGTGAATTCAGCGGCAAACACATGGCTGGCGCCCTTGATCTCGATTAACTCCACCGGATCGTTCGCTTTCCGAAAAACGTCGTAGGAATCCTGAATTGGAACGACGTCGTCCTCAGTTCCGTGAACAAGCAACCAAGGCACTTTGATCTGAGGCGCGAGATTCGCCACGGAGTTGATCCTCGCCATGTCGTCCATGTAAGCCTGGGAAAGCGGACAAGCGGGTTCGTCCCACATGAAACCTTCCCCGGCTCGCACCGCGCCGAATTCGCGCTCAGCAAAAGCCTTCGTGTGAACCATTCCAGCCAATGACACCAAGAGTTTGATTCGATCGTCCTGGCTGGCGCGCAGGACTCCAACCGCGCCTCCCATGCTGTGACCGGCGTAACAAATCCTCCGGCCGGGAAGCACGTCTAACACCGAACCCAGATCAGCCACCTCTTTGGTGATGGTTGAGTCCACGAAATTCCCGCCCGAGGCCCCGTTCCCGGAAAATGAGATTCGCATGGCCGGAATGCCGGCTTGGCTCAATCCTTCGGACAGGGCGGCCACAAAAGGGCGGTCTTTGTTCCCGGTGACACCGTGCCCAATGATCACAATGTCCTTGGAGCTCGTTTTGCCGGGATGAAACGTGTAATCGATCCGTTCGCCTTGCGCGTTCGTGATGTCGCCAAGCATATTCGTTTCAAGTCTGCGTTTGTGCGCGATGAACCTTTGCAGGTTTGCGTCTGAACCTGCGCGTTCTTAACGCTTCCGCCGCCGAGGCGCAAACTCGAAAAGTGGAGGGCCCGGAGCGTGCGCGTTTAGCGTGGAGTGCGGCCATCTTGGCCGCAGCGGGTTCGCACGCCGCGAACGAAAGAGAGATTCGGAGCGGGCCGCAATATGGCGGCTGCTGCGGCCTGGAAAACCGGGCTCTGCTGAACACACACTCGTGGAGGAGACGGCCGGGGACAGGAGGAGCATTTCATCCAAGCATCTTTGCCGGGAAGGATTCCAGGGCGCGACAGAGTCTCTCCACCCAAACAAATCCGCGCTTCTCCCACCACGGCCCAGGCGCGAAGAGCATCAGACTCAGGCCGCCATGGAGGCGACCGCTTCGGAATGATCGAATCTCCGCCGCCGAGGGAAGTTGGACGAAGTTTTCAGACGCCGCTTGAATCGGCGCCGCCGCTCCTGGGTTTCTTCAGCCGAATACAGCGTCTTGACCAATCGCAGAAAACCCTTCTGCAGCTCCTCGATGCTCAGATTCTTCGGCCGAAAATTGATATCGAAGAGCGTGCAAAGTTCCCAGGCTTGGTCGCGAATGATCCGGCCTTCGGACTTGAGCCGACGATAGAGCGGGGTTCCGGGAAAGGCCGTCAAGAATGTGACTTGCACTTCGTAGAGTCCCGAATCGCGCACAAATTGCAGCACATCATCGAAAACCCCGGTCGTATCGCCATCGAGGCCGAGGATGAAGCAGCCGTTCACCGTGATGCCATAGGACTGGATTTTGGCGATAGCTTCCATGTAGCGATCTTGCTGGCGCAGCTTCCAATTGGCATTCAGCTCGACACCGTCAAGGCTGACTTTGCGCGGACTTTCCAGCCCGATCAGGATTTGTTGGCAGCCGGAGTCGCGCATCAGTCCCAGGAGTTCGTCGTCCTTCGCCACGTTGAGATCTGTCTCTGTGAACCAGCGCAAATCCTCTTTGAGCAGTTCGCGCAAGAGCGCTTTGTAGTGGGCGTGATTCACGAAACTATTGTCATCGGCGAATTCGATGAACGGCCGCGGCCAAATCGCTTTGATGGCGCGGATTTCCTCGATGACTTTGGGCACGGGTTTGAGTTTGTAATGAGGCGTGAGCAAGATGGAGCTGGCGCAAAACGCGCACTTGTGCGGGCAGCCCCGGCTGGTTTGCACCGTGATCCGGTTGTATTGGTCTGGATCGAGCAGATCGAAGCGAGGCAAAGGAGCCTCCCGGAGATCAAAGCCGCCGCGCGGAGACTGGACATAGAAAGGTTTGAGGCCGCCCCTTTCAAAGTCGGCCAGCACGTTGGGCCACATCGGTTCGCCTTCGCCAATCACGACGCTCGTGCAATGTTCCTTGGCCTCCTCCGGGACCGATGATGCATGCAGACCGCCCAAGATGGACGGGATTCCTCTGGCCCGATAGAAATCCGCCACTCGGTAGGCCTCGAAAATCTGGGCGGAAAAGGAACTGATCGCGACCAGGTCGTAATCGGCCGGCAGCGAGGGGCAGGTCTTCAAATCCGCGATTTCACGGTATTCCACCTCGAATTTGTCCGGTGTGAGCGCAGCCAAGGTCAGGAGAGACAAACTGGGCATCGAGGCGATGATTTTGTTTCGCTCGACGAAGCCTGGCAGCGTCAGTCCGAGCTTGGTAAGTTCGTCGTTGTGCGCGCGCACCCCGCTCATGGCAATGAATCCAATTTTCATAATTTGACTTTGAACATTTCCGAACTAGTCCGGCCTCTAACGCCCCTCTCTCCTCATCGGATGAGGGGAGTCGTTGTCGGGCAACCAACCGCCTGATGAGTAATTTCCCACAGCAAAAGAGAGCCGCCGAAAATCAAACTGAGCACCGGAACGGCAAAGAACATCCGGCATTTCGGCCAATGCGCGGCGGCGAAACAGCAGATCGGCATGGTGATAGCGCCCAGGACGAATCCCCAAGCGGCCATGTGCACCGCCGGGCCGGCGTTGGCGAAAGATCGAACCGTAAAGAAGAACAACAGATTGACCGTTCCCAATCCAAAAAAGGAAATGTGTCCCAGCCGATACAACCGGCGCGGGAAACTCCCATATCCGCCCAGCCAGTCCCCGCGATGGAAGTTCAGGCCGAGTATCATTCCGGAGATGAAGCCGAGGAGAATCCACGCCCACGCGAGGACCAAATTCAGTTGAGGGATGGCAGATTTCATGAATCCTTGTTTGCTTTCGCTGAAATACTCTCCATGAACTAACCCACCCCTGCGCCCCTCCCCGGAGGGGAACCAACCCCGGGCACTTGCACTCGGCTCCCCTCCTGGGAGGGGTCGGGGGTGGGTTCATGGTCGCAATGCGCACGAGATGGCCTCGGAGATGGTCGATGAATTCGAGTGAGTCGGCCATGGTGTGATTCTGTTGGTTTAAGGTCTGCGCTATCGTCGCGCCCAAGTTAGCGGAGCTTGCTGGAGGGGCGTTAATTGATAAATTCAACGCCGGCATCGCCAAAATTGATCTATGAACATCCACCACTTGGAGCTCTTTTATTACGTCGCGAAACACGGAGGAATCAGCGAAGCCGTTCGCAACATTCCCTACGGCATTCAGCAGCCGGCCGTGAGCGGCCAGGTGATCCAGTTGGAGGAATATTTGGGAGTGACCTTGTTTCAGCGGCGTCCCTTCGCGCTGACCAAGGCCGGAGGGGAACTCTATGCCTTCATCCGGCCCTTCTTCGACAACCTGGGCGCCGTCGGAGACAAACTGCGCGGCGGCATTTCGCAGCACGTCCGGATCGGCGCTTCAGAGATCGTTTTGCGGGACCATCTTCCCGACGTGATTCAGAATGCCCGAAAAAAGTTTCCCAAGCTCAGATTCACCCTTCACGAAGGTTATCAGCCCGAATTGGAAAGCATGCTGCAAAAGCGGGAAATCGACGTCGCTGTGACGCTGCTCGACAATAAGCCCACTTCCGGCACCCAGACGCTGCCCCTGCTGAAGTTACCGTTGATCTTGCTGGTGGAAAAGTCGGCTGCGCTTCAGTCCGCCGAGGAGCTTTGGAAGCGGGATCGGATCGAGGAGACTCTGATCAGTCTCCCGGCCAACGAAACGATCTGCAAAAACTTCCAGCAAACCTTGGCTCGCCTCGGGGTGGATTGGTTCACAGGCATCGAGGTCAGCTCCTTGGCGCTCGTGGAGGCTTACGTCGGCAAGGGCTATGGCATCGGATTATCGGTCGAACCTCCGAAGGCGAAGTTTTCTCCGCAGGTCCGTCCTTTGCCGCTGCCTGATTTCCCGCCGGTCACATTGGGCGTGATGTGGCTGGGCAGGCCGGCGCCTCTGATGCAATCGCTCCTGAACGCCATGCAGGAGCGCGTGGAATTTCTGCGCAAGTAGCTGCCGAGTTGATGAGTCTGGAATTGCTTCGCAAGAGCGAGGTTTCGCGAGCCTCCTTACGTCGGCTGCTACGATATTTCAGAAGGGCACACAGAAAATCCGTCACCAGCAGCTTGCTTACGTTCGCACTATTCGCATCGATTCACGGATGAGCTGAACCGATTTCTCCAAGCCGTAAGCGTGCACTTCGGATTGGGGAGCACACGCCCCCTCGCGTGTTTCGACCGGCGCCTCGTCGGTCGAATCTGGCGTGTAATTCAGGTACTGGACGGTGACTTGTGTGGGAGCACCAGTGTGGTCGGCGAGGGCGCCGACCACTGCACGCGGAGGCGCGTGCGCTCCCCAGTTCAACTGGATAGATACGGCTAAACCACCTTGCTTCGGCTTGCGGAAGACCGAAAGCCGCCGCATTCTGGAGGAGTGAAAGCTCCCAAAATCAAAAAGGCTGCAGTCGTCTTAGTGGCGCTCGCGCTATTCGCAGGGCTGGTCTGGCAGTTCGGCCCGTTCCAGGCGATCTTTGCGGTGGCCAACCTCACGGATCCGCGCAAGCTGGCCACGCTCGGCGAACGGGGAGCGAATCCTCGGCTCAACAAGACCGTTTATTGGCTTAAGGAGGCCGAGAGCCGGGGCATGCCAGCCGGAATGGCGATCTCGTTTGCCCAATGGATCAACTGGACCACCGAGCCGCGCGCGTCGTTGGTGAAGGAATCTTTGCTCCGCAACGTGAAAATTGCCGATGGGCTCGGTCTGATGACCGCGGATAACAGGATGCGACTGCGGAACGGCCGAGCCGGTGTGATCACGAAAGGGCCGTATGTGAACACGCCGGCGGAGGTCGATCACATCGTGCCCTACAGCCTGGCGCCGGAAGCGGGAAACGAACTGGCCAATTTGGAACTAATGCCGCAAGAGCTGAACCGCCGGAAATCAAACCGAGTCGGAGAGCGTCAACTGGCTCATGCGGAGCGGCTGTATCGCGTCGGGCTCCTCACGCAGGAATCCCTTGCACGAGTGAAGGCTCAGGCGGTCGAAGGCGCAGAAGGTGAGGGGCGCACACCCGCCAAAGACGCTAAAGCACGTTGAAGGTGTGAAGGCTACAGGCGTTGTGCTGGCTTCCACTCCCCATAAACCTCAAGGTGGGGCGAGACTCCTGTCGAGCCCTGGCATTTTTTCGGGCAAAGCTGTCAGGGCTCGACGCAGTCTCGCCCCAACCCAGGAAAGGTTCGTGGTTTCAATGGGCGCCCTTTGGACTTGGAGTCCTTCAATGAACCGTCGCCTTGTAGCCGCCGAGGTGACGAGGTGGACGCTGTGGTGATCGCCGAAATCCGCCTGCTGCAGTTGGCGGCTACCGATCTCCGTTACATATGGGCAATGATGTTATCGCCGAATTGCGAGCACTTGATCTCCGTGGCGCCGTCCATCAGGCGCGCGAAATCGTAGGTGACGCGTTTGGAGGCAATGGCACCGTTCAGGCCTTTGAGGATGAGATCCGCGGCTTCGGTCCAGCCCATGTAGCGCAGCATCATCTCGCCACTGAGCACCACGCTGCCGGGATTGACCCGGTCCAAATTGGCATATTTCGGAGCTGTCCCGTGCGTGGCCTCAAAAATGGCGTGGCCGGTGACGTAGTTGATGTTCCCACCGGGCGCGATGCCGATCCCGCCCACCTGAGCCGCCAGCGCATCCGAGAGATAGTCGCCATTGAGATTCAGCGTGGCAATCACGTCGAATTCTTCCGGACGAGTGAGGACTTGCTGCAAGGTGATGTCGGCGATTGCATCTTTGATCAACAGCTTGCCCGCTTTTAAGGCTGTTTTTTGTTCTTCATTCGCCGCGGCTTCGCCTTTTTCCTTTTTCGTCCGTTCCCATTTGGCCCAGGTATAAACTTTTTCGCCAAAGATGCGTTCGGCGGCGGCGTAAGCCCAATCGCGGAAGGCGCCTTCGGTGAATTTCATGATGTTGCCCTTGTGCACGATGGTGACGCTGCGCCGCTTGGACCGCAGCGCATATTCGACGGCGGCCTTGACCAGGCGGATGGTGCCAATCGTACTGACGGGCTTGATGCCGATGCCGACGCACACTGTCGCGCTTTGAGGCGAATGGTCTGGGGCCGCAAGTTTCAGGTAATCCTGTCCTTTCTGCGCAGTGCCGAAACGGATTTTATTGAAGTCCTTCGGGAATTCCTTCGCGAGAAAATCGAGAATCTTCTGCGACTCGGCAGAGCCTCCGAGGAATTCGATGCCGGCATAGATGTCTTCCGTGTTCTCGCGAAAGATGACCATGTTCACTTTCTCGGGATGTTTTACCGGCGATGGGACGCCGCTGAAATACTGGACGGGCCTCAAGCAAACGTAGAGATCGAGCAACTGGCGGAGGGCCACATTCAACGACCGAATCCCGCCTCCGATGGGGGTGGTCAGCGGGCCTTTGATGCCGACGAGAAATTCCTTGAACGCCTCAATGGTGTCGTCGGGCAGCCAGTTATCGAATTTGTTCTTGGCCGTTTCGCCCGCGAAGACTTCGAACCAAACGATCTGGCGTTTCCCGCCGTAGGCCTTCTGGATGGCCGCGTCGAAAACGCGTTCGCTGGCCGCCCAAATGTCCGGCCCGGTGCCGTCGCCGCGGATGAACGGAATGATAGGATTGTCCGGAACCGTGAGTTTGCCGTCGCTGATTGAGATTTTTCCACCTTGCGGTGGTTTGATGTCTTTGTAAGGCATGTTTCCTAAGAGTACGAGTTAAAAATACCGGCACGGTTTAGCGGGATTGCCGCAGGGCAGCAAGACATTTGAGGAGTGAAAGCCACAGTGGGGCGCAGGACAGAATTCTTCACCTCGTAGCAGATTTCAAGCTGCCGTATCGCCGGATTTGCATTCTGCGGCGTGGCCGACATCTTTCAGCCCCCAGGGACTTGCCAGCGCGCTGCCGATTGGACATCGGCCATACAGCCCAGCGCGGCGAAGCCGCAACCAAAACGGAGCGCGGCCTTCCAGGCCGCAGCGCCTCCAAAAGACCGAGGCGTCCGAAAATCTCATAGCCTCGCCTTCCGTGTGCGGCTGCTGCGGCCTGGAAGGCCGCGCTCCGGAAAAATCGTCGCGGGCTGCGACGATTTCTCGTGGCGCAGATTAGAAATCTGCGCTACGAGGCGAAGATTGATGTCATGCGCCCGCGACCGTGCTACACGCCTCAAAGCGAGCCGTGAACGTACTTTGGTCTGTATCGGTCAAGATCCGAGGCATGCCCCTGCTCGCAAGATTTGTTAGGCACACGTTCCACCGCGTCCGTGACTTCCTTTCCCGCCGATCAAAAGCCCCAGAACGAAGAGGTTGCGGAATTGGATCCGCCGCCTTCCTCGATCCGATTCCTTTGTTTTTCTGTGGTCTGAACTCCCGCCTGCGGTCGGACCGGAGCGCGGGCGGCTCGCCCGCAACTTCGGAAAGGATTCCCAATCTCGCGGGCGAACCGCCCGCACTCTGGATCATCACCGAAAAAGCAGAACTCTATTGCGCAATCGCCCGGTAGAAGCGATAGGTGACATTGGCCGCGATCGGATCCATGAATCGGACCCATCCGTTCTGTGCCGGCGCGGTGACCAGAGGCTCCCACTCCTCAAGGTTGGTCGAGGCTTCGATCACATACTTGGCGTCAAGCCGGCCTGTCACTTCGATTTCTGTTTCGCCTGTCGGAAGCCGTCGCACGTGGCCCAGGCGGCTGCTCGCATGCGATTGTCGTTGGCCGACGATGGCGACGCTGGCGCCATCGAACGAAGCAAGGCCCGTCATCGCCAGGAGGCGCGGAGAACTCCGCCCGGTTGCAAGCTCGTAACTCAACTCCCGCGGCGTTCCGTCGAAGAAGGGTCCCCATTTCACTCGATGGTTGATCGGATCGAACTCTCCTCCATCGCTGATTTGGCGAATGACCAAGTCCAGCGGAATCCGTTCCTCAATGGCATAGGCCGCAACTCCGGGCGCAAGTTGAACGGACACCTGAACTAGCAACGTCTCTCCCGGCACGAATACCGAGGGCAATGTGCCGCTGACAGAGGATGGGCTTGCGGCTCGCGGCACGGTGTTCTTCAAACCGAGTCCGCGCAGCACGCCGCCGGTATTGTTCACCCACCAAAGCGGCGGCCCGGCGATATTCGGATCAATCGTGTAGGCTTCTCCGTTTTTCCACAGGGTGCCGGCACGCGTCACGTAATCGATGGCGATTGGATTGGGTCCACTGGGCCAGGTGGCGCCTTTCCGCCAGGCCGCGCCATAGGCGGTCGCCTCGTTGATCGTGATGCGGGAGTCTGCGGGGCTATTGTCCGCCGGATGAAACTTGATGAGGTCGATCGTTCGGTCACCGCCAATCGCAGTGCTCACGCCATCGGCGGAGGCGCTGCCAACGAACAGCTTCGGCCCGGTCTCTTTGGCGGCGGGGGTCACTTCGTAGGTCAAAGTCCGAGAGTTGCTGTCGAAAAACGGTCCGAATTTGACCTTTCCCGTGTTCGCGTCGAATTTGCCATCGTCACTCACTTTGCCGACAACCCAGTTGGCCGGAGGGCGATCTTCGATAGCATAGACACTGACGCTGACAGTGGGAGAAGCTCTGAGCGTCACGAGAAATTTTCCTCCGGGAGCATAGCCGCTTGGCAGCACACTCTTGACAAAACTTGGTCCCGCGGGCGCGGTCAATTCGGTGATCCTTTCCAATCCGACGAGGTTGACGGGAGGCAATGTGCCTCCGCCCAAAACCAGAGTGAACGGATTCGATTCGAGCCGGACCGGCGAGGTTTCGAAGGTCGCGCCGTTGAAAACTCTCATCACCAAGGTTGCTCTTCCACCTGGCTTGACGCCGGCGACGTTGACCGTCACTGGATTCACATAGCCGGCGGCGGCACCCGTTCGAAAGGTCGTCATCGGCAAGAGCGGAAGCAAACTCCCGCCTTCCGGGCCGCCGAACAATTGCCCGGTGAAACCTTCGCTGACGGGAGTGCCGTTGCGGAGTTCAGCCCGAACATCCACGACGCCTGGAACTCGATTGTTGAACGTGACTGTCCCGACCTCGGTGTCCGTCGCGGGCGGGCTCAGGAGCGCGTCCTGACTGGTGATCGAACCTGCCGCATTGGAGACGACAACGCTGTAGCGGCCCACGTCCGAGGAAGAAACATCGCTCAAGACAAGTGCCGAGCTCGTGGCGCCGGCAATCGCGACGTCGTTCTTCTTCCACTGGAACCTCAGCGGAAGCGTGCCTTTGGCTTCGACCTTGAACGTGACCGTGGAACCTGCCACGAAAATCTGGCTCTGAGGTTCGACGGTGATGACCGGTGATTCTGTTTGGCCAACCTGAGTGAACGTCCGTAATCCTATCAAAACCGCCGGTGCCGACGGAGGAGAGTTGTTACCCCCCAGCAGGACCGTCACGGGGTTGGATTCGTAACGCAGCGCGGACGTTTCAAAGGAGCTGCCATTGTAGGCGCGGATTATGAGTGTGGCGCGAATCCCACCCGCGATAAATGGCACGGCCAGGTCGATGGGATTCACGTAGCCCATCGCCGATGGGCTCGTCGTGCGAAACGTCGTCACCGGAACAACTGGCTTGAGATTCGCGACTGCTGTTCCCTCCAGTCCGGCGTACAATTGTGCGGTCCAGCCTGTGCCTGCCCCGGTTCCGTCCGGAAGCACGAGCCGCGCATCGACCAAACCGGGCACGCGATTATTGAACTGGACTGTTCCTTGACCGTACGCAGATGCAGTGATGACCGCAGCCGCCAACGTGAAGGCTAGCTTTTTCATAGATTCTGTGAACACAGCGCTTTTGAGGCAGTCAGTCCCCAGCCCCAGACAGCTTTGACAGGACAGATTCGCAAACCGCCGGCAATCACCCGGGACCGCAGTTTTAGGCGCCGGAATTATGCGTACGGCGCCCTGTTAAACAAGCACGGAATTGTGATGCAATGGAGGAGAAGGACGACAGATCAAGAATCCGGCATTTGGTTGAGCGTGTAGTAGAATCCATCGTGCCACGACGCCTGGCCTTCCGCGCTTTCCACATCCAAGCATCGAACCCAGGTCACGTACCCCGCGCGCCAACCGTCGAGGACGATCTCCACCGTTCGCCGGTCCGCTGAAACCGTGACTTTCTTCACCGGGATCGGGGTCGAACTGTCTTTCTTCCCCTCGTGGTCGATCTCCGGCGAGCCATAGGCCTCGTGATACAAGTAGGTGAATTGCCGCACATCATAATTCTCCGGGTTCCCGGCACTCACCGGATCCACCGGCTGGGTAAATGCCAGACGGAACCCTTCGCGCGTCAGGCGAGGCTCTTGGATTTCGAATGGAACTTTTCCAGTGAAGCCAACTCGGTCGAGCGAGTAATCCTTCGGCGCCGAAGCCGCCCAGGCGCTGTTCTTGAGTCCACCCACGTAAAGCTTCCCATCGGGTCCCATGGACAAGCGATTCACACCGGAGAGAAAGCCTCTGGCAAAAGGCCACACTGCCCCTTGCCACTGGCCATTCACCTTCTCCAGGAACACGCGCAGGACGACGGCGTTCTGGAAATCGCCCACGAGCATTTGGCCCTCGAAGGGACCGAAGCGGTTGTCGCCGATGGTGACGAAACCGCTGGTGGACGGCGACAGCTTGCGAGGGAGCCAGACGGCGGGCGGTGAAGGGTTTTTGGGACGATAGTATTCGGCCTCAGGCGAAGGAAAACCCGAAGGATATCCGTAAAAATGACCGCGTTGGAGGTGGATGAGTTTGCAAGTGCCGACCCAGTTCCC
>JACQWK010000598.1 GCA_016209525.1 Verrucomicrobiota bacterium
ACCTCTGGGAGAACATCCGGAAAGACATGCCCAGGAAAGGGCGCGGCAAAGGCGAGGAACTCGACCCGCTCAAACTCCCCACTCGCCTGCAGACGGCGTTGCAAGCCCTCTACGGCCACTACGAGAAGACTTTCAAGCTATGGGAGGAGGGGGGGATCAAAGTTCCTCCGTGCTTCATCATCGTCTGCCAGAACACGGCCATCTCCAAGCTCGTTTATGACTTCATCTCCGGCTTCCATCGCAAGAACGATGACGGAACTACAACATTGGAAAACGGACGCCTCGCCCTGTTTCGCAATTTCGACGAGACCACCGGCAACCCGCTCCCCCGTCCCAACACCCTGCTCATCGACAGTGCGCAGCTCGAAGCCGGCGAAACCCTCGACCCCAACTTCCGCGCCATGGCCGCCGACGAGATTGAGCGCTTTCGCCGCGAGATCGTGGAGCGCACCGGGGATGCCCGCGCTGGCGAGAACATCACCGACCAGGAATTGCTGCGTGAGGCCATGAACACCGTCGGCAAGCACGGCCAGCTTGGCGGCGCCATCCGCTGCGTCGTCTCCGTGTCGATGCTCACCGAAGGATGGGATGCGAACACAGTCACCCACGTCCTCGGCATTCGCGCCTTCGGCACCCAGCTTCTGTGCGAACAGGTCATCGGTCGCGCGCTGCGCCGCCAGTCTTACGACCTCAACGAAGAAATGCTTTTCAATGTGGAATACGCCGATGTCTTCGGCATTCCCTTCGACTTCACGGCCAAGCCGGTCGTCGCCCCGCCGCAGCCTCCGCGCGAGACGGTTCAGGTCAAGGCCGTCCGTCCCGAGCGCGACCCCCTCGAAATCCGCTTTCCCCGCGTCGAGGGGTATCGCGTGGAGTTGCCGGAGGAACGGCTGACGGCCGACTTCAACGACGACTCCCTCCTGGAGCTCAGCCCCGACCTCGTCGGGCCCTCCATCACCCGCAACTCCGGCATCATCGGCGAAGGCGTGGACATGAGCCTCAAGCACCTGGGCGACATGCGGCCCTCCACGCTCGTCTTCCACGTCACCCAGCGGCTGCTCTACACGAAATGGCGCGACCCCGGCGAGGAGCCCAAGCTGCACCTGTTCGGCCAGCTCAAGCGCATCACCAGGCAATGGATCGACTCCTATCTCGTGTGCAAAGGCGACACCTATCCCGCCCTTCTCATGTATCAGGAACTGGCCGACATGGCCTGCAACCGCATCACCGCAGCCATCACCCGGCAGTTCCTCGGTGAGCGTCCCATCAAGGCGCTTCTCGATCCTTACAATCCCACCGGATCCACCCGGCACGTCCGGTTCAACACCTCGAAAACCCTGCGCTGGGAGACGAGTTCAAAATCCTGCCACATCAACTGGGTGGTTCTCGATAGCGACTGGGAGGCGGAGCTCTGCCGCGTGGTAGAGTCGCACCCCAGGGTCCGCGCCTACGCGAAGAACCACAATCTCGGTCTGGAAGTGCCCTACCGCTACGGCTCCGAGACGCGGAGGTATCTGCCCGATTTCATTGTGCTGGTGGATGACGGCCACGGCCCCGATGACCCGCTGCATCTCGTGGTCGAGATCAAGGGCTACCGGCGCGAGGACGCGAAGGAGAAGAAGTCCACGATGGACACCTACTGGGTCCCTGGCGTGAACCATCTCAAGACTTACGGTCGCTGGGCGTTCGCCGAGTTCACCGAGGTTTATCGGATTGAGGCGGATTTCAAGGCCAGGGTTGAAAGTGAGTTCAACCAGATGATTGCGAAAGCCATCCAGCCATGACAAAGAGACTCTCTCACCCGGATTATCCGGCCTTTCTCGCGGCGTTGAAGGAACGCATCCTTCATGCCCGCACCTCCGCCGTCCGTGCGGTCAACCGCGAATTGGTCCTGCTCTACTGGGACATCGGGCGCGGCATTGTGGAAAAACAACAGACGGCAGGATGGGGCGACGCCGTGGTGGAACGCCTCGCCGCGGACCTCCGGGCCGCGTTCCCCAACATGCACGGATTCTCCCTGGCGAATCTCTGGCGAATGCGGCAATTTTTCGAGAGTCACTCCGATCCGGACTTTCTCGCGCAGGTTGCGCGAGAATTGAAAGACGAAGAATCTGATCCGGAAAAACTCTCACAAGCTGTGAGAGAATTAGTCGCCTCGATTCCGTGGGGACACCAAGCCAATCTCCTGGCCAAGCTGACTGACCCCGCCGTCCGCCTCTACTACCTCCGCGCCACCGCCCGGTTTGGCTGGAGCCGGAACGTCCTGCTCAACCAGATCAAGGCCGGCGCCTACGAGCGAGCGGTGAAGGAGAAAAAAACTCACAACTTCCCGGTCGCTCTGCCTGAACATCTGGCTGAGCAGGCCGACGAGATGATGAAGAGCCGCTACAACCTGGAGTTTCTCGGCATCGGCCGCGCCGTGAAGGAGCGCGACCTTGAAGACCGCCTCATTGCGCGACTGCAGCAGTTCATCCTCGAACTCGGCTACGGCTTCTGCTTCGTCGGGCGACAGTACCGCCTCGCCCTCGGGCGAAAGGAATACTTCGTGGACCTCCTCTTTTACCACCGCTTTCTCAAGGCCCTCGTCGCTTTCGACCTCAAGCTCGGCCCATTCGAGCCGGAGCACACGGGCAAGATGGATTTCTACCTCAATCTCCTCAACGACAGGGAGCGCGCCCCGGATGACCAACCCTCCATCGGCATCATCCTCTGCGCTGAAAAGGACGACGTGGAGGTGGAGTTTGCGCTCAGGACCAAAGCCAATCCCATCGGCGTGGCCGAATACCAGCTTCATCCCAGGCTGCCCGCCGAGTTCAAGGGCCATCTGCCCACCGCCAGACAGCTTGCCGACGCCGTGCGTGAAGCCCTGCCACCAGAGAAATAGTCATGGCCAAAAAATCGACTGCTCTCAAATCCGTCGAGACCCTCAAGCACGACGCCGACAAGCGGAAGAACATCCCGACGGCCGAGTATCAGTC
>JACQWK010000608.1 GCA_016209525.1 Verrucomicrobiota bacterium
GGGACGCGCTAGATCGTCGAAGTTTTCGATTCGTCCAACGCCGAGCGGTGCCTAGCGGACTGAGCCGGCATCCGTTTGTGGAATTGATCGGCGATGCGTTTTCGCGTGAGGTGCATGAGCCAGCTTTTGAAGGAACAGACTTTGGGATCATATTTGAATTTCCCCATGGTCTTGGCCGCGGTCAGGACCGTTTCCTGGACCACGTCTTCCGCCTCGCCCGCGGTCAAACCGGCCTTGAGCGCCACGCCATAAATGAGCTTCCAGTAGGTGTCAAAGAACACCCGCCAGCTCTCGTGGTCGTCCCAATTCTTCAGCCGGCTCAGCAGGCTGCGGCGCGTCGGGATGAACTCTTCGGCCTCGTCACTCATTAAGCGGTTTGGGTAGGGCGCGTCCGTCCCGGTGAGCCGATAGTGCGGTGCACGTTCAGCAGCGGCTCGCCGGGACAGACTCGCCCTGCCTTCAGTTTCATGGAAAGCCGCCTTGGCTGTTTGCCGTTCATCTTCGCCCACATAATCCGTCATATTCCCCGACTTCTTTCAACAATTTTGCAGCCGGGAGTTTTTTTCACTTTTTTGAAAGAAACGAGATGTCCCGCCGGATTATACCTACCGGCTCCAGGACGAAGTCCTGTGGAGAGCCAGCGTGCCTGGCCGTATGCACAACCCTGAGACCGCGACCCGGCCCGCTTCTATTAAAAAACTGCGCAACCAGCATCATGCTATGAACAATGATCTTCGAGCTCTTACCAATCAACCGACTCTGGTCCGCGTCCTTGGGCTTGCGATTTTGCTTTGCCTGGTTATCCCCCTCGGCTCCGCGCAGGCGGCGGTCAATGAGTGGGAGTCGGTGGGTCCTCCGGGCGGGACCGTACTGGCCCTTTCCATAGATCCGCAGGATCCTCGCATCGTCTATGCCGGCACGGACGGAGGGGTCTTCAAGACCATCGATGCCGGGGCGACCTGGACGATGACAGGCCTGGCGGGAGTGCTGGCAGGCGCCATCGCGTCTTCCCCCATGTATGTCCGTGCGCTTCGCATCGATCCTTCGTCCACGAGCCGGGTTTACGCCGCGCTCCCTCGACAGGGCATCTTCAGGAGCCTGGACGGAGGGACGAGCTGGACTCTTTTGCAGCCCGTGCTTCCCGCCCTCGCCCTGGCGATCGATCCAAGCGCTCCGGCGACTCTCTACGCGGGCGCCGATCACGGAGGCGGTGTGTTCAAGACGACGGACGGAGGGGCGACCTGGAGCGCCAGTGGGCTCGCCGCAAGACAGGTCTTCTGCCTGGTTATCGACCCGACGAATCCTCAGACCGTGTACGCTGGGACGGATCGGGGAGTCTTCAAGACCAGCGACGGCGCATCCTCCTGGGCCGCCACGAGCCTGGAACAATTCACCCAGGGAGGACTTGCCATCGATCCGAAAAACCCGAGCACGGTTTATGCCGGGGTAGGTGGCGCCGTCTTCAAGACCAAGGACGGGGGCGCCCACTGGGAGCCGGCCACAGCAGGTTACATAGGTGGGTACATCCTTGCCCTTGACATCGATCCCCAGAACCCACAGACCCTCTATGTCGCGGGGTACGAAGGGGGCCCCTTCAAGACCTCGGACGGGGGCGGCCACTGGGAATGGAAGAACAATGGCTTCCCGGTCTTTAGCGGCGGCTTCTACTCCGTCTTTGCCATCGCCGTGGATCCGAGCGCTCCGACGACTGTGTATGTGGGAGCGCAGGATGACATTTACAAGAGCGCCGACGGGGGAGCCCGCTGGGCCCCTCTTGACGCTGGGCACAGCCATTTGGTGACCGGTATTGCCCTGAACCCGGCGGACGCCTCCACGCTCTATATCAGCACGTTTGGCGCAGGCGTGTTCAAGAGCGCGGATCGGGGCAGTCACTGGTCGCCGGCCAACACCGGCCTTCCGGATCTTCGCCTTCACACGGTAGAGGCGGATCCGGCGAATCCGGGGACACTTTACGCTGCAGCTCACCACGATGCCTCTGTCCTCAAGACCGAAGACGGGGCAGGCACGTGGAGGGCAGGCACTCGCTTCTCGGGGTCGCCGGTGGTGTCCGTGGCAATTGATTCGACAACTCCCACAACGCTCTACGCCGGAACACGCAACGAAGGTGTCTTTAAGAGCGTGAACGGAGGGACAAGCTTCTTCCGGAGCAGTTCGGGGCTGCCGACCCAGACCTGGTTGGTGCCCAGCCTCGCGATTGCTGCAGGCCTGGGGACCCTTTACGCCGGGACGGATGGCGGGATTTTCAGGAGTCACGACGCGGGCGCGACTTGGGTGCCGAGTGGTCTGGTAGGCTATGTCGCGAGCATCGCCACCGACCCCGAGACGCCCAGCACGGTGTACGCCGCGGTGAATTGGGAACTGTTCAAGAGCACCGACAGCGGGCAGAGCTGGGGCTCGTCCAGCGCGGGCATCACGTACCCGAAGATGTTTGTCGGGAACACGCTCACTGTCGATCCCGAGTCGCCGCGGATCGTGTACGCGGGGACGCGGCAGGGGGTATTCCGCAGCGCCGATGGCGGGGCGACCTGGACCGCGATCCCTGAGGGTCTCTCGGGCTACATTGTCCAATCCCTGGCCGTCGATCCCGAGAGCCCCAATATCATCTATGCGGGAACTCAAGGGAGCGTCTTCCAGATCAGCCTGAGCCCCGTGATCGAATGCCTCTCTCCGGGCTGGGGGAATCCCGGTGACACGGTCACCATCGAGGGCCGATTCTTTCGGTCGAGCCAGGGAATCAGCACGGTCACCTTTAACGGCGTGGCGGGACAGGTGGTGAGCTGGTCCGACACTCAGGTTCAAGTTCAAGTCCCCTCCGGCGCCAATACGGGGCCGATTGTCATCACAGTTCTGGGGATGCCCAGTGTCGTGTCGCCCAGCACAGGTTGCCAGACCCTTCAGCCTGGGGCCACCACCGCAACCTTTACTGTTTTGACGATTCCCGTCACGATCGACATCAAACCCGGCAGCTTTCCGAACAGCATCAACCTGGGCTCGGGCGGGACCGTGCCGGTGGCCCTCTTCAGCACGGGCACCTTTGATGCGCGGACAGTGGACCCGCTCAGGGTCACTTTAGCCGGTGCCCCGGTGGCACTCAGGGGCAAGGGAACGCCGATGGCCTCATTTCAGGATGTCAACGGCGATGGGCTGTTGGACCTGGTCGTGCACGTCAGCACGCAGGCCTTGCAGTTGACTTGGACGGACGAAGTCGCCGAGCTCAGGGGCAAAACCTTTGCCGGTCAAGCAGTCCGCGGGACGGATTCCATCCGCGTCGTGCCGTAGAAAGTGGGAGGCAAGCGAGGTCAACCGCGACCCCGTGGCGGAGGAGGATCGGCGATCTCCATAGGAGCGACCCGTTTATAGAATCGATCATCAGACACGTCGCCGTAGCAGCCCGGACTTGTGGGCGCAACCTCTCGTGATCAGGAATCAGCGGCGGAGTGGGAGCGACTGGAGCGTGAGGCGAATGTGCCGGCGCGTTGGCACGGCAGCAGCGGCGTGGACGTTGGCTTCCGATGAAGAAGGCTCGTTCATCACAGAAGCTTTCCCTTCGTCTCTTTGTTGGCGGTTTGAACCCAGGGGATTTCACGGCTCAATTCTTTTTCGCGGTGTTTTGAGTGAACAACCCCGGCATTAAGCCTTCCATCACCCACAGGTCCACGCCGTCACCGCCGCCATTCACCGCAGAAAACGCGAGCTGGCGCCCGTCCGGATGCAAGGCAAGGTTCCAAATGTTTGGAAACGGCAGTCTTAACCGTACCTGCTTGCCGGATTTGACACTAATGGCCCAAACGTCATTTGTACCGACGATTTTTTCCTCAGGCGAATCCGTTTGGCCCTTTATGTATATCAGCCATTCCCCGTCCGCACTCCAGTCGAGCCAGTGCGGGTAGTCCGGCCGAGTGAGACGGATCAGTTCCCTGCCCTGACCATTATTCAGATCGACAATCTTAATGTTCGAAACCCAGTTCCCTTTCTGAAAGTCGGATATCGTGGACTCACCATACGTGGCCACTGCGAGCTGTGTTCCATCAGGCGACAGATCGATTGGACACCAAATCTGCAGCTTTTCCCGTGTTTGATAGACGACCGCCTCCTCCCCGGAGCGCAGATTCCGGCGAATGATGCGATCGTCATAATCAAACCCGGATTCAGAGCCCCGACCTTCATAAAACTTCCGCCGAATATAATAGAGCGAGTTCCCGTCGGGCGATGGCTTGGGATTGCAGTTCCAATCATGATCCGGTGTGTCTCGATGCCGGATGAGCGTCTCCACTTTGCCCGAATCCAAGTCATAGCGATGAATTCCCTGGTGGCCAGTCGCGGAGTACGTTCCTTGCACCAACAGGAAATCGCCGTGCTTTGACCACTGATAGCGCAGCCACCGATTCTGTAGAAATTGTTTGTGGCCGAAAGCCCCTACGCCAAAATCCGCCACTTCTCCTGACTCCATCGATACACTGGCAAACCGTCGAGCGACTCGTTGATTACCTCCAATCCAGAACATCAGCTTTTGTCCGTCCTCCGACCAAACCGGTTGACTTTGGAGGCCCGCGAATCGCTCGGTACATAAGCGCGGCTGGCCGGACACTTCGCCGGTTTGAAAGTCCACCGTGGCAACATAGACCGAGCAAGCCTCGGCATGCTCTTCACGATAGTAAAACTTGCCATCGCGACTGACCCCCACCAGCGAAATATCTCCATCCACACCTTTGATCAGTTCGGGTTGGCCCGAAGGTTTGCCCTCGCGGACCGTAATCGCCCAGAGGTCCATGCTGCCGCTGCGCTCGCTCCTGAAGAGAAATCTCGTATCGTCCGGAGCCCAGCCGACTGTCTCCCCGACCTCCTTTTCGACCAGAGTGGAGATAGTTCCTGACTTTAAATCGAGCACACGAATCTTGCGCTTCCCTTCCGGTCCTTCCGGTCCTGCTGTTTGGAACGCCAAATAACGACCGCTCCAGGAAAGCTGCCAGCCGCCCCCGCCCTCAGGGCTGAGCACAACCGGACCTTCTTTCTCTCCGGATTTCAAGTCGAGGGTGGTGAACTCTTTGCGCTTGGTCTTGTCATCCCATGTTGCGATGACAAGCTGTTGACCATCGCCCGACCAACCCGGCACCCATACTCCTTCACTCCGGTCATCCTTCACTCTGTAAAGCTGGCTTGTTCCTGATCCATCGGTGTTCGCGAGGCCAATGGAAGAAGCGCCACTATCGTACGCGATCTGCCGTCCGTCGGGTGAAAAGACCACCCAGTACGACGGAATTTCCTCTACTTGTGCAGCGACGTTAGTCCGGCCAGTCAGCGTTTCGAACACCGCGATCTGAGACTTCCCTGTTGGCTGGTAGGCAACGTATTGCCCGTCGCGTGAGACCGAATAAATCTGCTCGGCTTGCAGAGGAAGCTTGCGAATCGTCAGCGCATTTTCTGCCGCTGTGCCCGAACCGTTCGACGGTTGCGGTTGTTTTTGCGTCAGCATCTCCTCAAAAGCTTCACGTCGCGCGCGCTTCGATTGGTATGAAAAACTGAACGCCACCAGCGCCACCAGGGCAGCCGCAACGCCCGCACGAACCGCCAATGTCAGCCCTCGCTGCAAACGACGCTTTCGTTGCAGCGACTTGCCAGCCTGAAGTAAGAGCACATCCGAATGAACCTGCTCCGCCCTTTGATAACGCTCGCGTGGATCGGGCGCGCACGCCTTCAAAATGATCTCATTGAACTCTACCAACGCCGCGCGATCAGGCGATTCTCCGAGATTGGTTGTCGGCTCGGGGAAATCCAGACGGTCCTTGCCCGTCGCCATCTCGTAAAAGACTTTCCCCAAACTGTAGATGTCCGCCTGGACCGAGCCGCGGCCTTCCGGCGCCAAATACCCTTCCGTTCCCACGAACGACATCGTCGCGTCCAGGTCCGTCACCAATCCAATGTCCGCCAGCTTGGGAACTCCACCCACAAAGATGATGTTCGACGGCTTGATGTCCCGGTGAATCAGGCCGTGCTCATGCAGATGTTTCAGAGCCGTGGTCAGCGCGAGCGCCACCCGCAAGCATTCATCGAACGGCAGCCGAGCCCGTTTCTGGAGTTCGCTCTTGAGCGTGCGCGGCGCGTAGGAATTGGGTTCTTGGAGTGTTGGAGTATTGGAGTGTTGCTGTTCTGGAGATTTCCCATCACTCCTGCACTCCACCACTCCATCACTCCGCTGGCCCGCGTCATCGGCCAGCTCCATCACGTAATAGAAATAGCCGTCCGCGCGGCCCACCTGCAGAATGTCCACCTGGCTTTCGTGTGAGCGGGAGATCGGCTCAAACTTTTGGATGCCCTCGAATTCACGCTGAAAGGGTCGATTGTTGTCGAACCGGCTGCGGTACACAATTTTGACCGCGCGATGCGTGCCGAAGACATTCCGCGCCAGCCAAACCTCGCCGTAACTGCCGGCACCGATCCGCCGCAATAACTCGTGATCGGGAATCAGTGGTGGAGTTGATACGGACGAAGCATGGAGAGGTGAGGGCGTCGGTGACGACACCGCGAGAGCGGCTTCCCGCACGTTAGCGTCCGGTGAAGAAGGATCGCTCATCACTAAAGTTGCGTCCCGTATTGCGGCGCCTGTGCATACGCGGCTTATTTGAGGGATCGCCGGTTGTCCTTCTAGCTCTCGCAGCAATCCGGCGCAATAACTTTCGACGAAGCGCGGCTCTCGCCCGTGCGTTTCCAAGATGTTGGTGAGAGTCGGACCATCGGGCGAATGTGGACTGTGCTGGCAGAGCGTAGCGGCGACGGCGCTTTGGATTCGGCCGAACGAGGAGCGGCGGTGTTCCGCGACTCGCAGGGTTCGCCAGGCCAAAGCGGTGTCGCGCTTCGCTTGCCACCGCAGTCCAAGAAGTCACCAACAATTCAGGGATGCTCCGCGCTTCAGGTCGCCGCAGGACTGGCGAAGAGAGGTGAAGTCGCTTGCGATCACGCCAGTGGCGAAAGATGGAGAGCAGAGCACAGAGGACCGAGTGCATCAGATCATCTGTCAAATCAAATTGGCCTCCAGCCGTTTAACCTCAGACCTCAGAAAAACAAAAGATTCGGATCGGGGAAGGTGGTCGATCCATTTCCCCGACTTCTTCGTTCTCTTCGTTGCCTTTTGTTCGGAAAACAGAAGCAAACGGAGGAAACGGAGAGGGCAAAGAGAGGAATTCATTTTCCGCATCGGGACTTGGCCCACATAGACCTTTAGTGAGTTCTGAACCTCTTTCCGGACCTGGCGCGAGATGCGGTGCCTGGCCAGGTAAACCTGCCCCACGCTCGTGTTCAGAGTTTGGGCGACGTCCCGGGCTGGTGGGCTCTTGATCACGTGGAGATAATACAATTGATCATGCTTGGGATTGGTCTGGCGCTTCACACGATCCAAAGTGGCGTCCAAGAGGTTCCGGCTCCATTCCGCATTCCACAGGGGTTCAAGTTCCAAGCCGCCGGGGTCCGGGACGCGTTCGAGAGTCGAGGTTTTCGAAGGGTCATCAACTGGGCGACGTTTCGAGGCCACCGTCGGCATCCGTTTGTGGAATTGATCGGCGATCCGTATGCGGGTGAGGTGCATCAGCCAGCTTTTGAAGGAGCAGACCTTGGGATCGTACTTGAATTTGCCCATCGTCTTGGCCGCCGTCAGCACGGTCTCCTGGACCACGTCTTCCGCTTCGGCCGCGGTCAAGCCGGCTTTGAGCGCCACGCCGTAAATGAGTTTCCAGTACGTGTCGAAGAACACGCGCCAGCTTTCCTGATCCTCCCAGTTTTTCAACCGGCTCAGCAAGCTTCGCCGCGTCGGGATAAACTCTTCGGCATCGTCGTTCATAATGAAGCTCTCAACTCGGTAAGGACGCGTTCCACCGTGTCTCTGAATTCGATGAACCAACCCACCC
>JACQWK010000602.1 GCA_016209525.1 Verrucomicrobiota bacterium
AACGTGAATCGTGAAACGTGAAACGTGAAACGTGAAACGTGAAACGTGAAACGTGAAACGTGAAACGTAATGCGTAACGGGCAACTGCCAACTGGCCACTGATCGCTCACCAATCGCCAACCGCCTATCGGTTAGCTGAAGTCGGAAATCGATCAACGAAACCCAAGGATGACATTGAAACCACGAAATAACAGCACCGCTAGGAAACTCAAGGTGCGAATCGAAAACTTGCCGCCGATGCGCATGGCGCGCTTCCATGCCATCGGGCGAAGTCCTGAATTGGAGGCGTGGACGAGACTTCGCAATTGGGCGGAGCCGCGTGGTCTGCTCAAAGATCCAACGACTAATCCGGTCTTCGGTTTCAACAATCCGAGTCCGTCGCCCGGTCGCGAGGGATACGGCTACGAGTTTTGGATTCGCATCGAACAGGAAACCCAAGTTGAAAGCGGCATTGAGACGCTGGATTTTCCGGGCGGATGGCACGCGGTGATCACGCATCGAGGATTTCCGAACCTGGATGTGTGGATGCAACTGCTGGAGTGGGTTCGCAACAGTCCGCATCCTTACCGCCGAACGCACGAGTTGGAGCGCGCACACAACCCGCTCGCGCCCGAATCCGAAATGGTCTTTGACCTCTACCTGCCGATTGAAGGGAAAGAGAAATGATTCTCCGAACAGATCATCGAGGAAAACGCCACCCCTTGGCCGGAACAACGCAATTGGTTTGGGGAGCACACGCGCCCTCGCGTGTTCCGACCGGCGCCCTCGCCGGTCGGTATGTTGTTGGATTCGGTGGTCTAACCAATGTCTCTCTTCAGCGAGCGAGGGTGGTCGGCGAGGGCGCCGACCACGGCACGCGAGGCGCGTGCGCTCCCCGAATCCGACTTCATCGTTCCGGCTTAGCGCTGCTTGCTGTGGGACTGGGCATTGTCCTGTGCTCTTGCACCACCTCCATGAAAACTGCGACCGAAGACAAACGCCCCATGTTTTACCCTCAACCTCTCAATGACGATTGGAGCAAATGGATCGTCGGCGAATGGGAAGGGTCCGGAGAATCAGACACCGGACAAGGAAAAGGAATCGAGCGGATCGAGTTCGCTCTGAACGGACAGTTCCTGATCTGTCGCGGCGAAGCCACCATCACCGAAATCACGCCTGAGCACGCGGCTTATCTCAAAAAGAACATGCACGCCTCGGACGAGGAGATCGAACGGTTCAAACGCGAAGGCTACCAGTCGCTCCAACTCTTCACTGTGGATCAAACCACCGGCGAAGTCATCGGTTACCTGTTCGACAGTTTGCGCTGCATGGCCACGGCTCGGGGAAAACGCGAGGGAAACCGGGAGATCATGGAATGGGTGTGGGCGACGGGACACAAAAGCACCCGCATCACCGAGCGAGTGAGTGATGACAGAATGCGGGTCATCCAGCGGACGCCGATGCCCGATGGAAGCGTCATGGAGGAAAAAGGGGAGAGTACCCGGAGGAAACAACGCTGATGAAAATCCGCGGCACAGATTTCGTGGATTGTCCGGACGGCCAATGCGCCAAGGCGCATCAGATCACGTCCACGGGATGCGACGTGATCCAAACGTCCATCTTAAACAGCAACGGAACCAGGATCTCGTACCGGCGTAATGAACTCATATGGGGCAGGCCCAATCACGCTGAATTTGATTCCTTGCTCCGCCAGAAAACCGAGCGCTTGAGTCGGCACCGCAGTTTCGCCCGACGCCCAACTCTTGCCCGAAAACCGCGGGATGAGTTTGCCCAGCGCGCGTTGCTCGGTCTCTTTGTCTGGAAACCGGATTAGGATTTGCATGGCGCGAAGATACGCGCCGGCCGACGCAACGGCAAGTTCTCAAGAACAATGCGTGCAGTCTTCGGATGGTGAAGAGCAGACATATCGCGGATATCGAAGCTGTGCTCGCGCGACGGCGTGACAATGGGGGCGACTATTGGGCCAGTGCGGATGGGCGTCTCGCGGTGGGCGCTCCCTTCAGCACGCTCAGTTCCCTGTTGATCCTCCACGAATTGGGCGTGACCCGCACTCACGAGGCAGTCAAGGGCGGGCTCCGGCTCATCCTCGAAGCGTGGCGTGAGGACGGCCGGTTTCGGCTGGCGCCCGGCGGCGGCTTGTATCCCTGCGCCACGGCGGACACGGCGAGAGTGCTGTGTCGTTTCGGTTACGCGCATGACCGCAGACTGCAACGGACGTTCGCTCACCTGTTGGAGATTCAGCACCACGACGGCGGATGGCGCTGCAACAAGTTTCTCTTCGGACGGGGGCCGGAAACAGAATTCTCCAATCCTGGCGTCACGTTGACGGTATTGGACGCGTTTCGCTTTACGGAGCATCTGAACCAGAACTCAGGTCTTGATCGCGCAGCCGAATCACTGCTGGATCACTGGGTCGTGAGACGGCCCATGGGGCCGTGTCACTTCGGCATCGGCACGCTGTTCATGCAGGTGGAGTATCCGTTCCTGCGGTACAACCTGTTCGCCTACGTTTACGTCTTGTCGTTCTATGAGCGGGCAAAACGTGACGCGCGCTACCTGGAAGCTCTGCGTGCCCTCCAATCCAAGCTTGACGAGCGGGACCGCGTCGTGGTCGAGCGTCCGCACCGGCACTTGGCCGGCCTCTCGTTCTGCGCAAAGGGACGTCCATCCGACTTGGCCACGGCACGCTACAGGGAGGTGCTGGAGAACTTGAAGAGATGACAACGCGATCACCAAACCGCGAACCCGTCCGAAAAGCGACCAACGACAATTTCAGCTCAAAAAATCAAAATGAAAATTTGTGGCACAGACTTCGTGATGTATCAGGTCTCCGACCTGGCCCGCGCTGCTAAATTCTACCGTGAAACGCTTGGTCTCACGCAGGAGATGTACAGCGCCGACTGGCAATGGGCGGAGTTCAACTGCGGCAACGTGACGCTCTCTTTGCACGGAGGCGTGAAGCTGCCGGAAGTGATCTTGGGTGGCAGGATCGCTCTGGCCGTGGACGACGTTTCCGCCGCTTGTGCGGAATTGAAGAGTAAAGGCGTCCACGTGGTCGGCGAACCGGTTGATTATTCGGTTTGTTGCGCCGTAGAGGTTCTCGACCCCGACGGCAATACCGTGATCCTTCACAAACGGGCGAGCGGGACGTTCGGCCAGAATACAACGACCGAGGAACAGGACTCCGCTGGCATCCTCGCGTTGGAGCGGGCGGCGCTCGACCGCTGGGGCAAAGGCGATCCGTCTGGGTTTCTGGAAATCTCAGCTCCCGACGTCGTCTATTTCGACAACACGCAGGAGCGGCGGCTGGACGGCCTCGAAGCCCTGACGGCCCTCTACGAAACGATCCGCGGCAAAATCCATCTCGACCGCTACGACTTGTTCAATCCCAAGGTGCAATTTTGCGGCGACGCGGCCGTGCTGACGTACAACTTCGTCAGCTACGCTGAAGGGAAGGCACAGCGCTGGAACTGCACGGAGGTCTATCGCCGAACTCCGGAGGGCTGGCGCATTATCCAGACCCACTGGTCGGCCGCCAAACTCATCGCTCAATGCAAAATCGAAACCAACTCCTGAGAGGCTTGATGCTCCAAACCCTGGGGAGGAGCCTTTTTTCCGCGTGAACCGACTGCCGATCCATCGGGACCCATGTTTGCGATAAACCATGGATCTCGGTCATTCGGGTTTGTTTCGGATTTCGGGTTTCGGATTTCGCATTTTGAGCGAGGATTGGACTCCCTGGTCAAAACGATGCCGCAATCCCGGATGTTATTTTTGCGCGAGCGCTTAGGACCTGCACAAGCGAGCGCCGGGCAAGCGCGGTTATCTCCCCGCCACACACCATTCGGTGGGTGAGGCATTCTCCAAACGACGGAAGATGCGGTTGAAATGCTGCACGCTGCCGAAGCCGCATTCGAAGGCGATTTCCGCGCAGGTGCGGCTTTCTTGCCGGAGAAGCTGCCGGGCCCGAGCGATACGTCTGCGCTGGATAAACGTCTGGTCGCACATGGCGCACAGTTTTTGTCCGCCGGGGAAACCATTCAGCGCGCTGCAGAAAGGCTGTGCGCGCGCTTCCTTGTCGAAGATGACGACGCGCTGCCCATCCATCGAAACGAGTGCGGGATTCACGCCGAATGTCCGCCACGCGAGATCAAAGAGCCGGCGCAGTCCCGGCAGGTTAATCAACGGGTCAAAGGCGTTCATCAAAATTGCGGTTCAAGGCAGGCAGGTTGCTCAGACGGGCTGGAATCATCAAGGAAATGATGGCGCGATCCGTTCATCAATTGGCGCAACTGGTGTAGCCCGATGCCAAATTCGAGCGCAGGGTGGGGCGCATAAACCCGCCATTCAGAGACTCTGGTTGCCGCGCGATCATCGCCGGCCGCATGGCCGATCCGGGGAATGTGCTCGCGCGGCTTCTTCCCACTCCAACGAACAAGACAGGCCGCCCAACCTCATTCACCTATGAAAAAACACGTGACGATACTCACCGCCCTGCTGGCAGCGTGGATGGGCTCGGTTAACGCCGGCGCCGATCCCGCGCTGGTAACAGGCTTCGTCAAGCGCGAAGTCTTTCTGAACATCGCAGGCACGACGGTGGCGGACCTCACCGCCAGCCCAAAGTTCGTCGCCAATCAGCCCGACGGCGTCTCGCTCCTGGGGGCGTTCGAGGCTCCGCTGAGCAGCGGAGGCGACTACGGGCAGCGTCTGTCGGGCCTGCTGGTTCCTCCCGCGACCGGATCGTATGTCTTCTTTATCGCCTCGGATGACAGCTCGGAGTTGTGGTTGAGCACGGATCAGAATCCGCAGAACAAACAGTTGATCGCCGGCGTTTCGGGGTTCACCGCAAGCCGGCAGTGGAACAAATATGCCGACACTCAAAACAACGCCCTGGCGCCGGTGAACCTCGTGGCCGGCAGGTCTTACTTCATCGAAGCGTTGATGAAGGAAGGCTCTGGCGGGGACAACCTGGCGGTGGGTTGGGTGCTGCCCGGCCAATACGTGGACCCCTCGAACGAGCCGGATGGATTGACGAATATCACCGTGATTCCAGGCAAAGCCTTGGGCGCGATGGTGGAACTGACCAAGTCCAAGGTCACGATTACGACCGCACCCGCCAGCGTGACGTCGTTCACCGGATCGCGCGTGCTGTTTACAATCAAAGCCGAAGGCGTGTCCGACCTCGGCACTCATCTTCTCTATCAGTGGAAACGAAATGGCGCGGATATCGCGGGGGCGGCCACGGCCGCTTATCTGACTCCGGAACTGACGCCGTCGGACAACGGCGCGCGCTACTCATGTGTGGTGAGTGTGCCGGGCGCAGCGGCGACCAGCCCGGAGGCAACCCTGGCTGTGCTCGATCCGCAGGCGCCTCGCCTCCAAATCGCGGCCACGGCGCCGCCCGACCGAAAAGTGGCTGTCTCGTGGGAAACTTCCGATCTCGGCTTCGGTCTGCAATCGACGGAAACTCTGGGAGGAACCGCTGCCTGGACCGCAACCAGCGAACGCGCGAGCTACGAGGGCGCCACCGCTCGCGTGACCTTGGCGGCCAACAACAACCGGTTCTTTCGCTTGAACCACCTGAAAGTGGTCCTGGAGTCGTTGTGGTCGGCCGACGCGAGGCCGGATGCCGACGTCATTGGCGCGCCGGGCCAGGAACTGGGCACGATCTTTAGCGCCAAGGTCCCGGGACTGATCCGGGGATCCGGGCGATCCGCCTCTATTCCCTGCCGGGGGAATCCGGGATTCGTTTGGCCCGCATCTGGCGGAACAGCGACAACTTGGTGGTAGGCGGACCTTATGAAATCCCTTGCCTGAGTGGCGAGGGTTGGCTTGCCTTCGATTTGCCGAAAGCATTGGCCATTGAGCCGGATGTGAACTACACCGTCTCGGTCTCCACGGCGCAAGATACGGGGAAAGTCTTTCCGCGCTCGGTCAACGTCGTGTCGTCCGCAGGGAGCAACGACCGGAGTCTGCGTTATCCGGCGGCGGCCGGTGTGTTCAGCACGCAGCTCGGCACACGGCCGAGCCAAACCGACCGCAATTCTTACTACTTCCGCGACGTCGTTTTCTGGCCGGGCGAAGTCCCGTCCGAGAATGTGATCACCTGGGCGTTGGATCAACCCGTGAGCCTCGGGCGCGGCGGTGATGAGACCGACCATGAGTTCGGAACCATTTTCCGATCCTCGGTGGCGGGATCTATCACGGCGATCCGCGTGTTCGGCCTGGCGGCCGAATCCGCCGCCCATCAAGCCACGATCTGGCGGAACTCCGATCAATCCATCATGGGTGGTCCATTCGAGCTTCGCTACGGATGCAACGGGCAGGTCTGTGGCAGCGTTTGGGTCCTTTATTCGTTGGAAACGCCCGTGGCCATCCAGCCGAATACCGATTACACGGTTTCTGTCTCCACCGTAGAAGATGTTTCGAAAGCGTATCCGTTCGTCAACCAAGCCTTCGGAACAGCCGGCGGTAACGGACAACATCTCTCCTTTCCAGCCGGAGCCGGGGTTTCGGGCCCTGTGGGAAGCCTTCCCACACAAACCGCCGCCGCCAACCCGAATTACCTTCGCGACATCGTCTTTCAGCCGGCGGGATCAACCGTCACCGAGAATCTGATGGGCGGCGGAGCGGTTTATGCGGGCCGGCTCTCCACTCCGCATGAACTGGGCACGGTGTTTCAGTCCTCGATTGCGGGGACCATCAAAGCCATTCGCGTCTATTCGGCCAGCGCTGAAACGGGCGCGCACACGGCGCGGATTTGGAGAAACAGTGATAACAGCCTGATCGGCGGTCCTTACCCTCTGAGCTACGGCGGCACGATCGGTTGGATGGATTTTGCATTGGCATCGCCCGTGTTGATCGAACCCAACGTGCCTTACACGGTCTCCGTTTCCACTGGCGAGGACGCGGGCAAGGCCTATTCGTTTGTGCCCGACGGCTTCGCTTCGGCGGGTGGCAACACCAAACACCTCTCGTATCCGGCGAACGCCGGCGTGTTGTCTCCCACGCTTGGGACGCGCCCGACCCAAGCGCCCAACGCCAATAGCTATCTCCGCGACGTCGTTTTTCAGCCCGCGGCGGAGAACGCGCGGGCCACGATGGGAAACACCACGGACGGAACGTTCCGCGATTATATCACCGACGCCAACGACGCGTACATCAACGCCAATCGATTCAAGGCGCCCGCGGACATGACCATCACGACGATCAAAGCCAAGATCGAAAGCGCCCCCGGCGAGTACAAGTGCGCCGTCTATACCGACAAGGACGGCTTGGGGGACCGGCTGCTGGCCGTCACCCAGGGCAAAACGAATCCACCCAATGGTTGGAACGAGTTCCCCCTGACGACGCCGTTGAAGCTCAAAGCCGGAGAGTTATACTGGCTGGCGATTTGGTCCAATGACAAGAGTGCTCGCGTCTATTACTCAAGCCAGACCGGCGGCCGATTGCGCTGGAAGGCGTATCCCTATGGGAATTGGTCCGACGACAAGGATGCCCGGGTTTATTATTCGAGTCAGACCGGCGGTCGATTGCGCTGGGTGGCCCGGACCTATGGCGAGTGGCCCGATCCGATCGCGCTGGATCCCAACGGGACTGAGTACTTGTATTGCCTCTATGCTGAAGGCACGTTTGACGATTAAGAACCTGGTTCCCAATCCAAATCCAAGCAACCGTTCAATTCAGTACTAACCAGTTCATAAGTAATCGGACATGAAACGACTCCCCTCTCCCGTTCCCCACTGCCGTTGAATTAAAGAATGAAACTGATGATGCCGCTTCGATTTCTCCCTCTCTTCCCTTCGGAGGGAGGAGAGGGCAGGGGAGAGGAGGGCCGTCTTTATTGGCTAGCCCCTCTCCTCGATCCTCTCCCCGTTCGTTCCTCACGGGGAGAGGAAGGGGGCCAAATGTTCGCGTATTCCTTAATTCAATGGCAGTGCTCCCGTTCCCTCTCCCCTCATTCCTGTGAAGCGCGAGCGCTTCACAGGAATGAGGGGAGAGGGTCAGGGTGAGGGGTGTCCATTTATTTCGGAACTCATTAATAAATGGTCAACCCAAACGAATCGATGAAATCAACCTCACGACTCACGATCTTGAGCAGTGTGCTCATGTTCCTGCTGTCTTTCCCCGCAACCCGCGCCGCCGAATCCATCTATCCGGACTCAGTCATTCCGAGGGGCCGCGCCAGCGATGCGCCCAATTGGGAGCTGGGCACGATCTTTCGCGCCGATTTGCCCGGAAAAATTACCCAGGTGCGGGTCTTCTCCCTGGCGGAGGAGTCCGGGGACCATCAAGTCCGCATCTGGCGCAACGCGGACAACACCGTCATCGCCGGTCCCATCAAGTGGACTTTTGGCGGAGAGGAAGCCTGGATCACCCTGGATATCCTGGACGTGGCCATCCAGCCCGATCAAGACTATACCATCGCGATTTCGACCACGGCGGATGGTTGGTATCCGGCCAACGGCTCGTACTTCCTCAGCGCGGGCAACAACGGCCAGAACTTGGTTTATCCCAAGGCAGCCGGGGTGTTTAGCGCCACGGCGGGCATGCGGCCCACCGACAGCTTCAACAACGCCGCCTATCTCCGGGACATCGTGTTCGAGACCGATCTCAGCGGCACGGTAATGAGGGTCAAAGGCAACAACTTCGGCGTTCCCGACGGCTCTACGACTTCCTCCGCAGCCAACGGCACGGATGTAGGTGGAAAGGGCGTCAATAGCGGGACGCGCGAGCAAGTTCTCACAATCCAGAACCTCGGCCAGACGGCTCTTCAACTGACCGGCAGCCCGCCGGTGGCGATCTCGGGCGCGCAAGCGGCGGAGTTCGTTGTGTCGTCTCAACCCTCGGCCAGCGTGCCGGGCGGCGGCAGCGCGACGTTCACGGTG
>JACQWK010000603.1 GCA_016209525.1 Verrucomicrobiota bacterium
GCGGGTTCTGGCGCCGTCTCGGCGCCACCATCGCCACGACTGGCAGCGAGACGCCGCCAAAACCCGCAGCCGCGACGGCCGCGCTACCCATGTCTAAACACATACCCCCATCAGATGGGGAGAGGGTGTCCGTTGGACGGGTGAGGGGTATTTCAAACGGAAATTTCATAAGTTTAGTCTGATCTTGATCGCTCATTAGAATTAGCGCGCATTGGGAGCATAGATCGCAGCCGCCGAAGTGAGGAGGCGGATTAGCCTACGCCAACGCCCGTGAACGTCCAGCGGAGTCCAAGGCTATTCTTCAACCTTGGATAGTTTCCATAACAGAGGTGAGAATCCGGCCCGGTGGTGTGCAAACGGCGCCGCCTGGCCGAGCGACTAGCGCGGGATAACCTCAACGATGCTCTCGGTGTCGATCATGGTCCACTCCGACTCTCCGAAGAAAAAAATCATGTGGTAATCCTCCGGAGCGCCCAAGCTTCTAGGTTTCGTGAACGTGTATTGCGTGCCGTTGTTCAAACTCACCGCAAAAGGTCGAAACGGTTGCCGCTCGGCGAGACGCCTGATGTCTTCGACTTTCATCGTCGCAAGCCTACTCCGTCGCTGGTGCATCGCCAACGAAAAAGCCGCTCCGCTGCAGGGGCGGGGTGCATAACAGAATTCTTGGTAGCGCAAACTTGCAGTCTATCAGTATCGCCCAAAACCGTCGCTGCCTGGGACAATTTCGCCTGCGCGCGGCCACATGCGGAAGAGAGGTTTGGAGATTTCCGGACGCCTTGGTCCTTCGAAGCCGCTGCGGCCTGGAAGGCCGCGCGCCGTGCCAGTTGTGGCTCGTCCGCGGCAGGCTGTATCGCCGATGGCTGGTCAAATCTTCCTTCACCCCATCGGCGGAGGGGCCACGAGGTGGCAGGCAACCTGATGGCCCGCGCCAATTTCTCGCAGCGCCGGCGTCTGCTCTCGGCATCGAGCTTCAGCGAGCGGACAACGAGGATGAAATGGACAGCCCGAAGGCGGGTCTATCGGCGAGGGAGGCTCGCCCGGAAGAATGATCCGCTGCCGCTTGGAGTCCGGATCGAGCACCGGCACCGCCGATAACAAGGCCTGGGTGTACGGATGTTTCGGGGAACGGCAAATCAGTTTGGCCTCGCCTGCCTCCATGACGCGCCCCAGATACATGACGAGGATCCGCTGGCTGATATGCTCCACCACGGCCAAATCGTGCGTGATGAAAAGATAAGCGATGCCCAGCGACCGCTGCAGTTCGCGCAGGAGATTGATGATCTGAGCCTGCACGGAGACGTCGAGCGCGCTGACCGGTTCGTCGCACACCACCAACTTGGGCCGGACCGCCAAGGCGCGGGCGATCCCAATCCGCTGCCGTTGGCCGCCGCTGAACTCATGCGGATACCGACGAGCGTGCTCCGGGTCGAGGCCGACTTCGGAGAGCAGCACTTCGATCTGTCTGCGCCGGTCCTCCTCGCCTTGGCAAAGCTGATGGACATCGAGCGCCTCTCCGATGGCTTCTCCCGCCGTCATGAGAGGATCCAGAGTCGTGTAAGGATCTTGGAAGATCATCTGAAACTTCCGCCGGCGGGAGCGTAGCGCAGCCGCATCCAACCGAGTGAGCTCTTCTCCTTCGAACCAGACGCTCCCCGAAGCCGGCTCGATCAGCCGGATGACCGCGCGCGCCAGACTCGTCTTCCCGCATCCGCTCTCGCCCACCAAACCGAGGGTTTCGCCCGGCTCGATCGCGAAGCTGACATCATCGACGGCTCGGACGCAACCGCTGCTGCGCCGCAAGCGCCTGCGATCGGCTTGAAAGCGGACCTTCAGGTTGCAAACTTCGAGCAGGCTCATTTTGACTCAGCAGTTCTGTCCAAGAATCTCGGAGCGCCGGTCTCCGACCCGGCGCGAATCAGTGCAGGCTGAGAATCGCGCCGGGTCGGAGACCGGCGCTCCGATTCAGGGGTGTCGTCTTGTTTGACCTATTCATCAAACCCCGCCGCATCGCGAATCCAGTAGGGGCAGCGGACCTGATGGTTCGGTTGCGCCTCGTCGAGCCCTGGCGTTTCCACTGAGCAGTTAGGCCGGACACGTCCGCATCGCGGGTGAAAACGGCAGCCTTGAGGGAAGGCTCCTAATCGAGGCACCTGACCTGGGATGACTTTCAGGCTTTGCTCGGAGCTTCCCAGCTTCGGGACGGAGTTGACCAAGGCCTTCGTGTAAGGGTGCCGAGGTTTCCGGAGAACCGCGTCAGCCGGCCCGTGTTCTACGATCTGGCCCGCATACATCACGGCCACACGATCTGCAAGGTCGCGGACAACGCCCAGGTTGTGCGTGATCAAAAACAGGCTCATGCGGAACTCTTGCTTCAAGTTCCGCAATAAATCGAAGATCTGCGCCTGCACGGTGACATCCAGCGCGGTGGTAGGTTCGTCCGCGACCAAAAGCGACGGCTGGGACGCCAACGCCATGGCAATCATCACTCGTTGCTGCATGCCGCCTGAGAGTTCATGCGGATAAGCGCGCATCCGGGATTCCGGCGCGGAAATGCCGACCACCTTAAGAAGCCGGCTCACTTCGAGGTCCGTGGCAGCCTCGGGCCGATGGAGTCTTAGGGATTCTTTGATTTGGCTGCCGACGCGAAACACCGGGTTCAACGAAGCGGTGGGTTCCTGAAAAACATAACTCACGACCCGCCCGCGGAGTCTTCTTAATTCGGCTCGCGACATTCCCAGGACGTCTTGTCCGCCGACGAGGATCTGGCCGCCGGCATAGCGCGCCGGAGGAGTCGGCACCAATCGCGCAATCGACAACGCGGTCAGGCTCTTGCCGCAACCGCTTTCGCCGACCAAACAAACGGTTTCGCCGGAGTCGATCTGGAGCGAAACGTCTTCGACGACGCGGGCCGTCGCGCCTTGGAACGCCAGATCCAGCGTCAGGTTCTTGATCTCAAGAAGCGGCATGATCGGGCGGGCGGTCTTCAAAGGCGCTCGTAAGAATCGCTTCTTTGATTTTCCAGATCAGGGTCATGGTCATGGCCAGCGGGAGCAGAAGCAGGAAGACAAAGACCCATTGCCGGACCAACTCGAACGCCTTGAGAAAATCGATGAGGATGACCGGGAGCGAATTGATTTGTTCGAGTGTCAAGAGCACTGCCGCGAGCGCGACGAGCGCCAGCAAGAGGTACAGGTTCAGGGAGGTGAAGAAGTTGGTCTCGTGGCGGAGCGTTTCATCGGGAAGCATCGCGGTGAGACGCTGCAGAACATGGTTGAGGTTGAACAAGAAGAGCAGGCTCGAAAGCGTCAGCAGGCCCAAGGCGAGCGAGAAGAGCGGGACTTGCGGAACTTGATTCCACCAAAACACAAACGGAGACAGGCCGATGTTGGCGATGCAGAGCAGTTTGGCGCGGTCGAGGGCGTGGTTCCAGACCCGCTCCTGCTTTTGAAAATGGCTGAGCTGCCAGAGGCCATAGAAGAGCAGACCGTTGGCCAGGAGGGGCGGAGCAATGCCGAGAGGTTTCAACCAGTCGCTGGTCGCGGTTTTTACGCAGATCAAGAGCGCCAGAGGCAATCCCCAAAAGAGGGCCGAAAGCCCTTTGACAAGTCGTCCGAGCGACCGCAGCAGTTCGGCTTTCAGGGCGGGATCCAACATGCGGGGTCGCTCGCTACATGCTCAGGTAGGTGTAATCCTTCAGACCGCGTTCGTAATCATCGAGCAAACGCATCGCCTCGGAAGGCTTCATCTTGTCGGATTTGATGGCGGCGTCGATCTGCGCTTTCATCTGGCGTTTCAGCTCGTTTTCGTCGTACTGGACGGCGGCCAGGGCTTGCACGATGGTGTTGCCTTCGATGATTTCTTCCACGTAGTAGCCAGCCGGCTCGTCAGGGTCCAAGAACACGTGTACTTCGTTGACTCGGCCGAAGAGATTGTGCAAATCGCCCATGATGTCTTGGTAGGCTCCCATGAGAAAGAAGGCGAGGTAGTAAGGTTCTTGCCCGTTGCCGTTTGAAATGAGCGGATGGAGCGAGAGCGTGTCGCGGACGTCGCGGAGATCGATGAATTTGTTGATCTGGCCGTCGGAGTCGCACGTGATATCAACGAGCGTGGCTTCGCGGGTCGGCCGCTCGTTGAGCCGGCTGATCGGCATGATGGGGAACAACTGGCCGAGCGCCCAATGGTCGAGCAGAGACTGGAACACGGAAAAATTGCAGAGGTACTGGTCGCCCAGACTGTCCTCGAGTTTGCGAATTTCCTCCGGCACGTAGGCCTGGCCTCGGAAGCTTTGGACGACCTCGCGGCTGATTTCCCAGTAGAGCGTTTCGATCTTCGCTTTTTCGGGGAGTTCCGCCAGGCCGAGAGTGAACATGTTCTGGGCGTCTTCTTTGCGTTCGAGCGCGTCGTGGTAAGCCTCCAGTTTATTGAGCTTCGCCAGGTTCTTTCGAATGTCCAACAATTCTTTGACCAGAGGATGCTCGTTCTCTCCGTAGGCCAGTTGGATCTCCGGACGAGTCTTGGCGATGGCCCCGAAAACCTCGACGATCAGGACGCTGTGGTGCGCGACGATGGCCCGGCCGCTTTCGCTGATGATGTCCGGATGCGGCACTTTTTCCGCGTTGCAGACATCCGCGATATAGTACACGACGTCATTGGTGTATTCCTGCAAGGTGTAATTCGTGGAGCTGTCGAATGCGGATCGGCTCCCGTCGTAATCCACCCCCAGACCGCCTCCGACATCAATGGCTTCGATCGGGAAACCCATCTTGTGCAGTTTGGCGTAGAAGCGCGCCGCTTCTTGGACGGCTTTCTTGACGGTGAGGATATCCGGAACTTGGGATCCGATGTGGAAGTGCAGGAGCTTGAAACAGTGAGCCAGGTTTTCGGCTTTGAGCATCTCCGCCGCGGCCAGCAATTCGGCGGTGTTCAGCCCGAATTTCGCGTTCTCGCCGCCGCTTTCGGCCCACTTGCCCATGCCTTTGCTGAACAGCCGCGACCGGATGCCAATCATGGGTTCGGCGCCCACCTGGCGAGAAACGCTGACAATCTGTTTCAGCTCTTCCAGTTTCTCCACGACCATGATCACCTTTTTCCCGAGCTTGATCCCCATGAGGGCCATCTTGATGAACGCGGTGTCCTTGTATCCGTTGCAGATGATGAGGCTGCCGACCTGATCCTGCAAGGCCAGACCGACGAACAACTCGGGTTTGCTGCCGACCTCGAGCCCGAATTGGTACGGCTTTCCGGCGTCCAGGATTTCCTCCACAACCTCGCGGAGTTGATTGACTTTGACGGGAAACACACCTCGGTAGCGGCCCTGGTAGTTGAATTCCGCCATCGAGTTTCGGAACGCTTGGTTGATCGACTCGACGCGGTGGCGCAAGATGTCTTGAAAGCGAATCAGGAGAGGAAATTTGAGCCCGCGGCCTTTGGCTTCTTCGACGACATCGGTCAGATCCACCGACACACCCGCCTCCTGCAGCGGGGTAGCGACCACGTGGCCGCCTTCGTTGATGTCGAAATATCGAGCGCCCCACCGGTCGATGTTATACAAGGCGCGCGCGCATTGGATGTCCCACGGCTTACTGTCGTCCGAAACGTCGCTCATTCTTGTTTTTTAAGTCGAGCGCACTATAGGGCCGTCGCTGAAGAATTCAATAAGTGGTGTCAAAAATCTGCCAGATGTCCGGCGCAGCACAGAATTCTTCGCCGCGCAGAGTTGGACTCCGCCGTATCGCCCACTGAAAGCCGCGTTACGGGCCGAAGAATTCTGTCCTGCGCCAATGTTCCTGCCGCGCTCAACAAGTACCTTGCCTTTGGGGGAACCGACCGCTTCCATAGCGCGCATGGCGAAGGTTTCACTCTCTTCGGTCGCCGCTCACTGCGATCGGCTTTTGAGAACCGATCAGTTCACCGATTATGAGGGAGCGGTGAACGGCCTGCAAATGCAGAATCGAGGACAAGTGAGCCGAATCGCCGCGGCGGTGGACGCCACCTTGGCCACGATCGGTTTGGCCATTGGCCAAGCCGCCGACCTTCTGATCGTTCATCACGGATTGTTTTGGAATCCGACTCAGCCCTGGACCGGCAAACGATACGAGATGCTGCGCGTGCTCATCGAACGCAACCTGGCCGTGTACAGTTCCCATCTTCCCTTGGATGCACATCCCCGGCTGGGAAACAACGCGCGGCTCTGCGCGGCGCTTGGCTTGCGGAACTTGAAGCCTTTCTTTTTCCACAAGGGCCAATTTCTGGGTTACCAATCGGCGAGTGAAATCCGTCGGGAGGAACTGGCGAAGCGCTTGCGTTCCGTGCTTCGGGCCGAACCCGTCGTGTTGCCGGGCGGCCCTCCGGCGTGCTCGAGGATTGGCGTGGTGACCGGCGGCGCCGGCCAGGAGCTCAGAGTGGCGGCCGAAGAAGGCGTCGATACGTTCATTACGGGCGAAGGGGCGCACTGGACGTTTGGAGTGGCGGAAGAGCTTGGCCTCAACGTTTTTTACGGCGGTCACTATGCCACCGAAACTTTCGGGGTGAAGGCCCTCGCCGCGCATCTGTCACAGAAATTCCAAATTCCCTGGGTCTTTCTCGATCACCCGAGCGGATTGTGAAAACGCAGAGCTCACTTAACTCCGCTGTGAGCCGTGAAAGAGGATTCTCCTCGTTCTTGAATTTGAAGATGAGCCCCTCACCCCGTCCCTCTCCCCTCGGAGGGGAGAGGGTGTCCGCAGGACGGGTGAGAGGAAGTCCGAGAATGCCAGGCGCGTTTCAATTTCGGGGAATTCTCACCCGGAGTTCCTCTCCCTGCACCGATGCACCTCCATTGGAGAAATGGCGCGGGGAGAGTGGCGTATCCGTTTAGAATAAATGTCCTCAAAACGAATCGTCATCATCGGAGGCGGCATCGTCGGATTGGCGACGGCTTACAAGTTGCAGAAGCGCTGTCCGTGGGCCTACGTCACCGTCTTGGAAAAGGAGCCGGCGGTTGCCCAGCACCAGAGCGGCCACAACAGCGGCGTCTTGCACTGTGGTCTTTACTACAAGCCCGGTTCGAGCAAAGCGCGGCTGGCCGTCTCCGGCGTCCGAGAGATGGTCGCGTTTTGCCGCGAACACGAAATCCCGCACGAATTGTGCGGCAAGCTGGTCGTCGCCACGGACGACCAAGAACTCGCGCGGTTGCGAGCCCTTCACGAGCGAGGTCAGCAAAACGGGCTCGGAGGCCTCCGGCTTCTGAGCCGGGATGAAATGCGGGGGATCGAGCCCCATGTCGGCGGGATCGCCGCTTTGCACGTGCCCCAGGAGGGAATCGTGGACTACCCTAAAGTCTGCTCCGTGCTGGCGCAGAAGATCGAGGCGCAAGGCGGCCGAATCGCCACCCGCGCGCGCGTGGTGGAAATGCAGGCTCAGTCGGACGGCTGGATTCTCCATTCCACGGCCGGCGGTTTTGAGCCTCATTTCGTCGTCAATTGCGCCGGACTTCATTGTGACCGCGTCAGTGAGCTGGCGGGTGAACGGCGGGAGGTTCGCATCGTTCCTTTCCGGGGCGAGTACTACAAAGTCAAAGCCGAACGCCGGAGCCTGGTCCGCAATTTGATTTACCCCGTGCCGGATCCGCAGTTCCCTTTTCTCGGGGTTCATTTCACGCGGTTGATCGGCGGTGGCGTCGAGGCGGGGCCGAACGCCGTGCTGGCTTTCGCCCGCGAAGGCTATCGCAAGAGCGACGTCAATCTGTCGGACCTCTGGGATGCCCTGAGTTTTTCCGGCCTGTGGAATTTTTTGCAGCAACACCGGCGGAAGAGTTGGGAAGAACTGCGACGCTCCTTCAGCAAGGGCCGATTCTGCGAGTCACTGCAGAAGCTCGTGCCGGAAATCCGGCTGGAGGATTTGGAAACCGGCGGCGCCGGTGTGCGCGCGCAAGCCATGTCTCCGGACGGCACGCTGGTTCAAGACTTCTGCTTGGTGGAGCGGCCCAGAGCGCTCCATGTCTTGAATGCGCCAAGCCCGGCCGCAACCGCATCCCTGGCCATCGGCGAAGAAATCGCGGCGCGCGTGGAGAGCCGACTGAGCCAATGAACGGAGGCTGGCGGAGTTCTTGCCTCCTGTTTTCCATCCACTTTGCTCGAACGCGGCGTTGCAGCGAGGGCGGGGTCCATGCGTGTAAATTACGCCGAAAGAACAGGGCGGCAATCAGGATTTTCGGCGGCCTGTCAGTAGGCAGGGGTGCATCAAGCTCCTCGAATCCTCCCTCTCCTCCATCGGATGGAGGAGAGGGTCGGGGAGAGGAGGCTCATTTCTGTTGGTTCCCCTCTCCTCGTGCCTCTCCCCACTCGTGCCTCGGGGGGAGAGGATGAAGAGCTTGATCCAGCCCTGGTCCGTAGGTTTGTCCATGGCAGCGGGCGTCCCGTCATTCGCGACGGCGCGGCGTCTCGCCCGGCGGAACTGGCGTGGGAATTCGAACGGGGCAGAAGGTTCGTGGCCCGCTCCGGGCGGCAAGATGCCGCCCTCTACGGCAGGCGGGGCGCCCACCGCTCCCTGCGTGTCCAACTTGACAATCGTAAATCGTAAATCGTAAATCGCAAATTACAGACACCCATGGGTCATCAGGAAAGCTACCGACACAATCAGGCCTACGCCGAGTTTCTGGAAAGCTGGGACGCGAACTTCTACGCAAAGTACGCCGATTACCTTAAACCGCCGCGGCCCGGCGCTCGCGTGCTGGATGTGGGCTGTGGCGTTGGCCAGGTGGTGAAACGGCTGACCGACGCTGGTTGTGAAGCGTACGGAGTGGATGTGTCCGAGCCGAACATCGAAAAGGCAAGCCGGGTAAGCCTCCGGTGCCGCTTCTACGACGGAAAGAAACTGCCTTTTGCGGACGGGTTTTTCGCATGCGTGGGCGCGTTGAATGTCCTGGAACACGTGGAGGAGCCGGAATCGTTCATCGAGGAGTTAGTGCGCGCGGTTGAGCCGGGCGGCCGCGTGGTTCTTTCCAGCCCGAATTTTTTCCGCGTGCTCGGTTTTCGAGATTACCACGTCCGGATGCGAGGCTTGCGAAACAAGGGCCGCAACTGGCGGCGATTGCTGCAAAAACTTAACCAAATGCGGACCGATCCGGCTTCGGTGCGGTTCGACCGAATGACTCCCATCGTCAAGGAACCGTTTACGCCGGACGACGATGCGATTGTCGCGACTAACCCTTTAGAGATCGCGTTTTTTCTCCGCCGGACCGGATGTGAGATCGAGATGATTGCGTGTACCGATCGGTATGTGACGAAGCCGCTTGACGTGGCGCTCAACTTCACGCCTCTGCGCTACCTGATGTTCAACGCGTTCGTCGTCGCCCGAAAGCGGCGAGTGGCCGGAAATCTGGAGCCGCCGCCGTAAAGTGAATTCTCCCACGATTGGGGCACGACAACTCCGAAGCCCGAAGCCCAGAATCCGAAACAAATTCAAAATTCAAAAGCGCCAAGGCCCAAAGCGGTGGCAGGTTGCCGCCGAAAACGGGCGGGCGGCCTGTTCCACCCATTTTCAAAACACGCTCTTAGTGTGAGACCGACGTGATCTCCTCCGAAAAGGCGTTTTGCATACTCTCCCTGAGGGCATCCAATCGGAAGGGCTTTTGCAGAAAACCAGCGAGGCCTTGTCCGGCGAAACGGGTGACCGTTTCCCGCTGATCGAGAGGAACGGCGCGCGTCTCGCGTCCGGCCGCGACCGGCAGCAGCAGCCTGAAGATCGAGCCGCGTCCGATCTGGCTGGTCACCTGGAGCGCGCCTTTGTGGCCGCGGACAATCCCGAGCACGGCGGCCAATCCCAGGCCGCGCCCGGTGAACTTCGTCGTGAAAAACGGGTCGAAGATTCTGCTCACGGTTTCCGCGCTCATGCCGCAACCCGTATCGGCCACTTCCAAATAGACATATTCGCCTTCGGGAATTTCGGGCGAGAGCACCGTGCCGGCGAGGTACTCTCGGCTCGCCCGCATCCGGCCGGTCGCGACCGTGATGGAGCCCGGGTGATCTCGGATCGCCTCCGAGGCATTGATCACCAAATTCATGGTGACTTGGCTGATTTGCGCGGCATCCGCCTCCAACCAGGGAAGATCGTCCGCCAGCTCGAATTGTGTTCGGTTTGTCGCCAACTCAAGCTCAGCCCGAAACTAATTCCGCGAAGTCAATTTACGTGCAGGCAATCAAGGTGATCACGGCGACAATCTCGCTCGTGAGTTTGACACGACGGAAACGGCGCTCTAATCTTCATCTGGGTCGTTTAGAAAGGAGAGCACTATGGTCATTAGAGTTTACGGCATGCCGGCATGGCTCGGAACGCTTCTCCCCGGATTGGCCGAGGATCTTAAGAGGAGTGTGTCCTGCGTTCCCGAGGCGCACGTCGAACCTTCAAGCATTCGCGTGTTTTTTCCAAACGAAATGGCGCAGCAAGAATCCGGCAAGGAACTCCTCATCTACGTGGACACGGAGAAGAAAGAAGCTGGATACGCGCTCAACTCGGTGGGTCAGGCCGTGGGAGCGACGTTGCGCGAGTTCGTGAAAGTCAGGCTCCTAAGCTGTCGGGCGATCGATGTGCTGGTTCGTCCGGTCCATTCCGGAGATGAATTGATCGCCTACAGTTTGTAGTCCGGAAATCGTGTGTCTTGGGACCGGAGAGGAATTCGGGCCGTCCTCGTCGTTGTTTTGGCCGTCGCGGTCTTGTTAGTCTCGCGTGCGGTCGTGCACCGCCTGAGCCGCGCCGGCGCGAAAAGCACGGCGCAGACAAGCCTCGATCGGTCGGCTCTGGCAGGGTCCGCGAGTTGCCGCAAGTGCCACCAGAAGTTCTACGAACTCTGGTCCACTTCGCATCATGGACTGGCCATGCAGCCGTTTACGATCGAGTTGGCCAAGAGCCGGCTGAGTGTTCCTGCGACCGCCATTGTTATCGGCCCGACGACCTATCAGTTCGAGATTGGCGATGAGGCCGGCTGGGTCCGTGAGCGAAGCTCAGATGGAGAGAGGCGTTACCGCATCGCGCACGTGATGGGAGGCAAGAACGTGTTTTATTTCCTGACGCCCTTGGAGAGAGGACGCCTCCAAGTTCTGCCGGTGGCTTATGACCTTCGGGAGCCGGCGTGGTTTGACACTGCGGCGAGCGCCGTGCGCCATTTCTCCGGCCTGAACGACCGTCCGATCAATTGGCGGGATCCTCTTTACACCTTCAACACCTCCTGCCAGGGCTGCCATGTCAGCCAGCTTTCGGTGAATTACGATCTCGCGACCGATTCGTATCGCACCACCTGGGCTGAGCCGGGCATCAACTGTGAAACCTGCCACGGTCCGTGCGTTGAGCACGTCCGGTTTTGCCGCGAGACGCCCGCCGGCCGAAAGCCGGCCAGCCTTGCAATCATTCGTTTCGGATCTTTCACCCCTGAGCAACGGAATGCCGCCTGTTCGAGTTGCCATGCCAAAGCTTCCGCGTTGACGCAAGCGTTCAAGCCGGGCGACCCCTTTTTCGACCATTTCGAGGTTGTGGCGCTGGAGAGCCTGGACTTCTACCCCGATGGGCGAGACTTAGGCGAGAACTACACTCTCACCTCGTGGCTCATGAATCCCTGCGTGAAGTCCGGGAAACTCGATTGTCTGCACTGCCACACTTCCAGCGGCCGCTATCGATTCGCTGGCCAAAGCGAGAACGGCGCTTGCCTGCCTTGCCACGAGCAGCGAGTCAACCATGCGGAGGCGCACACTCGCCACAAGCCTGAAAGTCCGGGGAATCGATGTGTGGCTTGCCACATGCCCACGACTGAATTCGCGCGGATGCGCCGGAGCGATCACTCGATGCGTCCCCCCGCGCCTTCCGCCAGCCTCGCTTTCAAATCGCCCAATGCCTGCAATCTCTGCCACACCGATCGTGATGCCGCTTGGGCGGATCGGGAAGTGCGCCAATGGCGTCCGCGAGACTACCAGGCGGCGATTGTTGCCCTGGGCGGCCTGATCGAGTCGGCTCGCCGAAACGATTGGTCGCGGCTGGCCGAGATTCTTGGCTGCCTCGCCGATCCTCAACGCGACGAAGTATTCGCCGTCTCGTTCATTCGCTTGTTGAGCGGCTGTGGAGATCCCCGCAAGGTGCCCGCGTTGATGCAAGCGTTGAAAGACCGATCGACTTTGGTCGAGCCCTTGTTGAACAAGGCCCTCCGCATCGAACCCGCCAACGCGGCTGCAAATCTCAACCTCGGCCTTCTGAAAGCGGAACAGGGACATCTCCGGCGGGCGGAAGAGTGCCTGCGCGCGGCGCTGAAGGCGGAGCCGACGCTGGCCCAGGCCGCCTACAACCTGGCCGTGATCCTTTCACGGGATCGTCTGGCTGAGGCGATCGACTGGTGCCGCCAAGCCTGCCGCTCCCAGCCGGGCGAGCCTCGCTACGCTTACAGTTTGGCCTTCTTCCTCCATAAGTCCGGCGGCTTTGTCGAGGCAGAGCGGGTGCTCCGGGAACTTCTGATGAGGAATCCGGATTACTTCAGCGCCTATGGATTGCTCGGCGATATTTACGAGGGCTGGAATGAGTTCGCGAAAGCGGCTGAGTTGTATCGTCAGGCGCTCAATCGGCCTGCCTTGCCGCTGTCGGATCGGCGGGTCTTCGAAGCGAAGATTGGGGACCTGGCCAAACGCGAAACAAACAGCGCAAATCGTTAAGTCCCTCGGCTTATCCCTGTTTCACAACTCATCAACAGGATACGGCATGACCCAACTGGAGTGTTGGAGTGGTGGAGTAATGGGATTTTCAACACTCCCGCACTCCGATACGCCATGACTCCGGCGCAGTCATTCTCCGCCGCAACAGGCCGGCGGCCTGTTCCACCCAGAAAGCATCCAGACACGCTCTGGGGCTGGAAGCGCCCCCCGCATCCTCAGCTCGACTCTTAACCCGTGGGACGATCGGCACTCCAAACGCCTGGGAGGCCGGTTTTGGTTTCGAGGAGAATATCCAGGATGGCTCTGCGATCCTCCTGAGTTAGTCTCGCGAAGTCCGGACTTTGATCCTTGCCTGTCAGAATTTCCCTCAAGCGCTGAAATAAATGTTCCTTCATTGGATCGGGGATGTTGTCGAAGGCCTCGGAATGGATTAGGAAACTGCACGGATATTTGAAAAGGCGCGTCCGGAGATCCAAATCGCGCAGGGACCGTCCCTTGCGGTCACGGGGACCGCGCCGGCTGAACGCCTTCACGAAATTGGGATTGCCTTGGATGGGACTCGTCAACTGCGCTTCTTCGGTGAAGAGCAGATAACGCAAGAAAGCCTCGGACTGGGACTTGAGATACCGGATAGCCGAACTTCGAGTCGAACTTGAGCTGGACTTGGCCATGGTCAATCTTTGCTTGAAGGCGCGACACCGGCTCGTCCGGCGCCCGTTGGCCGTACCCGATGACTTCACCGTCATACGGCACTTGATGCGTCGAGCCCTGGAAATCACCGGCTTGCCCGGCCGGTGCTCTCGATAGGCTCAGAAGTCCTGATTCGGAGGAATTCTATCGAGCCCGACAGGCCGACCGACGTACATGAAATTTGTTCCGTACGGAACAAATTTCATGTACGCCATTCGCGTTTGGGATCAATCCCTTTCCATGACAGCTAGCAGGCCAAGGCAAGGGATCAGGATCTCTGAGGCTGGTGCACATCCCGATGAACAGGCAAGCCGTCCGCCAGCTCTCAAGACAAGAAATCACGGTAAACTTCATCGCTCTTGGCATGTCCCGCGAAAGATAGACAGACTCCGCTCCGAAAGCCGATGGAAATCATAGGCTTAGTTGACTCAAGTCAAGCGAGCCTCCCGGGATGGAGGCGGACTGGCTCTTGCGCCCTGTCAAGAAACCAAGGCGGGCATTACGCCCACCTCAATTCAGTCCCGAAATCGCCGGCAGAAGAGAGGCTGGAAGCCCGCCCTCCTCTTTGAGCACGCGGCTCCCCCTCCCAAAAGAAAGTGAAGTGGGTGCAAGCAAAACGCGAGAGAGGAAACCAAACCTAAACCACTCACGCAGCGCAACCCACTTCGGGAGTAATTTCGTCCAACTTTGCCGAAATTCAAGGCATGACGCGGCTAGGCCGAACAAGGTCGCGGTTGGCTAGGGACCGATCGCCAAACTCCGAGCGCCGTCTTACAGAGGAGACCGTGGGATGGACTACACGCGGAAGGTTTGTAGTCCCGCCTTTAGGCGGCCCGAACCGGCTAAAACCGGGACTACAAACGCCGACCTGTCGTTCATCCAATGGTCTCGTCAATAAGCGAAGGCCGTTCTTGGGTTCAATTGTTCACCTTGGGCTGCAATTGCGACCATGAACCGTAGCCGACGAAGTGAGGAGGCGGATCTCGGTTTCAACAACAGTGTCCGCCTCCCTACGTCGGCGGCTACGAACGGGTGGTTTATGGGATGCCTCCATGTTGCTTAGAACACGCACTTTGGCCATGAACCCACCCCCGTACCCCTCCGACGGAGAGGAGCCACGCTCGGTGCAGACGATAAGAGGTCCCCTCCTGGGAGGGGCGCAAGGGCACTGTTAACGGCCGGTTGACCTTAATTCAAGAGCAAGGGTCGCAGGGGTGGGATCCATGCAAAGCCTCCAATCGTTTCCGCGGGCATTGGGAGCATGAAGCAGGTGATCGGTGGGGCGAGACTCCCGTTGAGCCCTAGAATCCTTGCCGGCAAAAAAGTCAGGGCTCGACGGAGTCTCGCCCCACCTTGTAGGGCTGCGGCTGCGCCGTGCCGTGTTCACCTGTGGGTTGCGTTCAAGAATTCCGTCGTGTTGGCATGGCTTTCGCTAAATGCAAACATGCGCTATGTTGGGCGCATACTTATGGCGACTCAGCGTGGAACATTGATCGACGGCAGCCGACCGGCAAACCAAGACCCGTGAGAGGAGATCCGCAAGCCGTCCGACTTCCATCCAACGAATCCGGGCCTGGCCCGAAGAGCAGCCGGCTCGTCGCCAGTCGCCGAAGAGCGAATCCGGAAAAGCGATTCCAGGGATCGTCCTCGTCCACGTCCTCGGATTTGGTCTGGATTTCGAAGACGACGACGACGACGAGCACGAGGACGAAGGTCTCGCACGGAACATTCAGACTGAGTCTAAGCGCCGGAGGCGCGTCAGAGAATAGCCCAGGGCGAAAGCCCTGGGATCAAGAGGCAAATGGTTCAAGCCCCGCCAGGGGCGGCAGAAGGCCTCCCTGTGCTGTTCTGTTCCAATTCGCTCGCAGGCTGCGAAGAAGCTGGCTGGGGCGAACGAGGTTAGATCCTGAATGTCTTGGTGTTCCCGTCGCCGCCGCATGCGCCAACAGTCCGTCACAAGGGGAAAAGTGGGAAGGAGTGGAAGCCGTCCTGACCAACACTAGCAAAAAAGCACGGACATCCTCGCGCGTCGTTCGAGAGGCAGGATGCCGCCTGGACCGGCGGGCTGGAAGCACGCCTCACATTTTCAGACGGGCGCTAAGCGCCGGAGGCGCGGCAGAGAATAGCCCAGGGCGCGAGCCTTGGGTTTCCGAGGCCAACGGTTTAAGCCCCGACAGGGGCGGCAGAAAGCCTCCTTCTGTTCTTTCGCCCCAGACGGGGCTCATTTCTCTCCGCATGCGCAACCCAGGGCTCACGACCTGGGCTACTGTCTGGCGCCTTTCCGAGGCTGAACGACGAATCCAACATGTAAAAACGTGGGGCAGACATCTTGTCTGCCGGTTCACGGGGCATCTTAGCCCCATTGTTCGGTCACCCCTGGCGGCTACAGTCGCCAACCTGTCGGCTGGAATCCTTACGCCACGGCGTTTGGTTCATGGTCATGAACAGACTCCCTAAAACGCCCAGCCATTGCTTCAATGCTGTCGCGCGCTCGGCGTCTGGAGTGTATCGCCGCGTGGCCCGCCTTTTCCGCAACGCCTGGACTTCTGCATTCATTTCCTCGGGAAAGACCGCGTATCTAGGCCCGGCTTTTCTGGGGCAAGACAGAAGTTCCCGCAAGCCGGTGAGAGGACTCCTAAGGTTCCTGTTCCTCTTGGTGTACCTTGGGAATCTGACGGCGTTCACGCAAGCCCAGCCCACCATTCAGCTCACGAGTGACCAACCAGAGTATCTAGCTCCGGCAACCATCAGGCTGACTGCCGAGCTCACGGGCGGCAATGGAGTACTGAGTAAAGCAAGTTTTTTCAGGAACAGTGCTTCCGGGAAGCCTGAACCATTGGGGGAGACCAGCTCTGCGCCGTTCACGTTTGTTTGGAGCAACGTCACGGGAGGCAGCTACACGCTGACGGCGATTGCCACTGACGATCAAGGAAGACCAGCGCAATCGAATCCGGTTATGGTCCAGGTGTGGAATCTGCAATTCCCGCCAAAATTGCAGTGGGATGTGCCAGAGCCGCCTGCAGGCAGACAAATAATCAGCCTTCGAGGGATTTACGTCGTTGGAGCACCACTACGAAATCCTGCTGTTGTGCATTATTTTGCTCGCCCTTTTACGGCTCTGGAAGGGATCGACTACGAACTAGCGCCTGGAACGTGGGAGTTCGTGCCCGGCGGACATTCGACGACCAATCTGGACTTGGAGATTTATGGCAATGAACTGGACGACCCAAACCGAGAGTTTGAGATCATCTTGTCCTCGACCAACCAGGTACTTTTGGCGTCAACCAACCTAGTTGTAACGATCCATGACGATGATGACCCTCCACGGCTTTCGATCTCTAACCTAGACGTGCGTATTCGGGAAGACTCCCCCGGGACAAATGCCTGGATCACTTTAAATCTTGACCACGCCAGCAATAAGCGCGTGGAGGTCGCATTTAGCACAAGCAGTACCAGTCCAGTGTCAAGTCCCGACGCCGCTGTTGCGGAAAGAGATTACGTTCCGCTTAATAGGCTCGATGATTTTGTCATCTTTCAACCCGGCCAGACCCAATCGGTTCTCACGAACAAGATCAAAGTCATCGATAACAGTTGGGACGAACTTGACAGGTCTTTCTTGGTCCACGTCATTGTCGATCGAGCGTTTGCGATTCCCCCAACCAACAACCAAGTTCGAGTGACTATCAAGGATGACGACGATCCGCCAACGATCCTGGTCACCCCACCAAAGGAAATTATCGAGGGAGCCGAAGGCACGCTTACAAAGGCCGTGTTCACTGTGAGTCTCTCCTCTCCCAGCGGCCTAGAGGTCAGAGTTCCGTATGAGACAACCAGCAACGGCAACGCTACTCCGGGAGTGGACTTCAAGCCCACACGCGGCATCTTGACGTTCTCGTCGTGGCAAACCAACAAAACTTTCGAGGTGGAGGTGATTGGTGATGATATAAAGGAACGCACGGAAACTTTTTCCGTGTCCTTCAGCGCTCCGATGAATGCCAGTCTTTCGCGTGGCGAAGTTGATGGAGTCATTTTCGATGACGATGAGGCACCGGTCCTCGTCATCGAGAACGCTGAACCTGTTCGCGAGGGAGACTTTGGAACAACCAACGCCGTATTTCGAGTGTTGCTTTCAAAGGCTAGTGACCAAACCATCAGCGTAAACTTCGCTACGAGTAATGGTACCGCGACGGAGGGAAGTGACTTTGAACCTATTTCCGAGACCTTGACCTTTTCTCCTGGGCAGAGGACGACTAATGTCGTCGTAAAGGTTACAGGTGATCCGTTCTATGAGGCTGACGAGACATTTTTTGTGACTTTGTTCGATCCCAAGCCAATTGGCGCAGTGAATCCTGGTCAACTTCAGGCCACCGGCACCATCCTAAACGACGATCTGAAGCCTTCGCTTTCGGTCTCGAGCTTGGATGTGCGCATGGATGAGGGAGGCAGTGGCACTAACATTGCGATCATTGCCCTGAAACTGGAACCACCGAGCGGCGCCCCTGTGAAGGTTGGGCTCACGACGACGAACGACACGGCGTCTCCCAATCCGGCCTCTCCCGGAAAAGATTACAACTCTTTGAATCCCTCAGTGGACTACGTCACATTTCAGCCGGGAGATTCCCAAATCATCCTGACGAATTACCTAACTCGGCCATCGCAGCCGAAGCTCTTCATAGACAACGACTTTGACGAACCTGATCGAACGTTTCTGGTCAGACTTTCCGTCGCCGATACCAATCTCGTCACTCTCGATCCAAGCCAAAGCCAAATTCGCGTCACGATCGTCGATGATGATCCGCCCCCGATCATTTCGATCGAAAGTGCGCCGGTTACCCCAGGAAAGATTGGGATGACGACCGCCATTTTCTCCATCAAACTTTCTGCGCCGAGTGCTTTTCCAGTGATCGCGACTTACGCGACGGTGGGAGATACGGCTCGAGAAGAGATCGATTACCTGGGAACAAGCGGACCTTTGAGCTTTGCGCCAATGCAAAGGAGCACCAACCTAATCGTGCTGGTCAAACCGCAGACAATCAATCAGCCGATTAAGAGTTTCTTTTTGGAGCTGACTAACGTTGTGAACGCCACGCCACCCAATCTCAAAGCCACCGGAACGATCCTGCCTGGTGTAGCTCCGCCGACTCTCTCGATCAGCGACGCGCGCGTTACGGCATTAAGCAACGGCACCGCGAACGCGCTCTTCGTAGTCAAACTCTCCTCGCCGAGCGGCCAAACGGTGACGATGAATTATTCGACAGAAGACGACACCGCGAAGGCCGGCACGGATTACGAGACGAGCCAAAGAACGCTGACTTTTACGCCGGGGCAATACGAGACAAATCTGGTCGTGGCAGTGAGGCCACAGTTTGTGAACGAGCCGATCAAAAGCTTCCTCGTTACACTGACGAACGTGGTCAACGCGACGCCACAGATCTTCAAAGGGACAGGCACTATCCTGCCAGCCTTGCCACCGCCGACGCTCTTCATCAGAAACGAGAAAGTAATGGCGTTGAGCAGCACCACTAACAGCGTCGTCTTCACGGTCAGTTTATCGGCTCCGAGCGGGCAAACCATCTTGGCCGATTACGCGACCGTGGACGATACGGCGAGAGGGGGTGTCGATTACGTGGCAAGCGCGGGCCCATTGAGCTTCGACCCGGGGAAAACCAACGCGAGTGTAACCGTGGGTGTCAACCCTCAGACGACAAAGCAACCGCCGAAGAGTTTTCTTGTGATTCTGACTAACGTTGTGAACGCGAGTCTTCCGAAGACCCCGGCGATTGGCACAATCGTGCCGCTGCCCAGAATATCGATCCAGGGCGAGGAGGTGCAGGAAGGGAAGGACAACGCAATCACCGCCAGCTTTGCAGTGGTCCTCTCCGCTGCCAGCGAAACAAACGTGACGGTTAACTTTGCTACCGCAGACGGTACCGCATTGGCAAACTTCGATTACCTGGGAACTACTAACACGCTCACCTTCGATCCCGGCGTTACGAACAAGACAATCAGCGTGCTCGTGTACGGCGATCTCCTTGACGAGCCGAACGAAACCTTCTTCGTGAACCTTTCCAACCCGAGCAATGCCGCCATCGAAGTCGGCCAGGGCAAAGCTGTAATCATCAATGACGACGAACCGCCTGTGGTTTCGATTGGCGACGTTTCTGTGACTGAGGGTCACTCCGGAACGACGGCTGTGCTCTTCCCGGTCACGCTTTCCGCACCGAGCGGTCAACCTGTGACCGTAAATTATGCCACGGCAAACGACACCGCCGTTGCGGGAAAGGATTATCAAGCCACAACCGGAACCCTTGACTTCATCCCGCCCGAGACGCAGAAGGTGATCGCGGTCGTGATCAATGGCGATACGCTCCCAGAAGGGCAAGAAAGTTTCTTCGTGAATCTTTCATCTCCGACGAACGCCATCCTTGGCACGCTGCGCCAGGGCCGCGTGTTGATTAACGATGACGACCCGCCACCAAGGATTAAGATCACGGGAGTGGAAGTACCAGAGGTTGACACCGGCTCTTCTAAGGCCGTTTTCCAAGTCAACCTCTCGATCCCGAGCGAACAAACGGTGACGGTGGACTTTGCCACCACGAATGGCACTGCCCTCGCCATCAGCGACTACCTCCCCCTCGCTGACACCCTGAAGTTCGCCCCCGGTGAAACGGACAAGCTCGTCACCGTTCTTGTGAACGGGGACGTGCTCAATGAAGCGGACGAAGATTTCTTCGTGCTTCTGAGAAATCCACTGAACGCAGAGATCGAAGTCGAAAAGGGGCGAGCACTCATTCGAAACAATGACGCCCTCCCAGCACTGTCAATCAACGACATTCCCGTCAACGAAGGAGATTCGGGATTGGCTGGGGCCGTTTTCTCGGTGGCGCTTTCACCGGCCAGCGGACGGCAGGTTACCGTGAATTTTGCCACGACGGATGGCACCGCGTCTGAGGCCAGCGATTATGTCGCTCAATCCGGCCAACTGGCTTTCAAACCGGGAGAGACGAACCAAACGATCTCGCTCTTCGTCAATGGGGACACGTTCTATGAGCTCGACGAAGCGTTCTTCGTCACTCTCTCCGAACCCGTCCATGCGGGCCTCGCAAAAGGCAGCGGGCGGGCGACGATCATTGACGACGACGCGCAACCGGCCCTCACCATTGAGGATGTTTCAATCACGGAAGGCAATGCGGCCGCAACCGAGGCGGTCTTCACGGTTCGCTTGTCAGTGCCCAGTCCAAAGACGGTCAAAGTGGATTTTGCCGCCAGCGGCGAGACCGCGAGCCCGGGACTCGATTACGAGGAGATTTCTGGACCGCTCGTCTTTGCGGTCGGCGAAACCGAGAAACTGGTTGCAGTCAAGATTTACGGCGACTCGCTTGATGAGATCCCTGAAACATTTGTGGTCAACCTCCTAAAGCCTGAGAACGCAACCATCGCGAATGGCCGCGCTCGAGGCACTATCTTCGATGATGATGACCCTCCGAGCGTCTCGGTCAACGACGTGACGGTATTCGAAGGCAGATCGAGCGCGGCCAATGCGGCCTTCACCGTGAGCTTGTCCGCCGCGAGCAGCCTGCGGGTGTCAGTCGCCTTTGCCACGACGAATGGCACGGCTGCCGCATACAGCGATTACACGCCGAATTCGGGCCTGCTGATATTTGACCCTGGCGTCACAAATCAGCCGGTCGCTGTCGAAGTCCTGGGAGACTTAATGAGCGAACCGGACGAAGATTTCTTCGTCGATTTGATCAGCCCAATGAACGCGCGGCTCGGCAAAAGCCAAGGAAGAGGAACGATCCGTGACGACGATGACCTGCCGGAAATTTCGGTCAAAAACGTTTCGATCCGCGTAGGCGAAGCCGACACCGCCAAAGTGCTGTTTACGTTGAGCCTATCCGCTCAGAGCGGCCGCACCGTGTCCGTCCTTTTCGCAACCGCGAACGGATCAGCCATCGCGGGAAGCGACTACATCGCCCAGTCTGGAATGAGGGTTTTCGAACCGGGGGAGACCAGCAAGACGATCTCTGTCACGATTCTTGGCAACACGCTCCGTCAGCCGGGTCAAACGTTTCTCCTGAATCTCTCTCAACCAGTGAATGCGACGCTCAAAGCCGGACAGGACAAGGCGACGGGAACGATCATTGTTGACGGTCCAATGCCGAATGTCTCGATCAGCGGTTGGGCGGTGACCGAAGGGAACTCTGGCACGGTGAACGCGGTTCTTGCGGTAAACCTCTCAAGACCGAGCACACAAGTTGTGTCCGTTAGATATGCGACAGTCGATGGCACCGCCCTGGCCGGAAGCGATTACGACGCGATCCCAAGCACGCTGCTCACATTCAATTCTGGCGAAACAAACAGGCCCATAATCGTCGCCATACGGGGAGACACAGTGCCCGAACTTAAGGAGAATTTCTGGGTCGTCCTAAGTGATTCCGTCAACGCCACGGTTTTTGACAACAGGGCCATTGTCACCATCACCGATGATGACACCCCCGTGGTAATTTCAATAACCGACGCGCCCGTGACAGAGCCAGACACCGGGACAACGGACATGGTTTTCAACGTGAGTCTGTCCTCGCCAAGCTCCCAACTCGTGACAGTCGCCTACGCGACACTCGATAATACAGCCCGAGCCGGAGCGGACTATGCCAGCACCTCCGGGATGTTGACCTTCGTTCCAGGCACAACCAACCAAACGATAGTTGTTCAAGTAAAAGGGGACACGGCCAACGAAGATCCTGAAAGCTTCTTCGTCCGATTGAGCGAACCTAAGAATGCTGAGATCCTGGACGACCGCGCCATCGGCACGATCACCGACAACGATCGTCCGCCGACGGTCTCGATTTCCGACGCGGCGGTCACCGAGGGCCAAAGTGGAACCGTGAGCGCCGATTTCACGGTGAGTTTGAGTTCCGCTAGCTCTAAGTTCGTGTCCGTCGATTTGGTGACGGTTGAAGAGACAGCTACAGCAGGGAAGGATTATCAGTCCATCACCAACGCGTTGACGTTTATACCTGACGAAACCAGCCGAACTGTTTCTGTGCTGGTCAACGGCGACACGGAAGCCGAACCCAACGAAAGCTTCTCCGTTGTGCTCAGCAGCCCGCTCAACGCGACGCTGGGCAGTCCGCGGGGACTAGGCACCATCATCGACGACGACGTCCCGCCCACGCTCTTGATCACGGATGCCTCTTTGCGCGAAGGGAATTCCGGAACAAGTTTCATGGAATTCACCGTCCATCTCTCGGTGCCGATTACCCAGACCGTGACCGTGAACTACACGACGGCTGACAGGACGGCGATGGCCGGGAGCGACTACACACGCACCACGGGTAAATTGATTTTTGCGCCAGGCGTTATCACTAATTCTTTCCCCGTGCCGATCCTCGGCGATGCGACCAAGGAACCGAACGAAACGTTTGAAGTCAGGCTGAGCAATCCAATCCATGCTCGGCTGATCCGCAATGTTGCGTTAGGAACGATTCTGGATGACGACGTTTTGCCTACGTTGACGATTACCGACACCGTCGTGGCCGAAGGGAACTCCGGCGTGGCGAACGCCGTCTTCGTCGCGCGCCTATCCACCCCCAGCGCGCAGACGATCACCGTCGGGTTTCAGACCGCCGGCGGAACCGCCACCTCCGGGAGCGACTTCAAAGCGCTCTCCGGCACGCTCGAATTCGCGCCCGGCACGGACACGCGGAACATCTCGGTGGAGGTCATCGGCGACCTAGCGTTCGAACCGGACGAAACGTTTTTCGTGAATCTGGCGAATCCTTTGAACGCCGTGATAGCCGATGGCCAGGGCCAGGGCACGATCCTGAATGACGACTCGCCGGCGAATACGCCGCCCACCGTCCGGATCATCAACCCGGCCAGCGGAACGGCGTTCACCGCGCCGGCGGAAGTCACGATTTCGGTCGATGCCTTCGACCGCGATGGAGTCGTTCGGAGGGTCGAATTCTTCGTCGGTTCGACTTTGTTGGGCAGCGTTTCCGGCCCGCCGTTCAATATGGTCTGGCAGAATGAAGCGGCCGGCGCCTATTCGCTGACGGCCCGGGCCGTGGATGACAAAGGGGAGATCGGGATTTCGGCCGCCGCGAATATCCTGGTCAGCCGGAGAGCCGCCGGCGCCGAGGTCGCCATCGTGCGGAACTTTGCCGACCCTGAGATTGCCCTGATTCAAAATTACCTCCTCGAGATGGGAATCAGCTCGCAAGTTTTCGAGCAGGAAGGCTTGTCCTTTGAGGCGATTCGAGACGCGAGGCTTGTCATTTGGAATGACCTCGGCTCGACCGTCCAAGGATTGAACGACCGGGAGGTCACCATTTTCCGGCAAGCCTTCGGAGCGGATATTCCGCTTTATTTCATGGGTGAAACGCTGGCGGTCTCCACCAGGAATCTGAGCCCGGCGCTCGAGGCTCAGTGGACCAGTCTAATCCACTTGGGGCCCGGCGCGGCTAATCGCAGCGACGGCACAATGACCATCGACGGCGCCTCGAAACACCCGGTTGTCGCCGGCCACTTCGGGCCCGTGGGACGCTTCAGTTGTCCGGCGGGCGCGGAAGGCAAACTGCTTCCCACCTCAGGCGTGACGTTGCTCGGAAGGTCCGGTTCGGCGGATCTCATCGTGGCCTATCAAGATCCGAGTTTCGAGGAAGGAGTCAGAACCGTGACGCAGAACTGCCGGCTGGCCGCTGATTCCAACGCGGGCGGACTTACGGAACAGAAGAAGCTTTTCAAAAACGCCGTGGCCTGGCTCATGCGCCGATCGTTCCAGGCGCTGACGGATCTGTCGGTCACCGTCGAGGGACCCGCGGGCCCCGTGCCGGCTGGAAAGGAATTGACGTACGAAATCGCGTTTCAACACCAAGGTGAAATTGAAGGGACCGGCGCCATCGCCACGATCTCGCTGGCTCCGGAACTGAAATACGTCCGGTCCGACTTCGTCCAAGGGACGCTGATCGAGACCAACGGAGTGGTGACGTACACGCTGGGGAATATGGCCAGCGCGCAACGGTCCATTCTGAACCTGGTCTTGTTGCCGACGGCCGGTGGCAGTCTGAAGACCGAAATCAACGTGGCAGGCAACGAACCCGATCCGAACTCGCTGAACAACACCACGACCTTCGAGACGCTCGTCACCGGGGTACCCTCGAGTCCTCCGGTGGTGCAACCGCTGGGCGCAGGGCCTTCGGGTTTCCAACTCAGGATTAACGGTGCCACGCTGGGAAGTTTCCGGGTGCAATCCTCAGCCGATCTCGTGCGGTGGATTGACTTGACCAATTTCACCGGCCGCACTTCGCCCGTGCTCGTCACCGATCCTGCGGCGTCCCGGTCAAACCTTCGCTTCTACCGAGTCGTCTCGCCGTAACGCGCTCCGTACACCACCGTTTCGTAGCCGCCGAGGTGACGAGGCGGACAGTTGGAAATCATAAATCGTAATTCGTAAATCGTAAGTTCCTGAACCTACCACCAGCAATTCTCATTTTGGCAACGGGCATGGTTCGAGACCGTAAGGCGGACAAAATGAGAATTGCTGCCTACCCCACAACCACTACCTCGTGATCCAGAACAGACGCAATTTCGAACAGCGCCCATCCGTTGCGGACGGAGAGCGACGTCTTCTTGCGTGACACCATAAGTTCAACTTTCTTGGCCCGCACTTCCGGCGGCAACTGGACTTTGACCCGCAACGGCCCGACCGCAATCAGTTCGTGCACCGGCTGGCGCCAAGTCCCCGCGCTGGTCAAGTTCACGAGGTGAAGAATCAGCCGGTTCTCTTGCTGGTAGAGGTGGGAGTCGATCAAACCGGGACCCTCAACCGAAAGCGGGATTCGATCGTTTGCCGCCCAGCGGATCAGGTTCGCCAAGAGATTGCCATGGTCCGGCAGATTGTCCGTCGCAAACCGCCGGTCGAGATCTGCGGGCATGAAAGCCACTCGTCCCTTGGTCGAGGTGTTCACGATTAAGCCCGGGATGTCGGTCTTTGGCTCGCGCATCCAGGCGGTCTCGGGTGGATACACCGGAAAGGACGGGATGAACGTCAGGAGCACCGTAGCCATGGGCTCAACCCGCAACGGTTCAAGCGCGCCTCCGAACGGCAGGATGTCCGTGTCATCGAATCCGCGCAGGGCCGGATGGCGCTCTTGCGTGACTGCGGGCTCAGTCCCGGCCTTTGGCCCATAGACGCGCGCCTTTAGTTCGGGCGTGAGCCGAAGGTAGGTGTGTTGCGAATCCGATCCGGTTCTTCGTCGGGACAATTCCTCCGCGGGCGGCGGTGGTTTGACGACGTGCGCTTGGAACAAATCAGCCAGCGCGAAATCGGTCCTGGGATCGCCCCACTCGTTGTAGAGGCTCGTGCGTCCGGTGGCAATCAAGCCTCCCCCGCGGTCGATGAAACGCCGAATGATTGCGATGTGGGCCTCGGACATGGCGCCGTAGTTCGGCAATATCAGGAGCGACAATTTCGAGGCGTCACGTTCGATGTGATCGGTGTGGACCGGAAGATAGAGAATCCGCGCCCGAATGAGCGCATTGGTGACGCCGCGCCAGGGGAGTTCGACCAAGTCATCCGCATTGTCCCGTCCGAAGAAATCCGTGTTTTGCTGGGACCAGACCACGCCGACCGTGGCGACGGGTTGCCGATTGACGAGAAACCGTTCATTCTCTCGGTGCCACCGGAGAATCGGTTCGGCCGTCCGATACATGCGTCGGTCCTCGTGGTAAGCTCCGACGTGATGCCACCACGGTTGGATTCCGCCCGCGAAACCGTCCAACATCCACATCCGCGCTTCCGGCTCCGGCTTGCTCGACAGGCGGAAGGTGGGACGGCCGGCCTGGTACATGGCCATGCTTTCCGGCATAACTTTGTCCCAGCCAAGCAGCCCGTGGACGAGTTTGCCTGTCTCGCCGTTCTGCTGAAAGCCGCTCGCGTCGCTGCGCGCTTGATGATCGAGCAAGATGATTTCTGTGCGGGCGCAAATCTCCTTAAGGTCGCGGAAGCTCGCGCTTTGGCCGCCGACGCTGCCGCTGTTCATGCCGACCCATAGACAGTCCGGCCCGCCGGCGGCCTTTGTTGTGCGATTATTGAGATCCCAGATTTCGAGGCGGCGCGCATAGTTCCACTGAATCCACTGGCGATAGGCCGGATCATTCCAATTTTTCTCTTTCGGGATCGGCTGGCCGGTTTTGCCGCGAAACTTGCGCTGGCAATTTTCGCAATGGCAAATGCTGCTCCGGCCCAAGCCGCTCCAACTGTTGTCCGTGAATCCTTCCGGATGGCTGCGCTCGATGATCTCGCGCAGAATGCCCGGAATGTATTCCTCATAGTAGGGACTGTTCACGCACGTGACGTAGCGGTCACCGGCCCGATAAGGCCGGCCGCCCGCATCGAGCGCAAACCAATCCGGGTGCGCGCGGTAAAACTCCTCGCTGACGCGATTGGAATCCATGCGCGCCAAGACAGCCAGGCCTTCTTCGTGCGCGGCGCGGGCCAGTTCGCCGTAGAGATCGCGGTCGCCCAGCCATTTCGGACGGTAGTGCAGCGGGAACTTGCTCGGATAGTAAGCGAAGATGCCGCCGGCGTTGATGATCACGCCTTGGACTTGGGTTCGTTTCCAATGCTGGCGCCACCAGGCGATGTCGTAGAGCGCGGGGTCGATCTCGGTGATGTTGGTTTGTCCCCAGCGCAACGCCCGGCGATACCACGGGAGCTGGGCTGTCGTTTTCTCCTCCCGCTGCGCGGTGCTGGCCGCGAAGCCAGCCATATCCGCACCGGCGAGCAGGGCCGTGGCGGCAGCCGTCTTCTTGAGGAATTCGCGCCGGGATTCATCGTTGCTTGGATCGGTGTCGGTAGTTCTCATAAGCGGAGAATAAACCTCCGTGCGTGTGAAGAAAATAACCTAGGTCAATTGATGGGAGACCGGCGCATGGGCAGGCAATGAAACCGCGCAGCGCGGTCTTGCGTCTGGTCGCTTGGACAGAGGAGCCTGTGCCTCGTGGACTGCTGCTCTGATTGACACCCCGCTTCGTACGTGTTTGGCGAGCGGGGTCTCGTAGGACAGACTTGCAGTCTATCAGTATCTGTCGAAATCGTTGCAAGCCGCGACGATTGTTCCGGCGCGCGCGTTCCGTTCGCCGCCGCCGCAGAATCCAATTCTGCCGTGCGTTCTTTCAGTGTGCTCTCCGTCCTTTCTCATTGTCCTGATCTGCTCGGCGTGCTATCCAGGCAAGCGATCAGACAATTCATAAGAAATCGACATGGAACATGCCCCTCACCCCGGCCCTCTCCCCATCGGATGGGGAGAGGGTGTCCGAAGGACCGGCGAGGGGTGTCTGCATTCTTCTGAACTCATTCATAAGTTAGCCACGATCATGTCACACCTCTCACACACCTTCTTCATCTTTGCCGGTTGGACGATCAGCTCGACCATCGCCTCGGCTGCGAATCCAACCGACACGAGCTTCACCTATTTTCGATCCGATTTGGGCGTGGCCGCATCTGGCGCCGGTCCGTTGCCGGACCGCTTGGACGCGCCCGGAGCGTTACGCTGGAAAGTGCCGGTGGATTCCGGCCATTCCACGCCGGTCCTGTGCCAGGGCAAGATTATCTTGACCACATATCGAGACGCCGCAAAGGAACTCGCGACCGTGGCCTTGGACCGGGAAACCGGCCAACTAATTTGGCGAAATGTCGCACCCGCCCAGCGCATCGAATCGGTCCACCGCACGGGCAATCCGGCCGCGTCCACGCCCGCCTTCGATGGACAGAGGATTTACGTCTTCTTTGGGAGCCATGGCCTGATCTGCTACGATTTGGAGGGCAAAAAGGTTTGGGATCATCCGCTCGGACCCTTCCAGGACGAATTCGGTTCGAGCAGTTCGCCCGTCCTGGTCGATGACAAGGTCATCCTTCAAGAAGACCATGACATCAACAGTTTCGTCATGGCCATCGACCGATCAACCGGCCAGACCGTTTGGAAAACGCCGCGGCCCGACGCCGTGCGCAGCTACTCGACGCCGGCCGTGTGGACGGTAAACGGTCGCAAGCAATTGCTGGTGGCAGGTGCTCTCGAACTCGCCGGCTACGACCCGTCGAACGGGGAGAAACTCTGGTGGGTCAACGGCCTGGCCCGTATCGTCATCCCCATTGCCGTGCCTGCCGCCGAGACGATTTACATGGCGTCGTGGTCGCCCGGAGGAGACGCCGGCGCGCGCATCTCACTCGAACCCTGGAAAGCCGCTTTGGAGAAATATGACAAGGATAAAGACGGGAAGCTGGCCAGAGCAGAAGTCGAAGATCCTCAAGTCCTGGACCGGTTCTTCCGCATGGATTTGGACCAGAGTGTCTCGCTCGACCAGGCGGAGTGGGAGCGGCACGCGCAAGTCTTCCGCCAGGCCCAGAATGCCATGCTTGCCCTCAGACCTGCCGGCCGCGGTGAACTCACGGATCGCGCGCTGCTCTGGAAATATCATCGCGGCGTGCCGTATGTCGCGACACCACTGGCCCACCGAGGAAGTTTGTGGATGGTCAAAGACGGCGGCATTGTCACCCGGCTCGACGCGGGGACCGGTCGCGTGCAGCACGAGGAGCGCGTTCCCGGCATCGGCAGTTACTATGCCTCGCCGGTGACGGGGGACGGAAAAGTCTATTTCGCCAGCGAATTGGGAGTGTTGAGCGTGGTCGCGGACAAGCCGGAGTGGAATGTGCTCTCTTCGCACGATTTTAAGGAAAAGATCTACGCCACGCCCGTGATCGAACGCGATCGGATCTACATCCGCACCGAGAAAGCACTCTATTGCTTCCAAGGCAAGCCGGCGCGGAACTGAGAGAGTGTTCTGAATTCGGTGGGGACGCCGCGGCCCGTGCATCTCCAAATTGTTGACGGCGTCGTAGCGGTAGCCATCCTGGCTGCCGTAGAGGGCGTGCATTTTGCCGCCCGGACCACGGCGTGAAACATAACGGTCGCCTTGGTTTCACACCCAAACGCCACCGGGCAGGATGCCCGGCTCTACGGCAGGCGAGACGCCCGCCGCTACGAACAAATCAGACACGCACCGCCGGCGCGAAGGGTTCATTTTATTACTTGACTTAGTGAGATAACCTCAGTAACTAAGGATCCAGAGACCCGGATTTATGACCAAAACGTTTCCGATTGAGTTGAGCGAGGAGCTCCACAAGCGCGTCAAAATCGCGGCGATCCAGGAGGGTCTCACTTTGCACGACTGGATCGTCAAGACTCTGGAAGAAAAAGTGGGCGACGACGGGAACTACCGCGCGACGCCGGCAAGGACAGAGAGCAACCATGAACGCAGCAACCGCACCCGTTAAGCCAAAAAAGACCAACCGAGTCGCACGCGGCATCGCGACTAACGAGCTGATCTTCTCGGCATCCCAGGCGACGAACGATGAAGTCTTTCCGCAAGTCCTCAAACTCTATGTGCCAGTGGGCAGTCTCGTCGCGGATGTCACTTTCGGGAAGGGCGTCTTCTGGAAAGGGGTATCGAAAGGCGCCTACGATTTGCGAGCGACTGACCTTGGGACCGGTGTGGACTGCCGCAAGCTGCCCTATGGAGACTCGGTGATCGACTGCGTTGTTTTCGACCCGCCTTACATGCACACGCCGGGCGGTACCGCCCACCAAAATCACCAGAATTTCGAGAGCTACTACTCCAACAACGCGGCTGAGAACAATTCGAAGAAGTACCACGAGGCGGTTTTAGACCTTTATTTCAAAGGAGCCCGCGAGGCGTATCGAGTCCTCAAATCCGAAGGCATTTACATCGTGAAGTGTCAAGACGAGGTTTGTGCCAACCAACAGCGGCTAACTCATGTGGAAATTGTGAATGAACTGACCCTCATGGGCTTCGTCGTTGAGGACTTGTTCGTGGTGTTGCGCAAGAACAGACCTGGCGTGAGCCGAATCCTGCGGCAGGTGCATGCCCGCAAGAACCACTCCTACTTCCTGGTCTTCCGGAAGGCTAAATCGGCAAGGTATCTGCCTCCCCGAAGAAATGGCCAAATGCCTTTACACTTAGCGGAGGAAAAACCTCGTTCAGCTTCGCGTAGCTAGCGGGCATGTCCAGGTAGTAGATGCGCTTGAGCTGAGCGATGTGCATTTGGTAAATCCGCCACTGGTCGGGCAGGCAGATTTCCACAACTTCCAGTTTCTTCTTATCCGTCTTGGTCTCAGTCAAGATCACGGGCGTTCCCAAAAAGCGTCCTGTCCCGTAAACTCCATCGAGAACACGCTGGTGCGCCCAGACCTGGATGACGCGCTCGCGGGTGGACACTTTGATCGGCAGATGGAATTTGGCGCGATTGGGGCCTAAGTCGAACACGAAATCGGTCGGCAGACTTGCTTCCATGTCGAGGTTAAGAACCGGAAGCCTCGTCTTTGGGTTCATGTTTAACCGCCAGGCGAAGAGATGGCCGATGAGGTATTCGAAGAAAGTTCCTGGAGTCTTCTGATCTCCTTCCTTTGTCAGATCGACGTAGCAAAAGAAACTGACCGCGACTGAATAGATGATCCGGGTGATGCGCTCCGCGTCGGTCTCGGGTGATGGCTTTAACGCGATTGCCTTCCGGAAGGCTTCCCACTCGCTGGGATTCGAGATGAATAGTTGCTTATTTACTGCCCGTGACAGCTTCTTGCCGGCGGCGAATGCAAAATACTCCTTGCCCGCAACCAGCGACTTCAGGGCTCTTTCTTTGGCTTTGGAAAGGAATCGGCAGGAAGCTTCGTATATCTCGCCGAGCAGGATCTGGTTCGCGTCGCTTTTGACATCTTGCGAGAACGTCTGTCTCAACTTCTCGTAGGCTGCTAACGGATCCCGTGACACGCCGTGACCTTCGCAAACAATCGGGCTCCACTCAAGCTTGCAGCAAAGGATCAACAGCCAAAAAATGCGAAGTCCTCGCCAACGGAAGGTTAGCGGCGATTCGACTTTGTTCCCATCTTGAGCCCAATGACTGTTACCAGAGGCTCAAGTCGCCAGGAAAGGCCCGCCTCCCATGCGGCCAGCGCCAAGAATTCAAGTGATCGTCTCGCACCTGAGAAGGGCAGGCGCCGGCCGCTCTCCTCTTTCAGCCGATTCAGACGCTGCGATATCCGGGCCCTGGTCCGCCGCGGCTTGGAACCTCTGCGCGCAATCCGCCGGCAGCTCGAAACGCTCAGTCCCAATGAAGGTTTGATTCTGATCGCTCCGTTTTCGCCAACGTCTTTGATCGAAGAGTTGGGAAACCAAGGTTTTGCCGCAAGGCTCGAACCCGGTCAAAATGGCGACTGGTTCGTCTGGCTTTGGAGGGAATTCGCCTAATCGACCCGACCTTATGTACGCTCCAACCAACGTCCTCGTGAACCCGTTCGCGGAATTGAAACAGATCGCGATTGCGAGCACGCTCAGAAAATGCCGGCTCTTCGCCGGTTTGGCGGCCGGCGACTTGGAGAACATCGCCGCGATCACCATCGTCAAACCGCTCAACAAAGGGGATTATCTGTTCCACGAAGGGACGGCGTCGCACGGATTTTACGTCGTGCAAAAGGGATCGATCAACGTCCACCGGGTGAACGCCTGCGGAAAGGAGCAAGTCATCCATGTCTTCCGCGAGGGCGAGTCGTTCGCCGAAGCCACGCTGGCGACGGACTCCGGCTATCCAGCGGATGCCCGCGCGCTTGAATCGTCGCAGGTGTTGCTTGTGCAGAAATCGGGCTTCCTCGCCTTGTTGCGGCAGCAGCCGGAGCTGGGCTTGAGGATGCTGGCCTCGATGGCGCTGCACCTGCGCGTCTTGGTCGCCCAAATTGAAGACCTGACCCTCAAAGACGTGGAAACCCGGCTGGCGAATTGGCTGCTCAAACGCTGCCCCGATCCCGCCAGCGCACAACCGGTCCCGATCCGGCTGACCATGACGAAACGCGTCCTGGCCGCCGAGCTGGGGACCGTGAGCGAGACCTTCTCCCGCACGCTGGCGAAGTTCCGCGAGCTGCAACTCCTGTCGGTCAACGGCAAGATCGTGACCGTGCTCAACCCCGTCAAACTCCGATCTCTCTTGCGCCGGCATCTTGGCGAGTAAGAAGCCTGAACGAGGTTCATAGAGAGCCTCCATGTTGCTTTGAACTCGCATTGGGACCATGAACCCACCCCCGTACCCCTCCCAGGGAGGGGAGCCACGCACCATGCAGCCGATGATAGTTCCCCTCCTGGGA
>JACQWK010000591.1 GCA_016209525.1 Verrucomicrobiota bacterium
AAAACGAACCTTTTGCCTTCATCGCCAGCTTCGTTGCTATTGTTGCCGCGAAGATAGCCCACGGGCTCAACCGCCCTCACACACCATTGCCGCAAGGACACGATAAACAAGGCTCTGCCACTGCGGTATTGAAAAGACTGGTCGTAATGCACGGCGCCATCCGCCGCTCTGGCCAGCCGCGTCCTTGCTTCGATTAGTAATTAATACAAGGCGCTGCGCTCGCCCGTGCGCTGCAAACGAACTTTCTCGACGGCGAGTTCCAGGATCGAACTGACACCTTGGCCGGCCAGCAAGCGATCGTTCGCCGGCTCACCTGAATTCCGGGACTCCACCTCCCGGACCACGAATGGCGAGTAAACCCGCTGGCGAACCACGTCCATGAAATAGTTGCGCAGCTTGGCGTGAACATCCACTGCGTCCATGGCGTGGGCGAGGTCCTGGGCGGACTTGTCTAATTCATGCGGAGAAATCCGCTTTCGCGATTCCTTCACGGCGCCGATCACGGCCGCGATTGGAGCCAAAGGGATCATCCCGCTCTCGATCGTCTCCCGGACAGCACCGGCAGCTCCTTCTGAGGCGTAGCCTGCCTTGCCGCTGGGTTCGTCGAAGGTGAACCCGACGCCGGTGTGTGCCGTGACCACGCCGATGGTTCCGAGCTCAGCCCGCAGCGCGGGCGAAAGCGGCGGCGGCGCGGTGAGAGCCGGGCCCGGAGCGGCGTGTGGACGGTGCGAAGCGGCCAACAGTCCGAGAACGAGGCAACGGGTAATCTTAAGAACGAATCCTGAGAGTCTGCTGGGTTGTGATTGGATGGGGGTTGTTTTCATAGGCTATTTCTTAGCCCAGCGAGCGCCTCGGGTGTTAATCGATAAATATGGATGAAGCATTTCTTGAAGTGATCTTATCGTGGCTTCCGTGAATCCTGGCCTGGGTTCATGCGCCCCTTTCCCCGTGCAGCGGAACGCGAATTTGTTCGTCACGGCGGGCGTCTCGCCGCCCGGCGCGGGCCCCACATTTCGCAGTCGTTCCCAGTTCCACGCTGAGGCCGCCGGGCGGGACGCGCCGGCGCTACGGCAGGCGAGACGCCCGCCGCTACTTCACGTCGCCAACAACTCCGGCATGCACCGTCTCGCGCGCGTCCTTTCATTGCGGCATCGACAACGCCCCTGGGCATGGCTTATTTGTTGCGCTCAAGCATGCCATCCAGCGCGAATGAACGCCTCGCCAACAGAATTCTCTGGGGGCTTCTCATCGGACTCATCCTTGGAATCGTCGTTCGACTGGCTGGACCGCTGCATCCTTCGGTAATTCCGGTTTCCACTTGGCTTTCCACAAACCTTCTCGATCCGTTTGGGCAGGTGTTTTTGAGGCTGCTGTTCTTCGTCGTTGTCCCGTTGGTGTTCGCCTCGCTGGCCCTGGGCGTCGTGCAATTGGGCCGGTTGGAAAAGCTTGGGCCGCTGGCGGGCCGCACGTTCTTGCTGTTTGGCCTCAACATGGCGGTGGCGGTGGCACTCGGGTTGGCCCTAATGAACCTGTTCGAACCGGGCGCCAAGCTGAGCCGCGCGAGCCAGGAGCAAATGTTGAAACGGCCCGATTTCGAGGCGCGGGTGCAGGATCTCAAGACGGCCTCCGCACAGGGGACTGCCCTCACTCCAAAGGGAGTCGTGGAGATGTTCATGCCGCGGAATCTTCTGCACGCCGTCGTCGAATTTCAGATTCTGCCCCTGATTCTTTTTGCATTGCTGGTGGGAGCGGCCGGGGCCGGGCTTTCGGAGGAAAACCGGACCAAGGTTCAACGCACCTTGGAGATCGTGGCCGAATTGATGACCCGGATCGTGCATTTTGCCCTGGAGTTGGCGCCGTTCGCCGTTCCCGCCCTGATCTTCAGTGTGGTGGTCACCTTCGGCATGGAGTTCCTCAAAGCGCTGGCCTTGTTCGTCGCCATCGTGCTCACGGGGATTGCAATCCAGTTGTTTGGAACCATGTCGCTTCTGTTGAAGCTCTTTACCCGCCGCCCGCCATGGCAGTTTTTTCGGGCCATACGGACCGTGTTGGTGACGGGCTTCTCCACGAGTTCGAGCAACGCGACGCTCCCCACGAGCCTCCAGGTCACGCGCGAAGTCCTGGGCGTCTCGCCGAGCACGGCCGGCTTCGTTCTGCCTCTGGGCGCCACGATGAACATGAGCGGCACGGCCCTGTACGAAGGCTGCGTCGTGTTGTTTATCGCGCAGGTCTATGGCGTGGACCTCACTTTGGGCCAACAGGCCACGTTGCTGCTGTTGTCAGTCCTGAGCGCGGTGGCGGTCGCGGGCATTCCGGGCGGCTCGCTGCCTCTGATCGTGGGATTGCTCGTGAATTTTGGGATCAATCCGGAGGGCATCGCGCTGATTCTCGGAACCGACCGGATTCTGGACATGGCGCGAACTACGCTGAACGTCGGCGCGGATGTCGTCACGGCGTGCATCGTGGATGAGAAAGAGGGTTGCTGAGGCTCCTTAACAAGTCGAGTCCGATGCTCCTGGACTCCCCGGTCCGCAATCGGATCTGGTCGGCGGAAGCCTCTGTTTACGGCTTTCCAGATTCCTTCACAGGTCTGCCTTTGGGGGCGTTCCCGCTTGCTTATCGCAGACCGGGACTTTTGACGCCGAGACCGCCTCGGTACACCGGAGCGACACTTAACTTCCTCTCTTCGCCACCATCTCCAATCTTCTCGCCCATGACGCCGATTGTCACGAGCCTGTCCAACACTTTTTGCCACCCCCCTGCCCCCTTGTGCAGGCTCAGAGGGGTTCTCCCTATGTTGGCTTTCAGAGCGGTCTTCAGTTTGTCACGCGAGGCAACAGCCGGCGCACCCCACAAGGCCTCCAGGTAGGGCTTCAATTCCACATACTCAGTGCGCAGGTCATCCACGCGCAGTTTGCTCGCCTTCGTCACTCCTTCTTGGAGTGCGCGGAAGCGGAGCACTCTGTCCGACTCGCTCCGCTGCCCCTGCTCCTTCTCATACCGCACCGCTGCATCAAGCATCTGGATGAATGTTCGAGGAAACAAGCGACCTTGTGCGTCGGAAGTCCTCTTGAGAATATAATTTGCAGTGTATGCCTTCTTGCCTTTCTCGACAGTGCGCCCCCAAAGAGGAAACAGGAGCGCCTTTAACTCGCTCTCATCACCGACATACAGCCCATTCGCCCCGATTCTTGCGGATGGAATGGCCGCCTTGTACTTCTGGCTTGTCGTCGCAATCTTCAGGGCCAACTGCCACAAGTCGCTCGATCCAAAGCGGAGTTCGTGCTTGGCCGCATCCAAGTGACTCCGGTTCTGCAACTCGATGCTTAGATAGATGTCTTCGCGCAGGAAGACTTTGAATTGCACTCGCTTCAGACGGCTTCTCCAGTCCGCCACCACTTGGAGCAGACCCGTGACGAAGTGTTCGCGGCGATCATACCAAGACTCGGGTTTGCCCGTTGAGAATCCCATGTCCAGCCCATCAAACACCAACACGTATTGCTGTGCCTTCGCAGCAAGCCACTCGTCCAAGCCAGCGAACGTATCCTCGGCCAGCGTCGCGGCGGAAGGCTGGTCTAGCAAGGGCGCGAAGTTTGGCGTGCCAGAAGACGCGAGGAGCCGTCTCCATGCCACTCGCAGCCCTGGAGCCATGTTACCGTTCAACCACTCGGCAATCGCTTGTTGGGCTCGCGACAGACGGAGGAGTGCATAGAGGATCCAAAATACTTTGTGGGTGCTGGCCTTGCGCATACGTGCGGCCTGCTCCAACTCTTTGAAGGCGTCCGCTGACAGCGTCACCCGCTGGGGATCCAGGGTCGGTGTGGGAGGATGCCCGACCACGTACGAAGTATCACTGGGAAGTGGAACCAAGTCATCAAGATTTTGCTCTACGAGGGACCTCCACAACAGCGTCTTTCCAGAACCCTTCGCGCCAACAACCAGAGCCGATGCTCTGTCCAGCGCCGCCCTCACGCTCACCGAAGGAACCATGAGACGCCGCATCTGTTCGTCGTCGAGTTCTTCGGCGAAGCCGACCGATCCGCTAATCTGCAGTTCATCGAGAATTCCTCTGACCTGGACTGGCTCGCCCGGCCGCGCTTCAACGCCCAAATCCAGTGCGGCGACGATTTCTTCATAAAGGGGTTGAAAGAGGCCCCAAGCTCCACCAGGAAGGAAGGGTTGCTGCACGAAACCTTCCGTCGAGATCCGGTGATCCCAGACGATACCTTCGTGCAGCCACGGTTCATCCTCGTTGAAGTCTGTGTCATCGTCAGTCGTCGGCGTGTTTCGGACGTTCAGCAACCGGCTGTACGTCTCGCTCAGCCGAGTCAAATATCGCCTCGCCTTGTCACGCCCGGCCTCGCCAGACGGCACCATGCTGGGCACGAAGAGCAAGGCAGGTTTGTTGTTACGATACGTGCGGGCCGACGCGACGGCCTGCAGGAGCACCTCGACGCCGTCCCACACCTGATCCGTCAAAGGCAAGAAGACAACCGCCATGTCCGCGTGGTGGAAGAGCACCGATGCCGACATACTGCTGAAGCCGGTGCGACAATCAATGAACACAACGTCGGGGTCTTCCTGTCTCAACCCATCCAAGACGCGTTCGATTGGTGAAAGGCTTGGCTCGTGCCACAGGCCTAATCCCAATTCCTCGATCTGTGCAAGGTACGTCCGAGTTACGCGGCCAGCAGGAAGAAGCAAGACCTTACCGGTACCTTCCTTCGGCACCACGACTTGCAGGTGCTCCGTGGCACTGATCTTCTCTCCGGACTCAGCCGTTAATGATTTGCGGAGGAGCGCAACAAGCCCCGTGCCCTCAGCCAGTGGCCCGGCGCCCAATGCCACATTTAGTCCTGGCGCTTCAAGGTCGAAGTCGACGGCGGCCACCCTCAGGCCCCGTTGGGCAAGCATCATCGCCACGTGAGCGAGTGCGATGGTGCGGCCGGCGCCGCCTCGAAAGCCGTAAAATGCGACTATCGCAGGGCGCGCTGGGACCAACGTTGGCTCAGTAAGCGGCCGTTTAGGACTGCTTCGGACTGAATCGATCACATCAAAAAACGATGCCGGCGAGAACATACGCTTACTTCCGTATGCGGCGGGGCGCTCGTGCATCTCGACGGCTTCGTTCGATGTGATCTTACTTTTGCCTGTCCTCATGATTTCTCCTGAAGAACCAAGTCGGCCAACTTAACTGCGAACCAGACTTGGTGCTTTGCCTCGTTGACTGTGACAGTTTCAACTCCGTAACGGAGGGAATATGGCCGCCGCCCACCCATTTTGCCCCACTCCGGTTGTGTGAGCAGTGCGTGGTTTCCAGAAGCCGTGAGGTATCGACGCAACGCCGCTGACCGCTCCAATCGGTGGAGATCGTGGCCCGTCTTTCCTTTGAACAAATCGTCGAACTCCTTCCGTGGCAGGTAGCGCATCAGGTCATCAATGTGGTTTGCCTAGTTCTTGATGAGTATGCGCCGCTTGAGGGCGCACTCGAGCGCGACATGCGCCAGGTAAACAGCGGGTGCTGGATGGGCTTGCTTGGTGTTCATGAGCGCACTGGCCGCGTCTTTCTTCGTTTGCGCGGAATGACGCAACTGTTCACGATTCGCGTTCAGCATCGGGCGTTCTCCATGTAAGGAGACCATGTGTTAGTCATGCGCGATTGGAGAATCACTAAGCGGGGGTTGAGGCGCAATGAAAAAGCTGAGCCGCCTGCGATTTGCTCCAGGCTTCAAGTACTTTATCTGCCCACCACGCCGACGTCAGTCGATGTGTAGGCGAGCAGCATTTTGGGCTCGTGCAAATGGCCTGCAGCGTTCGATAAAAGCCTTGCACAGCGCTCTCAGGCCCCGGAAGCAGGACGCTCACCGAGATTCGGCCTACGCTGCGTCTTGGAGGATGATCTTGATCTGGTCCACGGACAGGACTTTGCCGGTGGATTTCACCGAGCCGTTCACCACCAGCGCGGGCGTCATCAGGATGCGCAGGGCCATGATTTCCTTCAGGTCCGTGACTTTGGTGAGTTCATAGGGCACGCCGAGTTCTCGCGCGGCTTGTTCGGCATGTTCGCTCAACTCTTGACACTTGCCGCAACCGGGTCCGGCGACGAGCAGGTTAATCATAAGGGAAATTAGCCAAGCCGCCCAAGAGCGCTCCCCGTGCCTTGGCATTCTTCACACATGAATTGCCCGTGCGCCGGAGGGTCCCGCCCGCAGCGGGAGGGCTCATCAGCCGTTGACCGGCCGGCGAGTTTGCGGTCCTAGAGTCTGGGTAAAAACCAAATCCGAAGGTTATTTTTGCACGAGCACTTAGTGCTGGGCTCCCGCGCCGCGTTTCTCCGGCAAGCGGCCAACGGCCAGGAGTATCCCGTGCGACAGCGCGTGAGGATTGGGCGGGCACCCTGGAATGTAAACGTCCACCGGGATGACTTGGTCCACTCCGCCGCAAGTCGCGTAATTCTGCCCGAAGATGCCGCCGCTGCATCCGCATGCGCCGACCGCCACGACGAGGCGGGGCGCGGGCATGGCGTCGTAGGTCTTGCGCAACGCGAGTTCCATATTGCGCGTGACCGGTCCCGTGACGAGCAGCATGTCGGCATGCCTGGGCGACGCGACAAAATGAACGCCAAAACGCTCCAAGTCGTAAATGGGACTGTTCAGTCCCACGATTTCAATCTCGCAACCGTTGCAGGACCCGGCATCCACTTCCCGGATGTGCAGCGAACGGCCGAGCACCCGGTCGATTCCGGCTCTCAGCGCTTGCCCGCTTTCCTCCGGCGTTTCCGGCTTGAAGCCTGCCCGCCATTCGAGAATCCGTTGTTGCCGCCCGTCCACGTCGAGGTCGTAGGTTGCGGAATCGATCAAGTGCTTCCGATTTCGGCTGGCCAGTTCGCAAGCGTTTGTCATTCGAATGGCGGGATCGGCGTCCGCGCAAAGGCCGCAAAAGATGCAGAATCCCAAGTCGAACCTGACCGTTCGTGTGCGGCCCTGCTCCGAGCACGCAATCGCGCCGGTCGGACACACGGCGGCCGCAGGGCGGGCGTCTTTCCAGTTGGACCAGTCGATCTCGGGCTTGCCGCGGGCTTGACGGGAGACTTGCGGAGGCAGGTTCGGGTAGGGCGTGGTGACCACGCCCGTGCTTAGGCTTTTGCGAAGGACATCAAACATGCGTCAAAGGGGTTAAAGCATTGAAGGGATGAAGCGTGAAAGCGCGATGTGACTCATCGACAGAGGAGACCGTGGGATGGACTACACGCGGAAGGTTTGTAGTCCCGCCTTTAGGCGGCTCGAACCGGCTAAAGCCGGGACTAAAAACGCCGACCTGTCGTTCATCCAACGGTCTCGTCAATAACTCATTTCCAATCACTCTCAAAATGAGACGAACACCCCTCACCTCGTCCCACTCCCCATCGGATGGGGAGAGGGTGTCCGTAGGACGGATGAGGGGAATTTCAAAAAGCGCTTTCACAAATACGATTTGCATCCTCATCGCCGATTGGAATCAGTGGTTCATCGATCAGTACCCGAGTAAGAGAGGTTGAAGCTTTTATTCACGACCGGAAAATCCGGAATAATGTTCCCCAGGATGGCTTCGCTTAACGCGGGCCAGTTTTGCAGCGAGGGATCTTTGATCTTACAGCGCGCCAATCGATTCTCCGCAGCCGTGTGAACCCAGTGGAAAATCTCTCCCCGCCAGCCTTCGACGTAGCCCAGCGCCACACGATCGGACGGCACCCGTTCGAGTTCAGTCTTGATCGGCCCCGGCGGGAATTTGTCCAGCACCTGGCGGATGATCGAAATCGATTGCAGCACTTCCTCGCGCCGAACCACCATCCGCCGTTGCACGTCTCCTTCCGTGAAAACCGGGACGGTGAATGTGACCTGGTCGTAAAACGCATGCGGAAAATCGCGGCGCAAGTCGTGATCGAAACCGGAAGCCCGGCCTGCCACGCCGACCACCCCAAGGTCGCGAGCGACGCCGGGCTTCAGCAGGCCCGTCGTCTCGAGCCGGTCGCGCGTGCCGGAATGGGACCGGATCAATTCGGCGAGAGAATTGAACTCCGGTTCGAGGAATTCCAACAGGGTTCGCAGGCATCGGATTCGTTCCTCATCGAAGTCGAACCGCACGCCGCCCAACGCGGCCATGCCGCGCAGGAGGCGGTTGCCCGTCAGTTGTTCGTTGGCGCGGAGCACGTGTTCCTTCAGGCGCATGGCGTGCATGTGCGCCGTGACGAACGCCACGTCGGTGCAAATCGCGCCGATGTCGGCGATGTGGTTGTAGATGCGTTCCAGCTCCAGGCAGATGGTGCGCAAGGCTCGAGCGCGCGGCGGCGCCTCGACCTCCGACGCCCGTTCGACGGCGTGGCAAAAGGCGGTGGCGTGCGCGAAGCTGGAGTCGCCCGAGATGCTCTCGGCCAGCCGCACGCAATGGGGAATGGGCAGGTTCTCGAACAGTTTCTCCGTGCCTTTGTGCACATAAAACATGCGCAATTGCAGGTAAAGGACGGGCTCGCCGGCGACGCTGAACAGGAAATGCCCCGGTTCGATAATGCCGGCGTGCACGGGTCCGACCGGCACCTGGAACACGCCTTCGCCCTCGACTTTTCGGAACTTGTGCCGCTCGCCGTGGAAGGGCGGGAGCTTCGTTCTCAAATCGAAATCCTTGCGCAAGGGATAGACTTCGGGCCAATCGTCATGCAGCGCGCAGCGGCGCGGATTGGGGTGGCCGACGAGTTTGAGTCCGAACATGTCCTGCACTTCGCGTTCCTGCCAATTGACCGCCGGGACGGCGTTGGTGAGCGAGGGCAACTCGGGTTTTTCCGGCGCCACGGGGACGCGCACACAGACAAAGCCGTGCGCGGAATCCAACGCGTAGAGGTAGTAAACGAAGAATGCGTTGTGCTCCGCTCGCGCATCTTCCCCGAATACTCCGGCCAGCCGCGCCTGATATTTCCTGTACAGAATTGAGCAGAGAGCGCTTGCCAGCACAACGGGCGCGCGAAGGTAAAGCTCGTTGGGGCGCGGCGAGTGGGCCGGCTGCATTTGCGGGCCGAAACGCTGGGTTAGATCATCAAGAACAGTCTGCAGCGAAGGCAAGAGGTTCATAGTCACTTGATGGCAGCGTCGCAGGCGCGCCGGAGGTATTCCTCGAACGCCCACTCCCCGCTGCTGCCGGTTTGCCGGGTCACAATCAAGTCAAGGCTTGGCACCCAGCCAATGAGTTGGCCGCCCGAGCCCGGCTTGTGCCTGGCGTCGGCCGGGATGCCGTCGCCCCGGCGGCCGCCTTCGCCGGTCAGCCGCGCCGGCAGTTCCCAGGCGTGGGAGAAGCTTTGGGCGTTGAGCTTGAATCGCATTTCCGGCCCTGAAACGTTGTGGGTTGGCGCCGCGGTTTCTTCCACGAACCATTTCGGGATGATCTGCTCGTTCTGCCAACGTCCGCCTCGGAGCAAGCAATAGGCGATCCGCGCCAGGTCGCGCGCGGGCATGCCCATCCCATGCGAAGGATGGCGTCCATATTTTTCACCGCCATCGTAGTATTGAAACCACCAATGCTCGACGCCAATGGGTTTGAACAGAGCCTGGATCGCGAATTGGTCGTAAGGCATCCCGGTCACCGCCTCGCAAACCAAGGAGGCGTGATGAAGGGCGTGCGTGGAATAGCCGCAAGCGGTACCAGGGTCAAACGCCAGATTCGCCGTCCTGGGGTCGCCGGTGTGGCCGAGGATGTACTCCCACGTGCCGTCGTTTGGCGCGCCGAGAGCCTCCGGGCAAAGGCCCGAAGTGTGATTCAACAATTGCTTGACCGTAATCCTTTCCTTGCGCGGGTCGCTCAGCGGATGCGCCCACGGGATGAACTGGAAGGCCGGATCGTCGAACTTCATTTTCCTGGGCATCACGCCTTGCTGGCTCTGCTCGGACGCGATCGCCAGCACGGTCGCGCAAATCGCTTTGGAAACAGAAGCCACGCGGCGCGAATCGGTCTTGGCGCTGTTGCCGCGCTCCACTTCCAGCGCGATGTAGCCGTTGCGGATCACCACCGCGGCGAAATTGCGTTTGTCGGAGTCGAGCAACCATTGCTGGAGTGCAGCCAGTTTTTCGGGATCCATGCCGGCGATCCGGCGAGCGTCTTCTGCGCGGTCGAGCTTTCGCCAGCCGCCTGCCGATTCCGGCGGCGGAAAGTAGTCCAGGGATGCCGGTGCTCCGGCGTGAGCGGGCAAGAGCGCAACTGAAATCCATAAGCAGAGACGAACTCTCAGCCTTCCTGCGGCGGTGGAAATGGGCTGACCCCAATCGTGCCTTCCGGCGGTTCCTTTCCCCTCACCCCGGCCCTCTCCCCGGGGGAGAGGGAGTACCCATCGCAGCGCTGAGAAACAACCCGCGTCTTTCGACGGTCCGAGCAGCGGAACTAGACTCCCCTCTCCTTGGGGTGAGGGCCAGGGTGGGGGGAACAGCGGGCGGCCAAGTTCCGTGCCCTCCGAAGTCCTGCCGATGGGCTGAAGAGCCGCGAGCTTAGCTCCGAATGGATTGAAGCAGGGCAGTGATTTCATAAAAGGGATGTGGGGAGTACTCTAACAGGGCTGGGGCCGCACCTGTGCGTCGAACCCAAGACTCAGCTTCGAAATATGCACCAGGAATCCGGCGAAGATCGTCACGACGCCCGCGACGAATAACGCCGCGGCCCACTGCCGGCCCGCCGCGAGCGCCGCGCTCAAGGCCGTGAACTTGCTCTGGAAGATGCTGAACGGCGGCGCCACGAGAATCGAGGCGACGCCAAAACCCGCCAGCAGTTCGCCGGGAAATTCGTGGCCGAGACACGTTTCAGCCAGCACGTTCATGGCGTTCCTCCGATGATGGCTGCGGCCCGACGCATGAGTTCCAGCAAGGGCCCGGGCAGCCAGACGCTGAACACCAGCAAGCCGCCCAACAGGAGAACCATCGCGGGCACGCCGTC
>JACQWK010000592.1 GCA_016209525.1 Verrucomicrobiota bacterium
CAAATCGGCGATACAGCAGAGTGCAACTCTGCGCTACGATGCAACGCACGCCAAACAGATACTCCCGCGCGCCTTGGACGATCCGTGGGTTCGTCCCCCAAAAGTGTCCGAAGGTGTCAACGCTTTCTCTTCTTCTCCTAAATCCGGGACAATTTCAATCCTGGAAATTGAGATGCCTGCCACAGTAATTCTCATTTTGACGACAGGCACGACCTGCGACCCGCTTGTAGTCCCGGCTTTAGCCGGTTTTCTCGCGCTGGCCGGCTAAAGCCGGGACTACATACGGGTCATAATGAGAATTGCTGGCCTACCACACTCCGGGTTGACGGGCCGCCCAAAGTGCTGGACACTCCGGGCACGGCGTGACGTGCCCCGCTTGCGTGGAAGAGAAAGCTCCGCCTCGTTGAAACGGGGCATAGATCGTTCGAATTCATCGGAGCGCGATGCAAAAGAAGATTTTGATAGTTGAAGATTCACAGGCCTTGGCCATGGCCTATTCGCTCCCGTTTGTCAGGAAAGGCTTCCGCGTGGAGATTACCGGGGACGGACGGCAAGCCCTGGCTTTGGTGCGGAATTTTGTACCGGATGTAGTTCTGCTGGACCTCGTCCTCCCCAAAGTCCGAGGCAGCGTGATCTTGGAAGCCATCCGATCGGCTCCGCTGACTCAGAACCTCCCGGTCATCGTCTTTACCAATTCGCTCTTGATGCCCGGCGAAGAGGTTCGGCTCCGCAGACTGGCCAACCGATTCGTGCACAAAGCGCAGACCTCGCCGGAACAGGTGTTGCTCATGGTTGAGGAACTGTTGTCGCCTCCAGCCAAGGATGAGCCCGAAGCGCTGACTCCGGCCCCGCAGGCTCCATCACCTTCCCAGCCAAACCCCCTTGCCGCCCCGGAAGTTCCAGCCAGTTCATGCCTGAAGGAGGAACCTGCCGCGTCTGTGGCTTCGAAGGCCAAAGCGTCCCCACCCGATCCGCGTCCAGCGTTCCCGGCGAGGCCTTCTTCCGTTGCCGGCCACCTTCCGCCATCGGAGGTGACAGGCCAAGCCACGGCTCTGCCATGCGCCGCAGCGCTCCCGGCAGACAGGTGGCCGGAGATGGAGGCCCGACTCCGCAAACTGCAAACGGAACAAAAGGATGAACTGCGAACGGCGCTTCTGGAGAAGTTCACTGAGCAATGGCGATCGTTGAAAACTTCTTTCCCACCGGCTGGCGGCAGCGGCTTGAGTCGGCTCACTCGTGTTTTCGACGATTTGGTGACGGATGTTTCGCAGGACCCGGCCCACCGGACGAATTCCGCCTATCGCGCTCTCTTTCAAGCCTGGCCGGTCCTGAAGCGTTTGGCCAATCTCGCTCGAACTCCGGAAGAATCGTGGGAGCCGCCGCTCACGCGCACGCTGATCGTGGATGATTCGACCGTCTCCCTGAAAGTGATTGCCAAGGCACTGGAAAAGATTCAGTTGAACTGCTTGCCGGTGGCGAATCCGATCGAGGCCGTTGGCCTGTTAACCGCCGAACCGTTCGATCTTGTGATCCTGGACGTGGACATGCCGCAGATGACTGGGCCGCAGGTGTGCCGGAAGCTGCGTTCGATCCCAAGGCACGTGAAGACGCCGGTGATCTTCCTGACATCGCTCAATCGATTGGACACGCGTCTGGCCACTTCCAGCGCCGGCGGCAATGATTTCGTGGCCAAACCGTTTCACGCCCCGGAATTGGCGGTCAAGGCGCTGACGCACATTCTCCGCCGGCATCTGGATGCCAAGCAATCTTGAAGTGGATGCCGTGCGATGATCCGGACAGCTCCGTCCGCGCTACGATCCGATCAACCGCGAATGGACACGAATCAACACGAATTCAGACGGGCGGTGAGAACGCTCTTTCTGCGTCGTGGTGAGATCATCAAAGAGTGAACCGTGCGCGCGGAAGCGAACGCTGTTCTCAGCCAAACCCATTTGTGTCCATTCGTGTTCATTCGTGGTTCTCCGCCCCATAGACAGCGCTAAGGCACGATGAGGACGCGATAGAATCGCGCTGCGGCAGGCAAGCTCCGGAGTTCCTCTTCAAACACCTGCAATGCCGAGTCTGCGCGTCTGGGGAAATTTGTGTTCGCGATATCGACGAACCCAGCCGGCCTCCCGTCGGCAATCTGAATCTGGTATTTCTTTCCGTGGACACCTGGCCAGGAGAGCCGATATCGGAAGGGACCCGCCACTTCAAGTTTGACCCGCAACGCCGACCTTGGATCGCGAGGGTTCGTGCCGGCGGAGAACTCGTCCCCATTGGACGCCCCATCCCGGTCCGGGTCTCCGTTCGAGCCGTCGTCTCCCGTCACCGAAGTGGCATCCAAATTGTGCAGCACTTCCCAACCGTCTGGCAGGCCATCTCCATCGCTATCCCGGTTGCCTGGATCGGTCCCAAGTTTCTTTTCATCCGCGGTCAGCAATCCATCCGAATCCGGATCGGGATCGACGGCAAGTTGGACGCTGACGCCTTCGAGGAGAGCGCCATCCATACCCGAACTGCTGAAAGCAGTTCCCAGAAAACTGGAGTCCAACTGGCGGGCTTGGCGGCTTGCACTAGGGTCCAATCCGGCCCCGCCCACCACGGCTCCGATCTTAATGAGATCACCGGGCTGGAGCCGGCCCAATGCGGAATAGGGGACGGCCAATTCGACAAAATTCGCATTTGCTTCGCCCGCGACACCGGCGAACTGGGGCGAGCCATTGAATTGCTGAAGCCGCGCGTCGAACACATCACCCAGCTTGGCCTCCAAAAGAAAAACGCCTTGGCCCGCATCGAACGAGAAGCCGTTCCGGGTGAAGGAGCGCGATTGAGAGTCGCCGAATTCATCCCCCAGGATGCACCCGAGACTGGGGGCGAAGTTGGTGAACGCCAGGTTCGCCAGGAAATCCAAGCCGTCCGCGCCTTCGCCTCTGGGATCGATCCGGCCATTGCCCACCGAAACGAGATTGGTGACCCCGCGTTGCCGAGGCGATTCGACGAACAGAAAAATATGGTTGTTCGGATAGATCATGCATTGCTCGATTGCCACATAGAGGTTCGTCCGGTCGTTGTTCACATAGACCTGGCCCAAGTTCGAGAAGCCGCCCGGCATCGTCGGGATCGGTCGCCCAATAAAATCGAATTCCTGGCCGATGACATTGCCGTCGCCGTCATCCGCCGACGCGGACTCCACCACGGGCGAATGCCAGGCACTTTGATAAACTTGCGGGGAGGACAGAGCGCGATAGATGGTCATCGAGTCAAAGACCTCGCCCGACTGGGAGAGCGCCTCCAGCGCCAAGCGGTCTCCGTCCACCGTCACCTTGACGCAATTGTGCCGCACCCAAAACTGGGCGCTGCCCGAATCAAGCTGGCTTAACGGATAGAGACCGGCGCCACCGCCGCCGGTCACAACCGAATGCACTCCATTGGTCGGATTGAACCGCTCAAACGCGTGATCGTGAGCCGCCAAGATCAATTGCACGCCGTATTTGCTGGCCAGCGGCAAGACCGCGTCCATCACGTCTGTGCGATCCCACACACCGTTGGAGTTGTAATCGTCAAAGCGATGCAGCGAAGACGTGTTGATCGGATGGTGGAACATGAGAAATTTCCACGGTTTTTTGGAAGCGGCCAGATCCGCCTCGAGCCACCGGTGCTGCGGGTCGCCGGCTTTGAGTTGGTATTGGTTCAGGAACGGAGCGAACAACACGACGAAGTGCCCGTCCCCGTGGTCGAATGAGTAGTAATGTTCCGGACTCGTGCCCGCCGCGGCGTGGTCTGCGGGTGGAACGTTGTTCGTCGGCGAATAAAAGGCGTCGAGGAACGGCCCGTTCCCTGAATACAAGTCGTGGTTTCCCAGCGCGAAGAAGAAAGGAATGTTGCGCATGTGAGCCCCATAGACGCTCATACACCGCGTATCCGTGTAGGCATAAGTGAACGAAGGATAGATCACGTCGCCCGCGTGCAAGACCAAGTCGGGCTTGGCGCGGCGCAGGACCCCGGCGATCTCGTACTGCGCGCGCGAACCCGTGCCCGTGTCTCCCAGGGTGACGAAGCTGAACGATCCGGACGTTTTGAGCGTCCGAAACCATTCGACCGGCGAAACCGCGCTCTGTCCGTTGGCGGAGCTGCGGATCCGATAATAGTACGTGGTGTCCGGCGCGAGATCGATGAGGGTAGCGACGTGCGTTGTGAGGAGGTTCGTGTCCGATACCGATAGGCCAAGGGCGGAATTCGTCCCATACTCCACGCGCGCGTCCGCTGGCGCAAAGGTCTTCCAGATGATCTGGACGCGGTTGCTGGACGCATTTTGCAGGAACGGCCCCCGCGTGAAATTTGCGAGGAGCTCAGCGACCAGGACGAAGTCGAAGTCCTGGAGGGAAGCGTTGTGAGCTTGGATGGCGAGGACATTGGTTCCCAGCTTGAGCAAAATGGCTGAAGCGCCGACGTCGATTTCCTCGATCGCGCCTCGTGGGTGGGAGTTGGTGGCGGCGGCGTTGAAAGGGATGGGATTGTCAGAGGGACCGGCTAGGTTCCGCCGAGCGACCTCCTTCCCGTTCAGATAGGCCACGAAGCCATCGCTGTAATCGACTCGGAGCGTCAGCCATTTGACTTCTGCGGGTTGCTCCAAAGTGAAAGTTTTCCGGAAATAGGCTGAAGCGTACTCTCCGGCCATGTCCGGAAGCGCCGTCCCTTCATAGCCAAAAACCGAGCTGAAACCGGCAATTCCCTCCAGCCATTTCGTGTCGTCAAAGGCTGGTTCGGTCCAGGCGATGGTGCGGCCGGATGGTTCCGAGACGCCCGGAAAGTACCGCCAGGTTTCACCGACACGGACGAGAGCCACTTCATCTCCGCAAATGGGCGAAACCGCGAGGCAGAGGGCGAACCAGCGGTGAAACATGGCCAGAGCCTATGCGCCAAGGCAGGACAGTCAAACTCTGTTGCGCGGCAGCAGTGTCCTAATTTCCTAGCAGCGGCGTGTCTGCTCTAGCGTAGCGCAGATTTTCAATCTGCCGTATCGCAGAATTGGATTCTGCGTCGGCGGCGAACGAAACGTGCGTGCCGGAACTTTCGACGCCCGGCCGACTTCAAGTCGGCGATACGGCAGACTGCAAGTCTGCGCTACGAGCCACTGGACGCTAAACGCGTACGCCGTGGCAGCGGCGCATCCGCCGGGCATGGCTCTGCGGCCTCTGCCCAGGTTTTGCAGGCTATGGCAAAAAACGCTAAGCTTTTGGCAAAAACGGTTGAGCCTCTGGCGGTCACCCTTGGGCAATTTCAGCGCATCTGTTTGTTGAGTGCCATTAAGAAACCAACTTCAGTCACGATTGCTATGACCACATTGCCCAAAGCCTTGCTGACGATTTCCGTCGTCGCGTTCGCGGTTTCCCTGACCGGCCCCGGAGCCGAGTTCGCCGGAGGAATTATCAAACCTATTGGCGCCATTTGTTTCATCCTCTTTTATATCGCCAATCTCCTGGCCAGGGAGTTCGAAGGATACGACCAAGATCAGCGGGCAAAGTCGGGGTTGTTCGGCAAGATCCTTTCCTCCGGTCCCGGATCGAATTCCAAGAACGAGTCCGCCGCCAAAGGCGGGCCTCCCGCTTCATTCGCGGGCGCGGGGACGAGGTAGTTCGGAGCGCGGACAGCCCTGTCCGCACGAAGGCTCCCAACCAAACTCGCGGACAATGGCCGTCTGGCCGTCCGCGATCGCCGGTCTGAACGCGCGCCGGAAGGACGGGAAGACTCTTCACGAATCAAACGCTCGCGACAAAAAATCGCGGTCGCGGTACGGTCTTAGCCTTGGCGGACGTAGCGCAAATGTTCAATCTGCTGTATCGCCTGAAATCGTCGCAAGCCGCGACGATTTTTCTGGCGCGCGGCCTTCCAGGCCGCAGCGGCCGCACACGGAAGGCGAGGCTCGGAGATTTTCAGGCGCCTCGGGCTTTCGGAGCCGCTGCGGCCTGGAAGGCCGCGCGCCGTTTTGGTTGCGGCTGTGCCGCGTTGCACTGTATCGCCAGTTGCCCTCGGCCTGGGTTCCAATCCGAGCGGACCACCCGGTCCTCAGAGGCGCTCGCAGAATGCAATTCTGCGACACAACAGATTGAAAATCTGCGCTACGAAAGAGCCGCGACAAGTCCCTGCAAAACTGAGAAACCGTGCCATTTGGTTGGAACCGGGCCGGAGACCAGCACTCCTGGCGTTGGGGTTCGTTTCCAAGTTTCCAAGGCAATGTCCACAAAAAGCGCAGCAATTCTCATTTTGACCCGTATGTAGTCCCGGCTTTAGCCGGCCAGCACGAGAAAACCGGCTAAAGCCGGGACTACAAGCGGGTCGCAGGTCTTGCCTGTTGTCAAAATGAGAATTGCTGCAAAAAGCGGGCGGACGGCGGTTTGTTTCGATAGACTCGACGACCATCGATGGGTGACTTGAATGAATTCACACTGCCGGTTCAGCTCTTCTTGAGAGCGTATCGCTGGCGCCGCATCGATCCTGTCCCATGGACGCAGTTGCGAAAACCGCTGCGAGAGTGCCGCGTGGTGATCGTCTCCAGCGCGGGATTTGTTTTGGCCGAACAAGCGCCCTTCGATAGCTCCGTCAAAGGCGGTGATTCTTCGTTTCGAGAAATTCCGAGCGAGGTCGAAATCAACACCCTGATCGATACGCACCGGAGCGATGCATTCGATCACACGGGGCTGCGGCAAGATCCCAATCTGGCGTTTCCCATGGATCGGATGAGGGAGCTGGTTTTGTCCGGTCGCATTGGATCGGTGAACCGGCGTCACATTTCCTTCATGGGGTCCATCACCGCGCCGGGCCGTTTCATGCGCGAGTCCATTCCCGCCATGGCGGAACTGTTGAAGAACGACTCCGTGGATGTCGCGCTGCTGGTGCCAGTCTGACCGATGAGCAACCAGGCCGTGAGCCTGGTGGCGGCTGAGTTGGAGCGCCGCGGCATGGCCACGGTGGCCATCCAGCTTCTCCGCCTGCCCGCGGAAAAGGTCCGCCCTCCGCGCGCCTTGCTCGTGCCGTTCCGCCACGGCTACCCGTTGGACGCGCCCGCGGCGCCGGCACGGCAGCGCGCAGTGATCGAATCAGCGCTTCGACTCCTGGAGGATAAAACGCTGGAGCCGCCTGCCATCGTCGAGTTTTGAGATTTCGGTCTGTTTGGAGTTCCGGCTTCAGTCCGGCCGGCGCACGAAAACCGGCTCAAAGCCGGAACTCCGAGCCGTTCGAGAATGGCGCCTGCCGTCAGAAAAAGTATTGCTGTTGTCCTGCCCTTGTCGCTCGGCAAACTTCTGTTAGGCTTTCCGTATGAGTTTCGTGGCTGAGTTCGATCTATTGCCTCTGGCTGCGTTGTCCCAGCGTTCGCGGACAGCGGCGCTGGCGGCGGCGCGGGAGAGCCTGGGCAAGACAAAGCTATCATTGACGGACTTCGCTCATCTGATTTCACCGGCGGCGAGTGAACTCCTGGAACCGATGAGCCGCCGCTCGCAAGCCTTGACCCGCCAGCGCTTCGGCAAAGTGATCCGATTTTTCGCGCCTCTCTACTTGTCCAACGAGTGCATCAACAACTGCAAGTACTGCGGTTTTTCGCGGGACAACCCGATCCTGCGAGTGACGCTGGCCGTCGAGGAAGTTCTGCAAGAGGCCAGATCGCTTCGGGAACAGGGCTTTCGCAATATCCTGCTGGTGTCCGGCGAACATCCGAAGTTCGTGTCGAGAAACTACCTGTCCGAATGTGTGAAGACGCTGCATGACGAGTTTCCGAGCGTGTCGCTGGAAGTGGGGCCGATGGAGACGGAGGACTACCGGCCAATCGTTGCCGCCGGAGCGGATGGGTTGGTCGTGTATCAGGAGACGTATGACCGGACCCTCTACGGCCAGATGCACACGGCGGGACCCAAACGCGACTTCAATTGGCGAATGGAAACACCGGAGCGCGGTTACTCTGCGGGCTTTCGCCGCTTGGGCATTGGCGCTTTGCTGGGCTTGAGCGACTGGCGATGCGAAGCGTTGTGCGTCGCCGCCCATGCGCAATATCTTCTTCGGCACTGCTGGAAGGCGCAACTGACGATCTCCGTGCCGAGATTGCGGCCAAACGCGGGAGAGTTTGAACCTCTCACTTCGATAAGCGACCGCGAACTCGTGCAACTGGTTTGCGCGTTTCGGTTGATGTTTCCCGATGCCGGCTTGGTGCTCTCGACGCGCGAGCCGGCCTGGCTCCGGGACGGACTGATTCCGTTGGGCATCACGCTCATCAGCGCGGGCAGCCACACCGAGCCCGGTGGATACACCGGCGCCGGCAAAGAACGCCTTCATCGGACGGAGCGGGGACGAATCGTCGGCCTGGCCGCGAACTCGAGCGAGTGGGCAGCGGCGCAGGGAAGCGCCCTCGGCGCCACCGGCCAATTCGACATTTCGGACGCGCGCTCGCCGGAGGCGGTGGCGGAGAAGGTTCGGCGGCTGGGCTACGAACCGGTTTGGAAAGACTGGGACGCGGCGCTGACGGCTTAGCAGGTTTGAGTCATGCCGAACGAACCGAACGTTGTCCTTGCCAACGGCCAGCAAGTAGCCGCTGCGCTTCCTTGTTCGATCGAAGCATTCCTGCGCTCGCAAAATCTTCCGCCCCGCAGCGTCGTCGTCGAACACAACGGCGAGGCGGTGGCCCCTTCAGAATTCCCGACGCGACAGTTGGCGCCGGGGGACCGCCTGGAAATCGTGAAAGTCGTCGCGGGCGGGTGAAGGATCGCTCGATTCCAGAAGCCGGTCCGTCAACGTAGGGCGGGTTTCCACCCGGCCTCCTTCGGGGAATTTCACAGTGAACTTGAGAGCAGGCAAAATGTCTCCCCTGCCCTAAAACAAGCTCTGAGTGCCAGTGACCACTCGCAGCAGTGTTGCTTAATTCCCGAGTTGCAGCTATGAACGGCTCGCCCCTCGGGTCAGGCCGCCTGCTCGCCGGAAAGCAAACTTGAGAGCGTCGCCAACATGAAAAAGATTCTGGTGATTGATGAGGATCCCGTTTTCCGGAACACCCTGAACCGTCTGCTCAGCGAACGCGGCTGGGAAGTCTCGGAAGCCGAGGACGGCAGCAAGGGATTGGAGATGGTGGTGCAGCACCAACCTCGGGTCGTAGTCTGCGGAATGCGGACGCCCGGATGCAATGGGTACCAACTCACCCAATTCATCCAAGGACACCGCGAACTGGTGCCTGCAACCCAAGTCGTCGTCACCACGGCGGCCAGCCACTCCAGGGACCGTGAGACCGCGCTGGAAGCGGGGGCGAACGCGGTCCTGATCAAGCCGATCATCGCCGCCGAACTCTTCAAGATTCTCGATGGTCTCACCCGAACCGAGTCGGACAAACCGGCGGGCGAACCTGGACCGGAAGCGCACGTCGCGCACAAGACCAAGGTCAGATTTTGGGGAGTGCGCGGCTCGCTGCCGACACCTGGCGCGGGCACGGTATTCTACGGCGGAAACACCTCCTGCGTCGAGGTCCGCGCGGAGGGCCAAATCATTATCCTCGACGCCGGATCGGGAATCCGCTCGTTGGGGGTGCAGCTTGCCTCCGAATTCAAGAATAAGTCCCTCGAGCTGACACTCCTGCTCACGCACACGCACTGGGACCATATCCACGGGTTCCCGTTTTTCGCGCCGGCCTACGATCCGAAAAATGTCGTCCGGGTGCTGTCCTACGAGGGCGCTCGCCGAGGCTTGGAAGCGACGCTCTCGATCCAGATGGAGAGCCCGTATTTTCCGATCAGCCTCCAACAAATGCCTGGCAACATCACGATTCAAGAGCTCAAAGGCCTATCCTTCAAGATCGGCAGCGTGAAAGTCGAGGCGATGTTCGTGAATCATCCCGGGGTGTGCGTGGGTTACCGGCTGTTCACGAGTTGCGGGTCCGTCGCCTATTTGCCGGACAACGAACTGTCCCGGCGGCGAACAAACCCAGGAGCGTCCGAGCTTGGCCGCAGTGTTTCGGAGATGCCTCAGCCATCCCAGCGGGAGGACCAAAAATTGATCGAGTTCATCAAAGGGGCGGAGGTGGCGATCATGGATTCCCAATACGACGAAAACGAGTACGCCAGCCACGTGGGATGGGGGCATAGTTGCGCCGACGATGCGGTGGCGGTGGCGGTGCAAGCCCGGGTGAAGAACTTTTTCTTGTTCCATCACGACCCCAGCCACAACGATGACAAGATTTCGCGAATGTTGGCCAAGGCCAAAGAGGTCGCAGCCCCACTCGGCGGCGCCACACGCGTGGAAGCGGCCCGGGAAGGCCTCGAGATCGAATTCTAAGGATTTTCCCTATGCGCGGTGGTTCGTCCTCCCAGCTCACGACTGGAACCCGCCCCAATTGCCGGCTTTCTTCTCTGATCCTATTTTGGCGGCAACCAAACCAAATTTGGCATCGGTAAAAGAGAAAGCTGACAACGATGAATACGAGAGAAAACTTGATCGAAACGCTGGCCGCTTCGAAAATTTATCAGGACTACGAGCGCGCTTTCAGCGAGACCACCGGCCTCCCGGTCAGTTTGCGGGCCGTCGAAACCTGGCAATTGCCCCACCACGGAAAGCGGCGGGAGAATCCTTTTTGCGCGCTCATGGCCCAAAAAAGCCGAGCCTGCGCCGCCTGTTTGCAAGTGCAACAAAGGCTGTCGGAGTCCGCCGCTCAAGAGGCGCAGACGGTGGCTTGCGTCTTCGGCTTGTGCGACACGGCGGTGCCGGTTCGTTTGGGGGACCGTCTCATCGGGTATCTGCAAACCGGCCAAGTCTTCCGCAAAAAGCCCTCCGGCGTCCAGTTTGACCGCACGCTCAAGCTCATTCAGGACTGGGGCATAAAGGTCGATCCCGAAGAGCTCAAGAACGCGTATTACGGCACGCGGGTGTTATCGCAAAAAGAGCATGAATCCCTGGTGGCGTTGCTGACCATTTTCGCCCAGCACCTTTCCATGGTCACGAATCAGATCGTTGTGAAACAAGAAAACTCCGAGCCGCCGGTCGTTTCGAGAGCCAAAGAATTCATCCACGAACATCAAGGGGAGGAGCTCTCGCTCGGGCAAGTCGCCAAGGCGGTGAACACCAGCACGTTTTACTTCTGCAAGATGTTTAAGCGAATCACCGGGCTGAACTTCACCGATTATGTTTCGCGCGTCCGCATCGAGAAGGCCAAGAACCTGTTGCTCAACCCCAATCTCAGGATCAGTGAAATCGCCTATGAGGTCGGGTTCCAATCCCTCACCCATTTCAACCGAATGTTCAAACGAATCCTCGGCCAATCCCCCACCGAATATCGCCAGCAACTCCCCTCCGTGCCGCGCGTGTGAGAGTCTGTGCAAACACAAATTTCGATTTCTGGCGCGATTCTGACACGGGCACTCCCGCCCCCTTGGGCGCGAACCAGCCGAACCCCGAACCCCGCAATCCGAAACAAATCCAAAATTCGAAAGTAGCAAGGCTCGAAACGGCACAGGGCCGCATGGTTTTGAGATTCGGATTTCGGGCGTTCGGATTGGTTTCGGATTTCGAGTTTCGGAATTCGGGTTTTGGGCGAAGACCGAACCTCTCAGGGAAGGATTGCGCAAATCCAGACGCCATTTCTGCATGAGAGCACAGCGATCGAAGCGACCTCGACAGGGTGATGGGCCTTTGCTTATCTCATCGCCATCGAGACTAATCAAAAGCCCAACCGCGTCGAGTGGCTGATGAAAGAGCCTCCTCCCGAGCGCCGTCTCGTGCTGGGTTTCGCGCTGGCTCTGGCCTTCTTAGCCATCAGCGGCGCGTTGTCCTTCTGGAACGCGCGCCAGCTTGTGGCCACCTCCGAGCTGCTTTCGCACACCCATCGCCACATCGTGGTGCAGGAGGAACTGCTCGCACGGTTGACCGAGGCCGAAACCGGCCTCTTTGGGTTCGTCCTCTCCGGAGACGAGACGTTCCTTGAGCCTTACCTTCGGGCCACCAACCTCGTCGGCCGGCTTCTGACCGAGCTGCGGGATTTGACGCAAGACAGTCCCGTGCAACTGAGCCGCCTGGCACAGTTGGAGCCGCTCATTGCCAATCGCCTCCAGTTCATCCGCCATCGCATCGAGGTCCGAAGGCAGGAGGGAATGGACGCGGCTGCGGAATGGGTTCGGAAAGGCGAAGGGAAGCAAACCATGGACGCCATCCGGCGCCTTCTCGGCGACATGACCGTTGAAGAACAGAACTTGCTCACCGAGCGGGAACAGATCTCCAAAGCGCGGGCCAAGCGAACTCTTCTGGTGGATGTGGCGTTCGGCGGCTCCAGCCTCGCCCTGCTCGCCGCGGTTTTTTTCCTGCTCTTTCGTGAGAATGCCGCGCGCCAGCAAAGCGAACGGCGCTTCCGCGCGATTTTCAATCAGACCTTTGAACTGGTCGGGCTGCTGACACCTCAGGGAAGACTGCTGGAAGCCAACGATACCGCACTGGACTTTGTGAAGGCGAAACGAAGCGAGGTGGTCGACCGGCCCTTTTGGGAAACGCCTTGGTGGAGTCATTCCCGCGCGGCTCAAGACAAGCTCAAAGCGGCCATCGCCGAGGCTTCGGAGGGAAAATTTGTCCGCTACGAAGCGGAGCTGCCGAGACCGGATGGCTCGATGGCTACGTTTGATTTCTCTCTCAAACCGGTCCGCGATGTGGATCAGCAGGTCGTTTTGTTGATCCCCGAAGGCCGTGAGATTACCGAACGCAAAGCCGCAGAACGGGCCCTGCAACAGGCCCAGGAAGATCTCGAAAAACGCGTTGTGGAACGGACCGCCGCTCTGGCCAACGCCAATGAGGCCCTCCAAACCGAGATCGAAGATCACAAGCACTCCGTCATCGCGCTGCGCGACAGCGACCAACGTTTGCGCGCCATCTTCAATACGGCCGTCGAAGGCATCATCACCATTGATGAGCGCGGCCGCATCGAAACGTTGAATTCATCCGCCGAGCGCATTTTCGGATACTCAGCCGCCGAGATCATCGGCAAGAACGTCAGTTGCCTCATGCCTTCTCCCTACCGGGACGAACACGACCGCTACATCGACGATTACCTGCGGACCGGCCGCCCCAAAATCATCGGCATCGGACGCGAAGTGGTCGGGCGGAGGAAAGATGGGACGATTTTCCCCGTGGACCTGGCGGTCAGCGAAGTGCGGCTGGCAGACCGGCGAATTTTCACCGGCTTCGTGCGCGACATTACGGAGCGCAAACGGGCGGAAGAAAAACTGGCCGAACTGGCGCGGACGTTGGCGGAAAAGAACAAAGAACTGGAGACCATCGTGTACGTCGCGTCCCATGACCTTCGCTCGCCGTTGGTCAACATCCAGGGCTTCACCAAGGAACTCTCTCGGGCCTGCGATAAAGTCCGTTCGCTCCTGAGCGAGGGATCCGGCGCCGCCGCGCCGTCAGGTTTGACCGAGCTCTTGGCCGAGGAACTGCCGGAGTCGATGTCGTACATTCAGGCCGGGGTGACCAAAATGGACGCGCTGCTTTCCGGCTTTCTTCGCTTCTCCCGCCTGGGCCGCGCCGCGCTGAACATCCAGCGATTAGACATGAGCGCGATGCTGGCGAGCATCGGGCAGGCCATGGAATTTCAAATCCAGCAAGCTCAAGCGAGCTTGAAGCTCAACCCGCTGCCAGACTGCCGAGGCGACGCGACGCAAATCAACCAAGTCTTTTCCAATCTGATCGACAATGCGCTCAAATACCGGGATCCCCGCCGGCCGTGCGTCATCGCGGTGTCCGGTCGCGCGGAAGGCGGACGCTCGACCTATGCCGTCCAAGACAATGGCATTGGCATCGCGCGCGAGCATCAGGCCAAGATCTTTGAGATCTTTCACCGTTTGAATCCTTCCCTCAATGAAGGGGAAGGATTAGGATTAACCATCGCCCAGCGCGTGCTGGAGCGACAGGAAGGCAAGGTCTGGGTCGAATCAGAACCGGGCCAAGGAAGCACCTTTTTTGTTTCTTTGCCCGCAGCCTAGGAATATATGAATAGTGACCAACTTATGCGGAAGGAAGTGGTAATACTGGTTGCGGATGATGATCACGGCCACGCGCGGTTGATCGAGAAGAATCTCTCCCGCGCCGGCCTTCATAATCAGATTTTGCGTTTCGAGAATGGCCAGGAGGTTCTCGATTTCCTGTTCTGCCGTGGGGACGGCCCGAAACGCGCGGTGGCCACTCCATACCTGTTGCTGCTGGATATCCGCATGCCCAAAGTGGATGGCGTCGAGGTGCTCCGCCAAATCAAACAAGACCCCCAGTTGCGCAAGATTCCGGTCAGCATGCTCACCACCATGGATGACCCTCGGGAGGTCGAACACTGCCACGCGCTCGGCTGCAACAACTACATCGTCAAGCCGGTGGACTATGACAAATTCGCCGAGGCCATCAAGCAGTTGGGGCTGTTCATCAGCCTGGTCCAGGTCCCTGGGATCAACGGCGATGCGTAGATCGCCAAGCCACATCGAACATCCAACGCCCAACGCCGAAAGGCCGAAGTTGCGGTCGCTTCGAAGTTCCCTCTGGGTTGTTCGATGTTCGATGTCGCCCCCAATCCGACGTGACTGGCGGCAATTCTTGCCGAGACTATTCTGACCCCATGAATGTTTCCGGCCCTGCGGCAAACGTGTTGGTCGTGGACGACGACCAAGGATTGCTCCGTCTCATCGCAAAATCCCTCCAGCGCGAGGGATTCGCCACGACGACGGCCGCCTCGGGGTTGGAGGCCATCGCCTGGCTCAAAGTCCATCGGGCTGATTTGATGTTGCTGGATTTGAAACTCCAGGACATTGAAGGCGGCGACTTGATCGACCAGTTGAGTTCGATGCGGCGCCTGGTTCCGTTCGTGATCATCACGGGGCAAGGCGACGAACGGGTCGCGGTCGAGGTCATGAAACGTGGAGCGCTGGATTACCTCGTCAAAGATGTCAACTTCCTGGAATTCGTCCCCACGGTCGTCCGGCGTGCGCTCCAACAAGTGGACCAGCAGGAAAAGCTCGCGGCGACCGAAGCCGCTCTAAAGAAAAACCGCGAACTCCTGCAAGCGGTGGTGGAAACCACTTCAAGCCTCATCGTCGTCGTCGATGCGGACAGCCGGATCGTGCTTTTCAATCGCGCCTGCGAAGAAGTGACCGGCTACAGACGCGAGGAAGTGGTCGGCGGCACCGTCTCCGATCTCTCGCTCCCTCCCGAATGGGACCACGCGTTGCGGCGAAAGCCCGGCCAGGCTGCCACCGCGTCTTTGTCCGAGCCCTACGAGTATCCGTGTGTGACAAAGACCGGCGACCGCCGCATCATTGAATGGAGGTGCACGCTGCTCCCGGGCGCCACCGGAGACCGCCCCTTGCTCTTGGGCACCGGGGTTGATGTCACGGACCGAAAACGGCTGGAGTCCGAAATCCTGCGGATCAGCGACCTCGAACAGCAGCGCATCGGCCAGGATTTGCACGATGGTATCTGCCAGCAACTCGCGGGCATCGAGTTGATGGGACAGGTCCTGGAACAGAATCTGGCCAAAAAAGCGAAAGCGGATGCCGCGCAGGCGGCCCGCGTGACCGAACATGTCCGGGAAACCATCGCGCAGATCCGCCTCTTGGTGCGCGGACTTTCTCCCGTGGCGCTGGAGTACGAAGGGATCATGACCGCGCTGCAGGAGTTGGCGGCCAGCAGCCAGAGGCTCTTCAAGATTCCTTGCGCGTTCAAATGCGCCGTTCCGTTGGCCGTTTCGGACCTTGCGACGGCCACGCACCTCTATCGTATCGCGCAAGAGGCCGTGAACAACGCCGTCAAGCATTCGAAAGCCAAACGCATCGAAATCCGACTGGAGGAGGATGCCCAACACTTGGTTCTGGCGGTGTGCGACGATGGCGTGGGCCTCGGCGATGAACATTGCCACTCGAAGGGAATGGGGCTGCGAATCATGAAATATCGCGCCGGAATGATCGGCGGAAAACTCGTTTTTCGGAAACGGCCGAACGGCGGAACGACCGTCCTCTGCTCCGTACAAAAAACGGCGGCCCCGCCGCCGCCGGAAGTCATGATATGAAACGAAAACAAGCTCCCAAGGGACAGAAGCGAATTCTGGTGGTGGACGACCATCCGATGATGCGGGAAGGGTTGCGCCAACTGATCTCCAACGAACCGGACCTGACCGTCTGCTGCGAGGCCGAAAATGCTTTTCAGTGCCTTGACACGGTCGCCCACTCGCCGCCGGACCTGGTGCTGGCCGACATCACGCTTCCCGGCAAGAATGGGCTCGAACTCATCAAGGACATCCAAGCGATGCGTCCAGGACTGCCCGTCCTCGTGATCTCCATGCACGACGAGGCGCTCTACGCCGAGCGAGTGCTGCGAGCCGGCGGGCGCGGCTATATCATGAAGCAGGAGGGCGGGAAAAAGCTGATGCAGGCGATCCGCCAGGTGCTCAGCGGCAAAATCTACGTCAGCGAAAAAATCTCCGCCAAAATCTTGGAAATCTTTTCCGGCCGCCGCTCGGAAACCGCCAGCTCGCCCGTGGAGAATTTGACCGATCGGGAGTTCGAGGTCTATCAGTTGATCGGCCAGGGCAAATCCACGCGCCAGATCGCGGAACAACTGCACTTGAGTGTCAAAACCGTCGAAGTGCACCGGGTGAATATCAAAGGCAAGCTGAAACTCGCGACCGCGTCGGAACTGATCCGCCACGCCGTCCGGTGGGTGGAATCGCAAAGCACGGCTTAGCCGCTTTAAGCCCTCCGCCTATCCCCGTTTGGGGGTTGTCCCGATTGTTCGGAAGCGGATGGTTTCTTAGCTTTGGCTTGTGCAAGACCACCGTCACGAGATGTCCGAACAGAGCGCCGACTCCGAAGGCGCTCCCGTATTCAGAGTCGTGATCGCTTACGAGAACCTCGAACGGGGTCTGGAGGCCATGGAGATTTACGAGCGCCTGATCGTGGACTTTGCCCAGGAGTGCCGCTTTCACTTGGATATCTGGAAATGCGAAGTTCTGGAAATCCACCCGGTCCGAGAGCAGGCTGCCAAAGCCGCCGCCGTCGCCGACCTGGTCTTGCTTTCCTTGGAGGGCGACCACGAACTCTCCGCTGATTTACAGACTTGGATTGAAGAATGGGCCGGGCGGCGGCAAGAGACCGACGGCGCCCTTGTGGCGTTGGTGAATCCAGGTCGCGATGATTGGCCCACGATGCCTTCCATCCTCGGGTGGCTTCGGGAGACTGCCGTGCGCGGAAAGATGCAATTCCTGACCAACTCGGGAGAATCGCGTCGCCCTCTCCGGGCGTCTCGATGGGCGGCGCCACTCCGGCATCCTGCGAAGAATCCAAAGCCGTCTCTGGAAGCGCTGCTCCATTCCCGAATGCCTCGCGCCCGCTGGGGCTTGACAGAATAGGGTTCAAATCAAGACTTCCTCAACCGGCCGGCGCGGAGTCGGCTTGACGTCCGTGCCGAAGCCCAGCCGAAGAATCAATTGCGGGAAGCCGGGCCGGCCGATTACGTGCGGCAATCGCTGCCGCATGTGCGGGAGCTCGATCGGCTGATTCAAAAACGAAGCCCAGACCTCGGCGGCCCGAGCCCGCAACAGAACGCGGGCCAGAGCTTGTCCGGCGGCGAGCCAATCTCGCAGTGTGTCCGCATCGGTCCCCAGCACGGCGAGGACGGGAGAATGCGCGGCGATGTCACGATCTTTGGCCGCCTGGCCTTCCCCCACGTTGAAGGTCCGAACGATCACCGGACCGGTGCAGGACAACACATCGCTCATCCCGTGCGCGTAGGCGGGGATTCCATCGACACTGCCGCTCTGAACCGGACGCAGCCAGGCGGCGAGTTCGAGGCGAAATCGCCGGTCCGCCCATTGAATCCGATCCGCCTCCGCGATGATATCCGCCAAGGTGTATCGCGCCGCGGCGGAACGCAACACATGAAACCAGGCGCCTTCCTGTTCCGCGCCGGACTGGAGAGCCTCCAGCAAATCTTCCGGCACCGGATCATCGCTGAACGCCTGCCGGTTGGACCGGCGCTTCAAGATCGCGTGGAACGTGAGATTCTCTTCCGACGAATGCTCGCCTTTCAAGCCCAACCGGACGCGCGCGAGCAAACCGGAGTCACCACTGTCTGGGAGGATTTCCACACTCCCGAGATACGCGAAATGCTGCATGGAAATCATCAGGTGACAAAGGGCCGCTCCGCAACTGATGATCAATTCCCGATCCTCCGGATCTGACACCCGGGCCGCGCGGGTTCGATCCGCATAGAGCTCCACCTCACTGCCACGAAGTTTGAATAGCCAAGGCTGGGAATTGTGGCGGGAAGGCGCCAGGACGGCGTAACGCAACAGAAATCGCAGTTTCTCCCAGGAGGCGCCGGTGTGCGGAAAGTCTGCCGCCGAGACGTTCCAGGCATCGAGCGCAGTCGCAGCGTTCATGAATGATCCAGGCCGAGCCAATTCATACTCTGGTCCCAGGTGGGCCAAAAGGCTTTACTTGAGTTGGCAAAAAGTTTGCAGATTTTGGGCAAATTCCTCGCTGGACCTTTGGGCCGCTTTCGTGTTGCCTATTCCGGCAATTTTCATAGCCGAGTTCTGACAGCGAGCCGGACCAGAGAATGAAACACGAAACTCACAACATGACGAAGATTGGTAACTGCAACACGACAAACGCAGCCCTGATTCGCTGGGTGGAGGAAACGATGGAATTGTGCCAGCCCGACCGAGTGTACTGGTGCGACGGTTCCGAGGCGGAGAAGGAAGCGCTGACCAGCGAAGCGGTCGCGAAAGGGGTCCTGATCCGCCTGAATCCCGAAAAACGGCCCGGCTGCTACTACCACCGCTCCAATCCCAACGACGTCGCCCGCGTCGAGCAGTGCACTTACGTGTGCACCCCCACCGAGGACGAGGCCGGCCCGACGAACAATTGGGCTCCCCCGGCGGATATGTATCAGAAACTCCATGGGCTTTGCCGGGGCGCCATGCAGGGACGGACCATGTACGTCGTGCCGTATTTGATGGGTCCTTTGGGGTCGCCGCTGACCAAAGTCGGCGTCGAACTGACCGATTCGATCTACGTCGTCTTGAGCATGCGCGTGATGACGCGGATGGGAAAGATTGCTTACGAACAACTGGGCGAGAGCCGCGATTTCAACCGCGGGCTCCACTGCATGCTCGACATCAACGCGGAACGCCGCTACATCGTCCACTTCCCTCAAGATAACGCCGTCATTTCCGTCGGCTCCAATTACGGCGGCAACGTGCTCCTGGGCAAAAAATGCCTCTCACTCCGCATCGGCTCCTATCTTGGACGCAAGGAGGGTTGGATGGCCGAACACATGCTCATCCTGGGCGTGGAGTCGCCGCAAGGCGAGAAAACCTATGTCGCAGCCGCTTTCCCCAGCGCTTGCGGCAAGACCAACTTCGCCATGCTGGTTCCGCCCGCCCACTTCAAAGGCTGGAAAGTCTGGACCCTTGGCGATGACATTGCCTGGATGAAACCGGGGCCGGATGGCCGCCTTTACGCCATTAATCCGGAGGCGGGTTACTTCGGCGTCGTTCCCGGCACCAACAGCCAATCCAATCCAAACGCCGTAAAAACCATTTCGCGGGACGCGATCTTTACCAATGTGGCGCTGACCTCCGACTTGGACGTCTGGTGGGAAGGAAAAGACGGCGACGTGCCGACCGAGTGCCTGGATTGGAGGGGAAATCACTGGACGCCCGGCTGCAAATCTCCGGCCGCCCATCCGAACAGCCGCTTTGCCGTTCCGATGACCAATAATCCGGTGCTCGCGCCCGAAGCCAACGACCCGAACGGCGTGCCGATCAGCGCGATTATCTTTGGCGCGCGTCGCGCCCACACGATGCCGCTGGTGTTCGAAGCCTTCGACTGGATTCACGGAGTGTACATCGGGGCGACGATGGGCTCCGAAATGACGGCCGCCGCGGTCGGCGGCGTGGGCCAAATTCGGCGTGATCCCATGGCGATGCTCCCCTTCTGCGGCTACAACATGGGCGACTATTTTGCGCATTGGCTTAAAATGCGTAAACTGCTCAAGCATCCGCCGCGCATTTTTCACGTCAATTGGTTCCGCAAAGATGCCCACGACAAGTTCATGTGGCCGGGCTTCGGCGAGAACATGCGCGTGCTCAAATGGATCGTGGATCGAGCCCACGGACGAGCCGATGCTCAGGAAACTCCGTTGGGATGGGTGCCCGGTCCCCGAACCTTCGACCTAACTGGGATCAAAAACTTCTCCGAATCGACCCTGGAAAAACTGCAGGCGATCAGTCTGGAGGAGTGGCGAAAAGAGGTCATGTCCCAGGAAGAACTCTTCCTCAAACTCTATCCTCGCCTGCCCAAGGAGCTGATCTTCCAGCGTGAACTCCTCATCTCCCGACTCTGACCTCTAACTGCCGAGGCACAAAGGTGTCAGTTCCGAATGGCGCTTAGATAAGGCCTAAAACTTTCTTGCCGAGCTTCTTGCGTCGAGGGGGATTGGGCACCGTGGCGAACAGAACTTGCCGGGATAGGCGCTGCATTTCTTTGAGCGTCTGTTGCAACTTGCGCCAGTTATCAATCGCCTCTTTGAGCCAAGCGAATTGCTCGGCGGAGAGGGCCACACTGATCGTTTTGCCCCGCACTTTGCGCGTCCACTGGTAGCACGGCCCGCCGGCTCCGGGGCCCCGATCCTGCACGTAGCCTTCACTGATCCAACCGACCCCGGCCAACTGTTGGCGCAGGCGTTGGTATTGGTTTTGCCACTGGGGCAGTTGCGATTTCATGAAAAAAGTCTAGCATCGCTGTCAATAGGGCGGTATATGGACCGCCCTATGTACACCCCCTTCTTCCCGGCGCTGCGCGCCCGCTGCGCCGCTCTCGGCCGTCGCGTCCAGCACTTCCGTCAACAAAGCCTCCTTCACCTCGAACAACTCTTCGGCCGATTCATTTCCCCCGGACTGCTCTCTCAGGCCGACGAAGGCCCCAACAGCCGCGAGCGCGTTTTTTCGCTGCGCCGTACCTTCTGGAGCTTCCTTTACCAAGCGCTCAATCCCGGCTGCCCCTGCCGCGAGGTCGTCCGTCAGGTGCAAGCCTTCTTCGCCCTCCACGACCGGGGGCCCGTCGAAGCAGGCACCGGCGGATATTGCCAGGCCCGCGGCCGCGTGCCGCTGGACACACTCCAACGCCTTCGCGTGGCCGTCGCCGGCGACGCCCAAAAACTCGTGCCCCAAGCCCAGTCCCACAGGGTTGGC
>JACQWK010000593.1 GCA_016209525.1 Verrucomicrobiota bacterium
GCGGGGCCTTCCTGGCCGCTGCGGCTCCGAACGCCCGCGGCGACCGAAAATCTCCGAGCCTCACCTTCCGCCTGCGGCCGCTGCGGCCTGGATGGCCGCGCGCCGGAAAAATCGCCGCGGCTTGCGACGATTTCTGGCGATACTGACAGATTGAAAATCTACGAACACACTCGCGACTCGTGGAGGGCAAGGAGCGGAAGGCATGGACTTCTGCAAAAATTGATATTGGCTTGCCTGCTGCTGGCTGGTCTTTGGCCGGTGGGGAGTGCGGCCAGCGAGGATGCTTCGGCGAATGACACCAAGCCGACGCGGTATGTCATCGGCGTTTCGCCGTTCCTCGACGGCGACGTCAAGGATCCTGTGTACCGCCGCATCGTGGGCTTTCTGGTTGAGGACATGCCGCTTGGCTCCTCGCTCTGGCTTTGCGATGCTTACCATCTCCAGACCATCACTCAGGTTGAGATTCCCCATGTCCGCGCGTTCCGGAGCGCTAAGACGCGGGCGAACCAGTTCAAGGAGCCGATCCGCAAGCTCAAGGAATTTCTGGCGGCGCATCGCGAGAGACCGGCGACAAATCACGTCAAGCTCGACCAGGCCGTCCGCCTCCCGCAGTACTTGGATTTTGTCGCGGAGAATCTCCGGCACGACGGCGGGTCCATTGTTGTTATGGTCTTGGGCAGCCCGCTCTATCTCGATCATAAGGAGCCGCGCTTTTCCATGGTGGACGGTTATTTTCCTTCGGACGGCCATCTGGCGGCTACGCGCGAGCGCTCCGTCTTTGGCATTAAAGGCCGCGGCCAGGCGCTCGAAAACATGGTTGTGCATCTCGCCTACTTTGGCGATCCCTGGGTGAGCGGGATTCATCAGGAGAAGATTCTGCGCTTTTGGGAACTCTACTTGAGGGGGCAAGGGGCGCGGTTGGCGACGTTCAGTGGCGATCTAGTGACGGCCTTCAATGCAATGCGCCCTTCTTCCGGCGCCGTCGAAGCTCGCGACAGGCGTTATGCGCTCGATCCGGCCCAGAGCAAAATCGAGATGCTGCGGATCACACGCGACGTTGGCGTGGCCGACTGGATCACGCGGGACGTTCTGCCCGACGTGCAGCGCGGGCCGCCCTCGACCACGGTCGGTCCGATGAAGATCGGAATTCGGTGGCAGGGGAACATTGATTTGGATCTTTACTCCACTCCGCGCCCAGGAGCCGAGACTTTGTTTTTCGAACACACCCGCACTCCCGAAGGCTATTATTTCAAGGATCACCGTTCCTCACCCGGGCGCGAGTACGAGTTTATCGAATTCGAATCGCCCGTGAACATCTGGCAAGTGGAGGCCATGATCAATTTCTACGAAGGATCCGGTCCCGGAGGGCCGAGCGGCGAGATTCGAATCGAGTTCGAAGGCAAGATTTACACCGGCAAGTTCTCGCTTCCAGCCAGCCGGGGCAACCAGGGCCGCTCTGGCCGCAGTCAGGCGGATTTCTGGACCCGCATCAATGTGCAGGAGATTCTGAAACTGTCGGAGAGTCGGCGGGAGGCAGCGAGGTAAGGACGCCGCGCCTGAGGGGTCCTCATGCCGTCCAGACGAGGAATTCTTGTGGGACTGAAGGGGAACCTGTTGTCCTGGCACGCCTCCATGAACCGTCGCTTCGTAGCCGCCGAGGTAACGAGGCGGACATGCGGAAAATCGTAAGTCGTAAGTCGTAATTCGTAAATGAAGCCCGCCTCCTCATGTCGGCGGCTACGGTTCATGGTCCCAAGGTGCGCGAGAACCGCTTGGGAGGTTTCCATGAATCAAGGTGCGGCGAGCCTCAGAAGTCCTGACCCCATGCGGAGAATTGGCTTCCTCGTGGAAACGGCATGAGCCCAAATGGAGTGTTGGAGTGATGGAGTATTGGGAAGTTCAACACTCCACAACTCCAATACTCCATCACTCCGGCTCAGCCATTTTCCACGGCGTCAGGATTTCTGAGCGCGGCTGTTTCAAGGGCTCTACCAGTCCTGGCAGCCAGGTCACGAAAACCGAAACTTCAAAGTGATCGCGGGTGTGATGGGGTGTGTGTTCGCCACATTCTGCGGTGATCACCCACTCGCGACGACGGGTAAAGTCCAGGAGAGGCATGGGGTCGGTGGCGGTGGGTGTTCTCGGTCGTCACCTACTATCTCCAAGGGAGGATTTCCCGCATGAAGGTGTAACCGTGAAACCAATCAGAGGGGCGGGCTTGAGTTATGAACAATGCACACCAAGCAGCCCCTCTACACGTCAGTTCGAGCAATGCGCAAGGAGGCAGTGGGGGTTACCGCCTTAGGGGTCATTCCTGCCTTCACTCACGTTGCGGCACCCCAGTCTCCTTCGCTCGAAAGAGCCGGTCGGAATCGGGGAGCAAACGCACCCTCGCGGATTTCCTGAGGAGACCGCACGATAGGCTACGCATCGTTCCCCCTCACCCCGGCCCCACTGCTGTTGAATCCAGGAGAGGATCGCGTCGGTGCCGAAAACGTCTTGCTCTTGCTCTTGATCTTGCTCGTAATCTTAATCTCTCCAAGGAGTTCCGGAGTAAGAGTAAGAGCACGATTAAGAGCAAGAAACGTCGGACCGTCCTTAATTCAACAGCAGTGCACCTCGGCCCTCTCCCCCGGGGAGAGGGAGTATTGTTCGCCGCGGCGGGTCCAGCCGAGCCTGCCTGGTGTTTCGATACGCGGGATGCGTGGCTCCCTCTCCCAGAGGGAGAGGGCCGGGGTGAGGGGGAACGCGACGTCCGATCATCAACCGGTCTCGCATATTCCAGTGACAATCGTCTGAGGCGCCAGCTTCACTGCCTAAATGTTCGCCGAAAAGGGCTAACTCCCAAGTCTTCGTCGCAGACTTTGCCGCAACCTTTGTCGATACTCCCCCGAAAAAAGGCCTTTTTCGACAAAGTCAGCGACGAGGGATTTACGAGCAATGGCGCTTCGGATCGTCTCTACCCTGAGTCAGGCAGGATGCCTGCCCTACTCTTGCGACACGCTTCTATCGCGCTGGCGACGGCACTTGCGGCGCTGACGGCTCGGGCAGACGCGACCTGGGAACACTCCGTGCAAGTGAGCGCTCAAGTGCAGGCGTCCCCTCCGCGAATCACGCTGGTTTGGCCCCAGGACACTCGGGGGATTCCCGATAGCTACACGGTGTATCGGAAGGCGCCGGGCGCGGGTTCATGGAGTTCAGGAACAATTCTTCCAGGCACCACGACGAGTTTCACTGACACGGGCGTCACTGCGGGAACCATCTACGAGTATCAGGTTTTCAAAACCAATTCGTTTTCGGCTTACAGCGGTTACGGCTACATCTGGGCCGGCATCAACGCGCCGCTCGTGGAAGATCGCGGCAAGATTCTCCTCGTCGTGGACAACACCTACGCCTCCGGTCTGGCGACCGAACTCGGGCGACTCCAACAAGACCTGGCGGGCGACGGTTGGACGGTAGTCCGCCGCGATGTGGCGCGCAACGACTCGGTGGTCAATGTGAAGAATGTAATCCGAGCCGAGTACAACGCGGATCCGGCGAACCTGCGCGCGCTTTTTCTCTTCGGACACGTGCCCGTGCCCTATTCGGGAGAACTCTCTCCGGACGGACATTTGCCGGAACACCACGGCGCCTGGCCTGCCGACGCGTTTTACGGCGACATGGACGGACTTTGGACCGATGCGCTCGTGGCCAGCACGGTGGCTGAGAGTTCGCGGAATTGGAATATGCCCAACGACGGCAAATTTGATCCGTCGTCGGTGCCCTCGCCGGTCGAGCTGCAACTGGGCCGGGTCGATTTGTCGAGTCTGTCGGCGTTCAGTCTTTCGGAAATGGAATTGCTGCGCCGATATCTGAACAAGGACCACAATTACCGTCACAAACAGACTTGGCTCCCGCTGCGGGGATTGGTGCACGATTCGCTGGGGATTCGCAATGGGCAAGCGTATGCGGCCACGAGTTGGCGCAGTTACGCGCCGCTGCTGGGACCCGCCAACGTCACCGTTTTGTCCGCCGGCCAATGGTTTCCGACGCTTGCCACGCAGGGTTATGTGTGGGCTCACGGCTGCGGGGCAGGGACGTATTCAAGCATTTCGGGGCTGGGAAACTCAGGCTACTACAACGAAGGGACGACCTGGGACTTCGCGGCGACAGACACGCGCGCGGCGTTTCACATGCTGTGCGGCAGTTGGCTGGGCGATTGGGATTCGCCCAACAATTTCATGCGCGCCGCGTTGGCCACGGCCAATTACGGTTTAGCCTCCTTTTACGCCGGGTTGCCTCACTGGTTCATGCATCCGATGGGCTTGGGAGAAACCTTGGGCTACTGCACTCGCCTGACGCAAAACAACGGACCAAACGGGCTTTACCAGAATCAGCGGAATCGTGGAGCCGGGCAGGTGCACATTGCGTTGATGGGGGATCCGACGCTCCGAATGTATCCGATCGCGCCGGCCTCGGCGTTGTCGGCTACGATGACCCCTGGGGGCGTGAGTCTGAGCTGGACGGCTTCCGCGGATTCTGTGCTCGGCTATCACGTCTATCGCGCCGCGACCGCAGCCGGACCCTTTGCCCGTTTGACTGGCTCGCCAGTCAGCGGAACGACTTACACGGACACCGCCGTGACATCCGGCACGTACACCTACATGGTGCGGGCCATTAAGCTGGAAAGCACGCCCAGCGGCACCTTTTTCAATAGCAGCCAGGGCATATTCGAAACGGTCAGCGGCGTCGTGTTGGGATTGCCGTGGGTGACGGTTTCGGCCGCGGATGGCAACGCGTCTGAGGCCGGTCCGGATCCTGGCATCTTCCGAATTAGCCGAAGCGGCAACACGGCGACAGAATTGACCGTCTATTTCAGCCTCAGCGGAACCGCTGTCAATGGCACCGACTACGGGCGGCTCAATACCAGCGCCACAATTCCTAGCGGAGCGGCTTCGGTGGATCTTGTGGTTGGGCCCATCGACGATTCGCTTGAGGAAGGAGCCGAGACGGTCGTGCTCACGCTGTCTTCGGACCCGGCCAACATGTATGCGGTGGGTTCGCCCAACAGCGCGACTGTGTCCATCGCTGACAACGACACCCAGCAGTCGATCGTGGTTTGGGTGGATGATGCCTTGCCGGCGGGCGCATGGTCGAGCACAGGAGGTGGAGACGCTTGGCAATGGGTGAGCAGCAATCCGGGGCCGTTCTCCGGGACACGAGCCCATCAATCGACGGTCACGCCTGGGATTCACTATCACTACTTCTCCGGCGCTTCGGCCACGTTGACGGTCAATCCGGGCGACGTTTTGGTTACTTATGTCTTTTTGGATCCATCGAACGCACCCAGAGAAATACTGCTTCAGTGGTATGATGGCAGTTCCTGGGCGCACGCTGCTTACTGGGGCGACAACTTGATCCTTTGGGGAACCGACGGCACCGCGAGCCAACGTCCGATGGGAGCCCTGCCGCCCGCCGGACAATGGATCAAGTTGGAAATCCCAGCCAGCTTGGTGGGCCTCGAAGGCCGCACACTCACCGGGATGAACTTCATCTTGTACGACGGCCGCGCGACTTGGGATTATTCCGGAAAATCGACTTCGTCGAGCCCTCCGCCGCCCCCGCCACCGTCCACCACGGTCGTCTGGGTTGAAGACAATATCCCGGCGGGAGCTTGGACAGGGGTCGGTGGAGGTGATGTCTGGCAATGGGTCAGCAGCAATCCGGCGCCGTTTTCCGGCTCCCGCGCCCATCAATCCAGCATCGCGGTCGGAACACACTATCATTACTTCTCAGGCGCTTCGGCCACGCTGACAATCAATCCCGGCGACATCTTGTTCACCTATGTGTTCTTGGACCCTTTGAACGCCCCCAGAGAAATCATGATGCAGTGGTTCGACGGCAGCTCGTGGGCGCACGGCGCCTATTGGGGAGCGAACCTGATTCTTTGGGGCACCGATGGCACCGCCAGCCAAAGGCCAATGGGAGCGCTGCCGCCGGCGGGACAGTGGGCGCGGCTCGAAGTGCCAGCAAGCATGGTGGCGCTTGAAGGCCGAACGGTGACCGGAATGAACTTCATCCTCTACGACGGCCGCGCGACGTGGGACTACAGCGGGAAGGGAAGTCCGTGAGGTGTGGAATCGTAGCCGCCGAGGTAACGAGGCGGACATGCGGAAAATCGTAATTCGTAATTCGTAAACGGGTCAGTAAACGTAAACGTAAACGGGTCAGTTCCTAACCTTGACAACAGATTGCAGAACAGTAAGCTGGCCAGGTGGCAAGGAAACTGCGCGTGCAATATCCGGGAGCGATCTACCAC
>JACQWK010000595.1 GCA_016209525.1 Verrucomicrobiota bacterium
CGCATTCTGGACCGGCACGCCGGCCCGCGTCCAGAGACGCCCGCCGTCGCGACTAAGCCAGCATCCGACGGCACCAACGGTGTGCCCGTGGGTGGGTTCAGGCCAGATCAGCATCGCCAGCTCACCGGACGGGAGGATCGTGATCTGCGGCCAGCCGCCCACGTTGTCGATGGCGATGTAGCGTTCGTAGAGCGCATAATCGCCGCGCGGCACCGCCGGGGTTTCTCCCCTCGCCCCCACATAGGTGGGCAGTTTCACCCCGCCGTAATCAATCTCGCGAAAACCCGGCCCTCCTTTCGCACCCGCGATCGCAGCGGATTTGATCCCTTGCTTCGAGGTGTTGGCGGCGGCCCCGGCAGACTTGGTAGCTTTGGTTTTCATAACGAGAAATCAGGCCTCAATCATAAAGGCACCGTTTGCCGCGTTCCCCACGGCACCAGTGCCTTTACCCAAAACTGAAATCGACCTTCAAAACTTATACGTCGTGGAGAATGCGAAAGTCCGCGGCTGGCTGGGATCGACCAACCAGGCGGCTTGAAAGCCCGCCGGGTAAGTCTCATCCAGCACATTCTCCACATTCACCCGCGCCGACCAGTGCTTGTCGATCTTATAGTTCGCGAAGAAATTGACCAAGACGCCGTCCTTCACGTCGATGAAGGCCTTCGGAACAGGCAAGGTAAGCCCACCACTGGCGACAATCCATCCGGTCTTGGTCGTGGCACCACCGCCGATGGAAAACCCCTTGAGCGGTTCCGCCGCAAAATCGTAGCGGGTGAACACGCTCCAGGACGAGCGATAGCTTGCGGACACGGGGGCACCGGTCGCAGTCTTGTTATCACCGTGAAACGCCGTCGCCACCACCTGCCAGTTGGGCAGCAGCTTCACCTCCAGATCGACATCCCAGCCCTTTTGCGATGTGGAGCCGATGAGATTGGAATAGCTTCGTCCGTCGGGCAATACGCCCGCGAAGGTGGACTGATTCGAGAGGGTAATATCGAAGAACGAAAGTGTGGCTGAAACCCGTCCACCGAGCAGCGCCGTCTTGACGCCGACTTCCTGCCCCTTGCCGATTTGATTGGGCAACTGCGTGCCGTCGGCCAATATGCCGAATATGTTTGGCTGCAACACGGTCGACTCAAGGGCATAGAGCGAAATTTCCTTTGTGACGTAGCCCACCACACCGTAGCGGTGCAGGACACCGCTGCTCCTCGTGAACGTGGAAGGCACCGGGCGGGGTAAGGAAGGGTTCGGGATGGACGTCTCCTGCCGACCCCAGCTTGTCCAGCCAGCAACCAAGGACAACCGGTCGGGAACCACGTCGATCTGCTGCTGAATATACGCGATCAGATTATTGCGGGCACTCCGGCCTCCCGGATTGGCTGGTCGGATGTAGGTACTCAGATTCGGAATCACAATGGATCCCATGTCTGGATTGGCGATCGGCCGGGTAATGGTGCCCGTGCCTCCGCCGAACACGGTCGATGACTGGAATAATGCATCTGACGTTTCCTCGGTAAACTGAAACCCGGCGATCGTCTGGCTCTTCAGGCCAAAGAGATCGTATTTTCCGCTCACATCGCCCATGGCGTAATTGTTGTTGAAATCCTGATAGTTGCGACGGGCCGTAAACGTAATCGTCTGAGTGATCCAATTCACGCCTCCTCCCGGCAGTATGATTCCAGTCGGTCCACGCTTGTAACGGTTGTTCGCCGCATTGAGTTTCATCTCCCAGCCATCGGAAAAACGGTGCAGAAATGAGAGCCTCACCTGAGTGGCCGTAAAATCCTCCAAATTGTTTGGAGCCTGGTAGTTTTCGTCACGACCGGCTCCCGTATACACCTGTCCGTCAGGCGTCACAAAGGAATGGGCCTGCGGGTAATGCTCCAGTCGCGTGTAATCAACCGCCACACGCACCGTGGTATCCTTGTATCTGAACTGGAGCGTGGGGAATAGACCGAATGTCTTTTCCGAACGATATTTGAAATATTGATCGCCGCCCTTCACAACCCCACACAAGCGGTAGCTGAACTTGCCTTCGCCGATTGAGCCCAAGGGGCCGGTGGTATCGACCGTGGCCCGGTAGGTGCCGTATTGATCTGCGGAAAATGAGAGCGTGGTCGCTCGATAGGGCAACGGCTTGCGCGTGGTCTTGAGCACGGCTCCGCCCAGGGATGAATTGATGTAAAAAACGGCCGCCGGCCCGCGAATCACCTCGTAGGAATCGATGTGAATGTTATCCAGGTAGGGAGGGCCTCCATTGGGAAACTCGTCAACTATCGGGTTGCCGATCCGGTTGCCGCGCAACATGACTCCCTCGGTGCCGACCGTGAGACGTCCGACGCCCGCAAATTGCAGCGCATCGGACGAACTGCTGTAGCCAATGTCGTCCAGCAGGTCGCGAGTGACCACCGTGATAGCTTGCGGAATGCTTAACAGCGGTTGGTTCGTCTTGAAGCCCGTCGCAGCATTCGTCGTCACATAACCCTTGTCCTGGGTCGTTGAAACCTCGAAGAGTGACAACTGCAGGATTTCGTCGCTTTTCGACGCGGGCGCCGCGGCAGGGCCGGTCGAGGTCGTTTGAGCCCCTGAGGGCCCCGGGGCGCCGGCCGCTGCCGCTCTGGCAGTCGGTTGCGCTGAAAACGGAGTGAACGCCAGAAGAAGGGAAAAGACGCCGCTGCGAAAAACTGAAGCGCGTCGCTGGATTGTTGAGGTCTTTTTCATGGTTGGATTCTCGGAGCAGTTGAAGCTGCCGAGGCTTTGAGCCGGCGGATTTAGTGGGTTTTCAGGGCAGGTCGCCGGACCGAAAAGCCCGGCGACGGTTTCATTGACTGCGCGCAGATCACGGAACGTCAAGCGCAAAACGTATACCTTACATGTGCATGTTGTATGCGTGATGTTGAAGTCAAACGCGCCTCGGGATTAAACCGGCGCGCGTTGGGCGGGTACTCACCGGCATCGAGCGGGCGAGGTGGCAGCAACAATCATCGCCGACCAGTTGCGGTTGGATTCGTGCTGGAGCGGGCCTCGACGCGACCTTGATCGGGCGGCGGTCCGTCGCCGGCGAGCTGGAGCTGCCGCGTGATTAGGAGGGCGCGAGCCTCGCTCAGGTTCTGCGCTGCTTCCAGCCGCTCGCGCCTCAGCAGCTGCGCAGGGTCGCTCGCGACCGTCGGTATCAGACGACTGAGGGCGGCGATGCGCGCGTCCTGCGGCAGCACGGCCAGCCACGCGGCGCGGGACTCGGCCCGCAGATCGGCGCGGACCGCAGCGGGCATCTGCGCGTCAAACGCCGCCGCAAATTTGTCCACGCTGCCCTGAGGGCCGGCGAGCAAATGCAGGTTACGCTGGAACAGAGCCCGGGTGTTCCCGCCGCAGCCCAAGTAATTCGTTATGTATGTGTAGCCGTCGTCAGGCGACAGGTACGGGGCGATCTCCGGGTCTATCGGCACGTCACACACGCTTGGCGGCCAACCGCTGCCATCCGAGAAGAGTTTATTACCTTCGTAGCTGGTCAGGAATCGAAGGAAATCGACCGCCACCGCCTTGTTGGGACCGCGTTTGTTGAGATATAAGCCGAAGTAGGTCAAATTGTTACCGTCGGCAAACCGGCCCAAGAGATAGCGCCCAACAACGGGGTCGTCCTTTGTCGGCTGAGGGGGCCGCAGCGCATCGACCTGGAAGGCCGCCATCCGTCGCAGGCTTGTCGCCTCCAAGGTGACCGCGAAGATGAACAGGGCTTCGCCGCGCAAAAACTCCCGAACCGCTTCGTCGCGCGGTTGTTGCTGGTAACCCAACTTCATTTGGGCGTTGAACTCCCCCATCAGATCCAGTCCTGCGCGAATCTCGGGTCGCTGAAAACTCCACTCCCCACGCAGGTAACTCCACAGGAGTTGCCGTGGATAGATGTACATGAACCCGACGTGGTCCAGTTCGCGGCTGAGTCCGTTCGTTACTCCGCCCATGTATATGTTCATCAACGCCCAAGCATTTTCGCGGCTGCCAGCAAACGGCATGACCGGCCGATCGCGCTTGCGGCTGTATGCCGCGACCTGAGCCCATAGATCCCGGAACTCGGCCAGCGTCTGTGGCGCGAGATCGGAACCGGTGATCGTCCGCAGAAGGTCGCGATTGCAGAAGAACCGGTACGAGCCC
>JACQWK010000607.1 GCA_016209525.1 Verrucomicrobiota bacterium
GAGAGTATCGCGCCTGGGCGCGAGGCCAGCCTCGACAGAGGGACCGCACCTTCCCCACCTTCCGTGACAAGATGAGTCGTCGCCTCAACCAAGTCGTCCGCCTGGCTACCGGTCCTCCCCAAGGACTTTAGAACAGCCCTGATGCTTCACCGCTACAGCGATCATGCAGCTTGTAGAGGATGGGAAACTCAAGCTGGATGACCAGATTTCAGCCCGCCTTACTGACCTGCCTGCCTCCCGCATGGTCCAATATCACAGTCCGGCACCTGCTGACGCACACCTCGGGCCTTCCGTCAGTCCTCTACAATTCCGCGCCGGAATTTCGGGCCATAAGCGGTCGCCGGAAACCCTTTCGCCAACCGTTCCTTCCAGACTGCCTCGCTCTGGAAAACATTTCTTCACGTTCCTCCTATTCACAGTCAGGAGAAATGTGAGTCTGCAACCGACATCCGAGTCAACCACCATAAACTATGAAAAAGACCGATCTCCACCAAGGCACGCTGAACATGCTCGTCCTGAAAGTTTTTAACCGCGAACCCTCGCACGGGTCCGGCATTTGCCAACGCTTCCAACAATCACTAGCAATGAGTAGAAGGCTGATTGCTGTCGTCCTTGTCTTTATTGCATGCGCTGGCGACGCGGCCGCCCAGTCCCGGGTAGAAACGAACGTCGTTTATGGGATGTATTCCGGCTTGGCCCTCCTTCTGGATGTGCACTATCCGGCCGCCCCCAACGGCTACGGTGTTGTCTTCGTGGCCGGCAGCGGGTGGCGCGCTCCACTCGGCTACGGCGCGACTGGTCTCAAGGAAGCGGAGGGGCAGATCTCGCTGTGGGGGCCTCCTCTCCTTCGGGCGGGGTACACGGTTTTTGCCATCAATCACCGCGCCGCGCCGCGGTTCCAATACCCGGCGGCGCTGGAGGACGTGCAGCGCGCCGTGCGATTTGTCAGGCACAACGCCCGCCGCTTCGGAGTTGACGGCACGATGCTAGGAGGTGTCGGAGGGTTGTCGGGAGGGCACCTCGTCGTCCTCGTCGCCACGCTCGGCGCTCCGGGGAAAACCGACGATCCGGACCCCGTGAATCGCGAGCCGGCAACGTTGCAGGCCGTTGTCCTGCGCGCTGCCCCATCCGACATGCGGCTCCTGGGGGCGACTCCGATCGGCGGCGTTGCGGTCGGGTCGTTCATGGGGCGGGCCTTCAAGGGGACAACGGACGACGACCGGGACTTCGGAGCCGCGTCGCCCATCGCTCATGTCTCCTCGTCCTCACCACCTACGCTGTTGTTGCATGGCGATGCCGACGACACCGTACCGTACCAACAGTCCCTGGAGATGGAGCGCGCACTTCGCCGTGCCAGCGTGCCCGTAAAGCTCGTACGTGTCGCCGGCGGTGCGCATGGAGCGACGTTCACGATGGACACGACCCCCCATGCCCAACTCCCGGCAGTCCTCGATGAGATGATCGGCTGGCTCGGCCGGTACATGAAGACGGTTCGGGCGAAGTAGCGCCATCACTCCGCTACCGGACATTCTGCAGACAACAAGCTATGAACGACCTGAAATTTGCCATCCGCCAGTTGCTGAAGAACCCCGGCTTCACCGCCGTGGCCGTGCTCACGCTCGCGCTCGGTATCGGCGGGAGCACCGGGATCTTCAGTCTCATTAACGGGGTCATCTTGCGTCCACTGCCGTTCTTTGAATCCGAGCGGCTGATTTCGCTCTCGACACAGGTGGAAGATTCTCGCCCGACGCAAACTTCATATAGCAGCTACCTTGACTGGCGAGAGCAATGTAAGGCTTTCGAAGACCTCGCGATTTATGATCCGTCTTCGTGTCTGCTGACCGGAGGGGAAGATCCAGAAAGGGTGCGCGCGACACTGACTTCGGCCAGTTTTTTTTCCGTGCTGCGTGCGGTGCCGGCTTTCGGGCGAACGTTCACAAAGGAAGAAGAAAACCAGCGTGCCGCTGTCGTCGTGCTGAGTCACGGGCTCTGGCAACGCCGGTTCACGGGTGATTCCAACATTGTGGGACGAACGATCGAGATCGACGGCCAGACCACGGAGATCATCGGAGTCATGCCGGAACAGTTCACGTTTCCAGATAGCGATTTCGGGCTCTGGAAGCTGCAAGCTCCTGATCTCAATGCGCCGCGTGGCACCGGCCGGTGGTGGGTGCTCGGACGGTTGAAACAGGGGTCGAGTCTCGACCAGGCGCGAGCCGAATTGCGGAGTGTCACCGCGCGAATCGCGGAGACCCTTCCGAGCACGCGGCGAAATCTCAGTGTGTACGTGACGCCGTTGTCCCACCAAATCGCGGGGCCGAACCTGCGGCTTGCCTTGTGGATTCTGTTCGGGGCCGTTTTTGTCGTGCTCCTGATCGGATGCTCGAATCTCGCCAATCTGCTGCTCGTTCGCGGCGTCGCGCGCCGGCGAGAACTGGCCACACGCGTGGCGTTGGGAGCCAGTCCAATCCGCGTGACTCGCCAGTTGATCGTCGAATGCCTGCCGATTGGATTGTTGGGCGGTCTGGCCGGAATCGCGCTGGCCATTTTCATCATTCGACTGCTCCGCGTCCTTGGCGGAGATCGGATTCCTCGCCTTGCTGAAGTCGAACTTGACCCGGCGGTGCTGTGCTTCGCGCTTGTGTTGACCGGCCTGGCAACTCTCCTGTTCGCTATCATACCTGGCTTGCAAACACGGCGCCTCGATGTGAATGACGCTTTGAAGGAAGGCGCACGGGGAACAGGCGGACTGCGTCAAACCTTTCTCCGGCAAGCCTTGCTGGTCGGACAAGTCGCCCTGGCGTTCACTCTCCTGTTTGGCGCCGGACTGCTCGTTCGCAGTTTTCAAAATGTCCGCACCAAAGATCTCGGCTTCAATCCCGACAATCTGCTGATCGTGAACCTGCGGCTTCCCCAGTTGAAAACCAACGAATCAGCCACGGTGTTCTATACCGAGTTGAGCCGGCGGGTGGAAACGTTGCCGGGTGTCGAAGCTGCCGGTTTGATCTCTGACATTTTCGGCGGAGGGGGAGCTAGGAGAATCACCATCGACGGCGGCACGGTCACTGACTTGAACGAGGTGCGGAGCGACGCGATTACGCCCTCGTGGTTTCGTGCCGTGGGCGCGCCGTTGTCGCGTGGTCGCCTATTCGACGCCGGCGACCGTTCCGGGACGCTTCCAGTCGTGATCATCAATCAGACCGTGGCTCGACGCCTTTGGCCGGGAGAAGATCCCGTGGGAAAGCGATTCAAATTTGGTTCGGCGGAATCGCGAGAGCCCTGGCTTACGGTCGTCGGCCTCGCGACAGACATGCGACGCCAACGTCTCGAGAGAGAACCCATGGCCCAGGTCTTCATGCCCTTCGCACAAGCCCCGGAGCGCGGCATGGAATTGCTCATCAGATCCGCGGGCAATCCGCTCGCGCTGACTGAGGCCGTCCGGCGGGAGGTTCGGGTGATCGAAAAGGGCGTCTTTGTCTCTGGGATTACCACCGTCGAACAAAAAATTGGCAATTCACTCTTTGAACGAAGATTCCAAACTTCCCTGCTCTCCGCATTTTCCCTAGTCGCTCTCTTGCTGGCCGCAGTCGGCACGTATGGAGTCGTGCATTTTTCCGTGCAGCAGCGTGTGCGGGAGATTGGGGTTCGGATGATCCTGGGCGCTCAAAGGCGCGACGTGCTCTCAATGATAGTCAGCCAGGGCCTGAAGATGGTGTTCATCGGAGTGATCGCCGGGATCGTCCTCGTGTTCGCAATGACGCGGCTGATGGAACACTTATTGTATGAAATTAAACCAATGGATCCGTTCACGTTTCTAACCGTTTCATTTCTGCTCCTCGGAATAGGGGCGTTTGCCTGCTGGCTGCCCGCTCGGCGTGCAGCAAAGATAGATCCGATGGTCGCGCTGCGGCATGAATGACTTCGTCGTCGTTAAACCGTTAAAAAGGTTAAAGCGTTAAAACGTGATATGTGACTGATGACTGGCAACTGACCACTGACCACTGACCACTGATAACTGACTCTCAACTCTCAACTCAACTGCTCTCAACTTCATGAACGACCTCAAATTCGCCCTCCGCCAATTGCTGAAGAACCCCGGCTTCACCACCGTGGCCGTGCTCACGCTCGCGC
>JACQWK010000611.1 GCA_016209525.1 Verrucomicrobiota bacterium
AGCAGGAAAGCCGCGGCGACACCGGCGGGCAGCGCAACCGCCTCCGGCAACTCCTGGTCGTCTCGGAGATGGCGCTCGCGCTCGTGTTGCTGGTCGGCGCCGGGCTGTTGCTCAAGAGCTTCTCGCGGTTGCTCGATGTCAATCCGGGCTTCCGGATCGAGGGGGTGTTGACGTTCCAGGTAAATCTGACCGAGGGGAAGTCTGCGTCGCAGAAAGTCAGCTTCGTTGAACAAATCCTCGAACGGTTGAGGGCGCTGCCCGGCGTGCAGGCGGCCGCCGCTACGGATTCCCTGCCGCTCACTTCTTCTGCGCGCATCACGGTGGCGCAGGTCGAAGGCCGGCCACCGATCGACTTCAGGCGGGCTCAGCCGGGCGAGGTGAAGTCGATTTCGAGGCCGACGGTTACCCTCGATTACTTCAACGCGATGGGTATTCCGTTGAGGAACGGACGGGCGTTCACTTCGCAGGACGCGCGACCCGGCGCGGGAGTGGTGATCGTCACCGAGGCGTTTGCGAAACATCACTTCCCAGGCGAAAGCGCGATCGGCAAACGAATCCGCCTGGGGGGTTCGAAGGCCTTGCTGACGGTGGTGGGTGTCGTCAGTGATGTGCGACAGAGCGGATTGGCGAAAGACGCCAGGCCGGAAGTGTATAGCCTGGAACTGGGAGACATGGGAGGCGAGCTAAGCTTCGTCATGCGCATCGTCGGGGAGCCAGCCCATCTCGTCTCTGCCGTGCGAGCGGCGATAGCGGAGGTGGAACCGAACCAGTCGCTTCACAACGTGATGACGATGGAACAACGGCTCGCGAACACTACGACCTCGCGGCGACTTAACACGGCTTTGTTGGGCTGCTTTGCGGCCGTGGCGCTGCTGCTCGCCGTCGTGGGCATCTACGGCGTGATATCGTATGCGGTGACGCAACGCCGGCGCGAGATCGGCGTGCGGATGGCCTTGGGCGCGCAAAAGCGCGACGTGCTGGGACTCGTGATGGGTAACGGACTGCGACTCACACTGACCGGTATAGCGGCAGGACTCATCGGGGCATTCGGTCTGACGCGCTATTTGTCGAGCCTGCTCTTTGAGGTCAAACCGGCCGACCCAACAACGTTCGCAGTCGTGTCCCTGGCACTGGTTGGCACGGCTCTGCTCGCCTGCTGGCTGCCCGCGCGACGAGCGACCAAAGTCGATCCAATGGAGGCGCTGAGGCATGAGTGAAACTGGGTTCATGGATTGGTGGATGAATGGATTGATGAGGTCCACCGCCATTGATCCAATAATCCACCACTCCACAAATCCAATGATCCACCCATCCACTAATCCAATCATCCGATGAATGACCTTCGCTTCGCCTTCCGCCAATTGCTGAAGAACCCCGGCTTCACCGCCGTGGCCGTGCTCGCGCCCGGCATCGGAGCGAAGAGATTGTCGGAGTGTTGGCGCGCTCTGGAGGAGTGGCCACGATGGCACAGACTTTCGGATTCGCTCTGGCAACAGCGGGATTTTAGGTTTGCGAAGCACGCCCCGTCATTTTTCCAAGAGGAAACCCCGAAGCCAGCGGGCGGTGGAACAGATTTCGCATTTACATCCTATCGCACTCGCAATCCTTCCAAGCCGGCCAGCCGCGAAGCCTTTGGATCGAAGCTCCAGAAGGTGTCGCAGTCCAAAACCAGGGCCGAAGCGATATGAAGCAGATCGTAAGTGCGAAAGCCGTGCGTGGCGGTGTGCCGAAGCGCCAGTTCCTCGAACTGCGCTTCCAAGTCCTGCAGGCTCAACTGAACCGAGCGCAAGAAAGTGGGCTGGGCCATATCCGCTTGAAACGTGGCATGGGCAGCTGCGGCCTGCTCCGGCGTCACGCGCGCTTGCCCTCCCACTCTGCCGGCGAAAACATAAAGCTGAAAAGCATTCAACGTCTCCATCCGATGCAGCCAGGTTACGGGCAGCGGCTCGCTTCGCGCCTCGGCTGCCCGAGTCAACAAGGAGACCGTTTCTTCCGACCCGGACACCCGGAGATAGAAGCGGGAGAAAAAGTTGCTGTCGGCGTAAGGCCTCATTCCCCGGCCAGAAGGCGATCCACCAGCCGGCTTTGCGCGGCGGGGATGGGCTTCGGAAAGATTTTCGCCAATCGCGCTCGAATGTCTGGGACGGCTGTAATCCGGTCCGGCCCAGCCTCGGGACGCATCGTGTACGTTCGTCCGTTGCGACTGCGGATTCTGACGGCGCCCTCACGGTCGCAAGCTTTCAAAACAACCGCGGGCTCCCGGTCAAGTTCTCTGACGGTAAACGTTTTCATAGCCGACATCTTGTCGGCGTTCAATTCTCGAGTCAAGCCACAGCATCATTCCCACCGACAGCAGCCCGATGAACATCTCAAATCTGAAACCCAAAACCTATGAACGACCTCAAATTTGCCTTCCGCCAATTGCTGAAGAACCCGGGCTTCACCGCCGTCGCCGTGCTCACGCTCGCGCTCGGCATCGGGGCGAACACCGCCATCTTCAGCGTCGTCGATGCGGTCCTGATTCGTCCGCTGCCGTATGCCGAGGCCGACCGCCTGGTCATGATCTGGGACGACGACATGAGGCGGACCGGTTCCCGGAAGTTCTTTTCCACGCCCGCGGAATGGTCTGAGTGGCGCCGGCACAACACCGTTTTTACGGATATCGCGGCCACAGACCCTGGACAGGTTACACTCTCAGGCGATGGCGATCCCGAAGAATTGCCGGGCCGCAGAGTCACCGGGAATTTCTGGACGGTCCTGGGCGCAAAGGCGCTGCTCGGACGCGTCTCCACGGAAGAAGAAGACACGCGAGCCGTGCGGGTGGCGGTTATTAGCTATGGGTTGTGGCAGCGGCGCTTCGGCGGTTCGGGCGACGTGCTGGGGCGCAAGATCATTCTGAATGATACTCCGTATGAAGTAATCGGCGTCATGCCACGCGAGTTCTACTTCATGCCGGCGCGCGATATCGATGTCTGGGTGCCAACCTCATGGTCCACTGAGCACATGACGAGATGGTGGTGGCACGACGTCCACTGCGTCGCGCGGCTCAAGCCCGGTGTCACGCTCCAGCAGGCGAGGGAATCGATGGCGGCGCTGAATCTGCGTGTGTCGGCGGAACACGTCAAACCGCCGCGCGCGGCCGTGGTAACGCCCTTGCGGGAGGAGTTGGCGGGAAAGACGCAAACGTCGCTGATCGTGCTGATGGGCGCTTCGGCGGCAGTCTTGCTGATTGCGTGTGTCAATCTGGCGAATCTGCTGATGTCCCGCTGGGCGGCGCGGCGCGGCGAAATGGCCGTGCGTGCGGCGCTCGGCGCAGGACGCGGCCGATTGATCACGCAATTTCTGATCGAGAGCCTGGTGCTGGCCGGATTGGGGGCCATCGCCGGACTCGCGCTCGCCCTGCCGGTCATGCGGTTTCTGGAAACGCTGGTGCCGGAGACCATGGCCGCGGTGCGGCTGACTCTCGATTGGCGCGTGCTGGCGTTTTCCGCGGCGACCGCCATCGCCGCCGGCTTGGCGTTTGGGCTTGTGCCCGCTCTCGGCGGGTCGAGGCTCGCGTTGCAAGAAGGACTGCGGGACGTCGGCCGCGGCAGCACCGGCGCGCGGAGCCATCGATTCCAACATTCGCTCATTGTCACCGAGACGGCCCTGGCCGTCGTGCTGCTCACGAGCGGCGGATTGCTGCTGCAGACCTTTCAACATTTGCGGCAGCTCGATCTCGGAATCCGCAGCGAAAAGCTGCTCACCTTTGTCACGCCGTTGTTCCGCTATCGCGAGTTCGACCAGCGCGTGGCTTTCGTCAACGCGGAGTTGGAAGCGGTCCGCGCGATTCCCGGCGTCATCAGCGCCGGTGCGATTTCACGAATTCCACTGACGGTAACCGATCAGGCGACTTTTTACATTTTCCCGGGCCAATCCAACAACGAAGCCCGCGAACAGGTCGCACTCTCGCGCGTCGTGAGCCACGATTACTTTCTCACCGTCGGCGCACGCCTTCGCGAAGGCCGATTCTTCGACACATCCGACCGAAGGTCCGAATCCCCGGTGGCGATCGTCAACGAATCCTTTGTGAAGCGCAACTTTCCGGAACGTGTGCCCCTCGGCGCACGCTTCAAGTTCGGAGCTACGGGCGAGCGCGGCTACTGGTACACCATTGTTGGGGTCGTGAAGGAAATTCGGGATCGCGGCGTGGCCGAGGAATTGCAGCCCGCGGTTTATCGCTTGCATGAACAAGCGGACCAAAGCGGGGACCAGCCGAGCGGCATCGCGGTTCGCACGTCGGTCGAGCCGGCGTCGATTATTTCGGCGGTCCGGAAGGCCATCTGGTCCGTTGATAAGAACCAGCCGGTGGCGCGCGTTCAAACCATCGAAGACATCGTGGCTCGCCAGTTATCCGCGCCGTCGCAGAATTCCGCGCTGTTGAGCGCCTTCGCCCTGCTCGCGCTGTTGCTGGCGTCGCTCGGATTGTACGGAGTGCTCTCTTACGCGGTCACGCAGCGCACCAATGAAATCGGCGTGCGCATGGCTTTAGGCGCGACTTCCAAGGACATCCTGCTCTCCTTCGGCCGACGCGGCTTGAAGTTGACGCTCGCCGGGCTTGCCATGGGTTTGGTCCTGGCGATCCTTGCGGCGCGTTTGATGACGACGCTGTTCTACGGCTTCCGGCCCGACTATCTCCCGACTGTCGCGGGAGTCTCTCTCATTCTCCTGGCGGTGGGAGCCTTGGCGTGTTTTGTTCCCGCGCGTCGCGCCGCGAAGCTCGATCCGATGGTGGCGCTGCGGCAGGAATAGTCCCGGTGTCCCACCTGAGCTGAGAGCGCGTCCGAAAATTCGGGTTTGGGTAGCACGGGCGAGTCGCCCGTGCCACCCATTTTTCGGACAGGCTCTTTAGGGGATGCTCGTTTGCAGAATCGCGAGCCGGTGCTGGAACTAATGTATCGAATGATGAAAGGCGCTCCAATACCTCACCACCCCGTCGAGTTCCCGACTTTTGAAAACCTAACAATCCTTTTGGCAACGTAGGGCACTGTTCAGAGGCAGGAATCGCTGAATCGTAAGGCGTCGGCCTAAAAACGGCGGTTGGATTTAACAGGAGATAACAGAGGAAACAGAGACCCATGAATTTGTATGAGAATGGAACCGCCAATCCGAGACATCCCAAGGGCGAGCATCGCACGAACGCCGTTTTCAGCCAAAGTGCCTCACTCTCTATTTCCTCCGTTGCCTCCTGTTAACTTCCGTTTCAAGGCGTCAGAGGCCGGCAATTGCGTCCCACGGCTGGGATTGAATTTTCCCGCAAACGATCAGAGCGGCGTTGCTGGTTTCGCCAAGGAGGCGAGCCGATGCTTGATTTCGTTAAGTTTAGACCGGGTGCCACCGCATGGCACGACTGATGCCCCAACGATCCAGAGCGAATCCGTACCGGTTGCATCGAGAGGCGTCGTCGTTAAATGAATTACAAGATTGAAACGTTAGCATGTGGAACGTGATGCCTGGTGCGTGACAAGCAACTAGCCCGTCCTCGCTGCGCTACGACGTGGCAAGCAACTGACAACTGAAGCATCGCAAATTCCATGAACGATCTCAAATTCGCCTTCCGCCAACCGCTGAAGAACCCCGGGTTCACCGCCGTGGCCGCCAATCACCTGGCCGACGCCCGCTTACTTGCCCGGCTTCTTCGCCCCATTGCGGGTTGCGATTTCAAGGCGGGTGGCCAACATGATGTCCACGACCTGGTAATCGTCCGGCCGGTCGTGGCGGTAAACGATCATTTCCCGGCCGCTGGGAGCCAGAGCGACGTAATCCTCGTGTTTCACCACCAACCGCCCTCCGTCAGCCACATGAACGACAAACGGACGAAACGGCCGTTCGTGAAGCAGCTTCCGGATTTCATCGGCTTTCATGGTGCAAACCTTAGCCGATTCCTCAACTCCAGCAAGCCAGGAAAGAGAATTGAGCAAACGTTTTGGATATCCAAACCGAACCAATCCTTCAGCACATTCAACGAACCATGAACGATTTGAAATTCGCCTTCCGCAAACTGCTGGAGAACCCCGGCTTCACCGCCGTGGCCGTGCTAACACTCGCGCTCGGGATCGGAGCGAACAAATCCAAACTATGATCAAGCTTGCTGAAATGAAAGAGAGCCGCCCGATGGAGCTTCACGATGGCGTTGTCTCCACCACCACGGATGTCTGGGACATGCTATCCGCATGTCGGGACGGCGATCTCAGCCGCGTCAGGGAGTTCATCCATCGTTGTCCGGCGCTGGGCACCTGCCAATACGACTACACGACGCCATTGCACTTCGCGGTTCGCGAAGGCCGCATTGAGGTCGTCCGCTATTTGGTGGAGCAAGGAGCAATCGACCCTGGTTACAGGACGCATCCCTTCCTGGAACCACTGCTTGTGTTTGCCGAGGATCGGGGTGTTCGGGAGATCACTGATCTGCTGAAGCAGAGCTTCAACGATCCCAAGCTCGCCCATGCCGGAGGTGACACCGGCAAAATCGATCACGGTCAGGACGAAACCCAGCGTCGATTTCAAGAACTGGTTGACCAGAACAAGCACGCCGAGGTGGAGGCCATGCTGAGGGAACGTCCGGATCTGGCCCGGAACGATCTGGCGTTCTGGGGAGAAGGCATCCTCATGATGCCGGCCAAGGACGGAGATCGCCCGATGCTGGAATTGCTCATGCGCCATGGCGCGCGCGTGCCTGACCTGTCCAAGTGGGGCGCGCGCTACTACTTCAAACATTATGAAACCGCCGCCTTCCTCCTGGAGAATGGCATGAATCCGAACCACATGAACTGGCGGCGCTTCACGCTGCTGCACGACATGGCGTTCACCGGAGAGGTTCAGAAGGCACGCCTGCTGTTGGACCATGGCGCCGACATCAACGCGATGGATGACGACTACTCGTCAACGCCTCCGGGCTACGCCGCTCACTGGGGGAAACGGGAAATGGCCGCGTTCCTCATGGAGCGGGGCGCTGAGGTCAATAAAGCCGGCGCGCCGCGGGCAACTCCGATGGCGTGGGCGCGCCGAAAGGGCCATGCCGACATCGAAACCGACTTGCGCCAGGCCGGTGCCAGTTAAGGTGGCAATAGGAGCACGTTATCTCATGAACGACCTCAAATTCGCCTTCCGCCAGTTGCTGAAGAACCCCGGCTTCACCGCCG
>JACQWK010000633.1 GCA_016209525.1 Verrucomicrobiota bacterium
CCGTAAGGCGGACACTCCTGTCCGCACATTTTCGGAAGTTTTGCGGACAGGAGTGTCCGCGTTACGGCCAAAATGAGAATTGCTGTTTTCGCGCCGGATTCGAGAGTTTCAGACCTCACACCGAAAGACCTTCACGCGCCCGAACTCGATGTGTTTGCCGTCTTTCTTCCGTTGCTGACCAACGGCGCCGGCGAGGAACAAGCGCGAGTCGCCGGCGCAGAACGTGGCGTCCGTGACTCGCATTTTCGCGTCGAGCGACTGAACCAGTTTGCCCGAAGCGGCGTCGAACATGGCGGCATTCCATTTCCCCTGGGCCATTCGTCCGCCCATGAAAAAGCACCGTCTCGAAGGGTGAAAGCCGATCGTCTCCATCAGGCCGTTGCCGCGTTCTCCTTCGTCGATTTCGCCGGTCTTGCGCGGCGGATGTTCGCGCCAGGCAAAGCGCTGCCAAGTCTGCTTGCCGTTGCCGGCCATGGGATCTCTCATGGGACCCATGCCACAGACGAGCAGCTCGTTCCCGTCCGGCGTGAAGGCCATGGAAAAGATGCCGCCCACGTAATGGTGGCTCTTGATGATGCCCCAACTTGTGAAATCGGGAGTCGTCCAAACTGCCACCAGTTTTTCGTCCTTCAAGTCCCAGATGCGCACCTCGCCCATCATGTTGGCCGCCGCGACGAATCGGCCATCGGGACTGAAAGCGGCGGATAAGACCGGCGGGACATGCGAGAAGCTATGGACCAACTGCCCGCTTTGGGCGTGGAAGACGCGGACGCTCGGCTCTCGTTCCGGGGCAGGTTCGTATCGTTCTCCGCCGGCCAGATACTGGCCAGTGACCGAGACGGCCAGGGTCTCGTCCGGCGATACTGCCATCTGCCACGACCAGAATTTGTGGGCTTGGACTTGGCGGATCAACTTGCGCTCTGACAGGTCGTGCCATTGCAGCATTCCATCATAACCCGCCGAAATAAGCTGGTTGCACTTTGTGAGGAACCAGACGCCCGAGGCGTAGCTGTCATGTTTGCCGAGCCGTCCGAAACCGCCCGAATCCGGATCGACTTCGTAAATTCCGCCATCCATGCACGCCGCGAATACACGCCGGCCATCCGGCGTCGCGTCCACGGCCAAGACCGCCGTGGGAAGTTTCAGCTCTTTGAGCTGATCGATCTTCACCGTCGTCTCCGGAACAGGAGCATCAGTCTTTGGGTCTGCCACATTCACGCCAGCACTTCTTTGATTGGTTCGGCCCGATCTTCGACGCGGTGAAAAGTCGGGAGGTTGGGCAGGTCGTATTCCGCGTAGGGATCGATTCCAAGCGCCGTGAAAATCGTCGCGAACAGATTCTTTTCGTTGAACGGCCTTTCCACGACATCGACGCCATCTTCGTCGGTCGCGCCGACCACGACGCCGCGTTCGATGCCATGGCCGGCCAGGGCCAAGCTCCAAGCGTCGGGGTAATGGTCGCGTCCGCGGCTGGCGTTCAGCCAGGGCGTCCGGCCAAATTCGCCCATCATGACGACGAGCGTGCGTTCGAGGAGCCCGCGCTCTTCGAGATCGGTGATGAGATGGAAGATGATCCGATCCAGCTCCGGAACGAGCATTTGGTAAATTTCGTGTTGAAAAACGTGGCAGTCCCACGTCATGCCGTTTGCGACCATGACGAAGGGCGCGCCATTCTCGACCAAGTGACGAGCCAGCAGCGTGTGCAAGCCGAAGGTGCCCGGACCGTACCGTTCCTTGTCTTTCATTGGCAACCGGTCGAGGTCAAATAAGTCGGCGCAGCTCATCAATCCCTTGACGCGGGCGAACACAGCATTTTGGGAGGCCGCGGCCGCACTTTTCCGTTCGTTCTCAAATTTCTTCGTCAGAAAACGGCGCAGGGCTTCGCGTTCTTCGTGGTCGTCCGCAGTGAGATCAGGCAGGCGCCGCACGTCGGGAATCTTAAACTCGCCGCCGGAGCGCACGGGCGCGTACTGTGCGCCGAGCCAGCCGGCCCAATTTCCCGCCTTGAATTTTTTGAACTCGTTGCCCTCAGGGCACGGGTCGAGCAGAATGAAGTTGGGTATCGGATTGTCCAAATGGCCGAGCTGTTGGGCGAGCACAGAACCCAAGGTGGGCCGGACGAAAGGTTCGCGCGGTTCAGCGCCGCGATTGAGGAGATCGATGCCCTGGAAATGCTCGTTCGGCTTGGTCTTCATCGAGCGCACGACGGCGAGCTTGTCGGCAATGCTCGCGCAACGCGGCATCAATTCGCTGAAGTGGACGCCGGGAATCTTGGTCGGGATGCTCCGGAACGGTCCGCCATAAAGGCTGCGCGGTTTCGGGTCCCACGTCTCGAACTGGCTGGGCGCGCCACAAAGCCACAACAGAATACAATGCTTTTGTTCGCGCTTGGCCTGTTGAGCGAAAGCCGGCAATGAAAACAAACCGCCCCAGCTCAACAGCGACAGGGCGCCGGCGCTGGCGAGACCTTCAAGAAACAAGCGGCGGTGAAACGCGTGTTCGGGCGGTGTGCAAGCGCCGGAACCGTGCTTTGGCCGTGGACTCATGCGAGCTGAAGTTGTGCCTTGATGAAGCGGCGAACCAGCGTGTCTTGTTCGAGCCAAGGTTTGAGCCGCTGCGCAATCCGGGCGTCCGCCAACAGTTCCGGCATTTTCCGTCTCAACGCCAGAGCGAAGTTGGCGAATTGTTGTTGTTCTTCGACGGGCACGCCACTTCGCGCCTCAAGAAGCTGTTGTGCGTGGATGACTATTGCCCAAGGGAGATATTCACGGAGTAAAGCCAAATGAAGCAGATCCTGGTCCTGATTCCGCCGTTGAACCAGGGCTTGTTTCTCTCGACACAAGCTCACCGGGTCGATGACCAAGAATTCCACCAACTGGCCTTCGTGGTGGAAGCTGCCCACATGCGCCTCTCGCAACGCCTCCTCCGGATCAATGGTGAGACCAACTTGAGCAAAGCCCACCCGCACACCCTCGACTTCGATCTGCGAGTTCCCCTCGGCATCTCGGACTACGAATCGAGACAACAACTCCAGCGCGTCTCCGGCAAAAATCCCCGTGAAGTCAATATCCTTGCTGAGCCATTTCGCTTCGGTTTGGGGAGCCAACGGAGGCAGAAAGAAGTCCGGGTCATTGGCTTGTTGCAGTTGCACTCGGTAAAACCAGCAGGCTGCCCCGCCGATCAGCAGCGCTCGCCCTAGGAACCCTTCGGAGTTACGCTGGAGCGCCGCCAGGCAGCGCTTAGCCAATTCCCAATCAACAGTCCGCTCAGTTGACATGAATCCGAGAGGATCGCGCAGGGCGGATCCTAAGGTCGCGGAGCGACTCCTCCAACCGGCGCAACTCGTCCGTCGTGTAATATTTGCCTGTTGCTTTCCACCTCTGTTTGGCCGGACCGTAGGCGAGCCAGGCTTGGTCTGGATTCGGCTGCCGCTTTTCTGGTAGTTGCATTTGACGGTCACGTTACGCGAAGCCGCACGGCGATTCAATGATTCACCTGAAATTCGGCGCTGGCCAGCAGCGCCCAGAGCAAATGCTTCACGCCTGCCTCGGTTGTTTGCTTCGCCAGAAATTCTTGGACGCGTTTCCGTTCCTCCGAATCCGGCGCCCGGCCCAAGACGGTGGCGAAGGCCGGTCCGATCCGCGCTTCAAACGAATCCAATTGCAGCAGCCGCGCCGTCGTATTGCCAGGACGCTTTTGGAGCAAGGCGTCCAGCAAGGGCGAGTTCGACAGGAACGTGGCTTGCGCCAAGGAGGCGTTGTATTCCGCCGGAAACAAGTCGGGAAATTTGGCGATGAACGCACGGCGAAAGTCACCTTCCTCATGACCGGCGACTTGGCCGTTTGACTCCGCTTCATTGCCGGTGGCGATCAAGACCGAGCGATAGATCTGTTCCGCCGAGAGTGGCTTCTCCAAGGCCCGTGCGAAAGCCTCGGGCGGCGGCGCACTCCTCCCGCGCGGAGCCGAGTCGAGCTGATAGACGCGCGAAAGAACGATGTGCCGGATCAGCCGCTTGACATCGAACCCGCTGCGTTCGAAGTCCGCGGCCAGCCAATCGAGCAAATCCGGATGGCTGGGCCGGGCGCGGGAGGTCATTTGATCGACGGGATGAACCAAGCCGCGCCCCAGCAGCAGGGCCCAAATCCTGTTCACAAAGGCGCGCGCCAGCATCGGATTGTCGCGGGTCAGCGCGTCGGCGACGGCTTCGCGCCGCGACGACTTCGGGATCGCTGCCTGGGCCGGCTTCTCCTTCTCTTTCGGAGGCGGCACGAGATAGAGACCCGGCCCGTCGGTTTCCTTTTCGCCTTCGGCAGGCCTTTTTTCAGGGACACACTTTCCGTTCAGAAACGCCAGCAGCGCCGGCTGTGATTCCTTCTTGAGGTTTTGGAAATTAATGAAGCCGCCGACGGCGGACTCCGCGACGCCGATCCCCTCCTGGGTCTCGACGTTTTTGCTCCGATTGAAGGCAGCCACCAATCCCCAATAGTGCCGCTGCTCGATTTCCCAGGCGAGCGGATCGTTATGGCACTGCGCGCACTTGATCTGGACGCCGAAAGCGACAGGGCCGACCGCCTCCGCGATTGCCTGGTAGTTGTTCTGGCGTTCATAGAGAAACCACAAGGCGCCTGCATCCTTCTGATCCGCCGGCCGGGCGAGAATCAGCTCGCGCACGATTTCGTCCCAAGGTCGATTAGCGCGAAATGCATCTTCCAGGAACCGATACCATCGATCGTCGCGGAGGGCAGCCTGGCGATTACCCCGTTGGCCATCGACGCTCTCCTTCCGGCGCTCCATGAGCACGATGTCGAAAACATCGCGAAAGTGCCGTGGGAAGTCAGAACCGGCGAGCAACCGCTCCACGAGTTGAGCGCGGCGGTCTTTCCGGCGGTTTTGAAGAAAGGCTTTGGCTTCAGATGGTGTGGGAATTCGGCCTGCCAGATCCAGGAACACCCTCCGCACAAAACGCGAATCGTCGCAACGCGGGCTGGCTTCGAGCCTGCGTTGCTTCCAGCCCAGCCTGATGAAACGATCGACGACTTCGCAGGGCGGCATGTCAGGTGGTGGAACCCAAACCGGCCTCCGGAGCTTTTCAAGCCGCGTCACATAGCGGCTCGGCCAGCTCGAATCCGTCGTGGGCGGGGTGTCCTCCTGGGGTTGCCTGGCAGCAATCTTTTCTGCCGGTGCCGGCGGCAGACTGCTGCTCGAAACACGGGGCAAGGATGCCCCGGGAACAGGCAGGCTGGAAGCTCGCCCCACGTTTTGAGGCAGGTGGTCAATGTCCAAAATCGTTTCGACGCGCGGCAGGCTCCGGATCCATGTCTCAATGAAGCCCATCTCTTTCGGATTTAGTTGCAGCTTCGCCTTGGGCGGCATATGCGGGTCGGCGCCGGGCTGGATATACTGATAGAGCCGGCTCTCTTCCGGTTTGCCAGGGACAATGGCCGGGCCGTTTTCGCCGCCTTTCAGAATGTTTTCCAGCGACCGCAGATCAAGATCGCTCTTTTGGTACACGCCTCCGTGGCATTTGAAGCAATGACGTTCCAGGAGCGGCTCGACGCGTTCCGTCCATAGCTCTTTGGCAGAAAGCGGTTCAGCGAACCCGAACAAAGTGCTCGCTCCCCAAACAAGACCGATGGCGATGGCGCGCTTGACCAGCATGAAACGGCGTTGACGAAGTATAGCGTGGCTTTAGGAAGGAGCGCAATGCTTCCGTCATTTCCTCCGGCGACTCGCTCCATGAACCTCAAGGTGGGGCGAGACTCCTGTCGAGCCCTGGCGTTATTTCGGGCAAAAAAGTCAGGGCTC
>JACQWK010000597.1 GCA_016209525.1 Verrucomicrobiota bacterium
CCTGTTCCGACCGGCGAGGCGCCGGTCGGAACACGCGAAGGCGCGTGTGTTCCCCAATCCTCGCTGCATATTTACGGCTCAACCTGGGATTATGCCTTTGGTGCGCGTCGGTCTGCTTAACGGCAGCAGCGGACTGGCCTCAATACCGAGGCCCGAACTTCGATGGCTCCTCGACTGAGAAAATCTTAACCGCCTGGCCACCCGAAGGTCCACCGTGCGTATGGAGAAGGCCGCTTTCGAACGGCTTCAGTTCCTTCGTGGCCGCGGATGGAAAAGTTTGCACTTTGGTTTTGCGCGTCTTTGACGGCGTCAGCATGGAAACGTGTCTGGCTCTGGATGCCGACACAGGGAAGGAGCTTTGGGCCACAAGGCTCGGCGTCGCTGAGTACACCGGAACCGGCGACGACAGCGGGAACGCCGGAGTTCCGGGACATCGAGGGGGCGATGGCCCTCGCTCCACGCCGGCTATGGACGGAGAAAACGTTTATGTTATTTCCTCCCGGTTGCGCCTTTTCTGTCTGGACGCACAAACGGGCGGAGTGATCTGGAGCAAGAGTTTGGTGCGAGAGCATGGCGGGAGGCACATTCCGTACGAAAACGCCGCGTCGCCGGTGATCGACGGCGATCGATTGTTTGTCGCCGGCGGCGGGCCCGGCCAATCGTTGCTCGCGTTCGACAAAGATGAAGGGAAGGTCCTGTGGAAGACCCAGAGCGAACAGCTTACGCATTCGACCCCGACGATCGCCACGATCAACGGCGAGCGGCAGGTGATTTTCTTCACGCGCAGCGGCTTGGTGGCGGTTCATCCCGAGGACGGACAATTCCTCTGGCGTTACCGCTTCCGCTTCCGCGTTTCGGCTGCCATTTCTCCCGTGGTCGGAGGGAGCTTCGTTTATTGTTCCGCGGGGTACGGCGTCGGCTCCGGTGTGTGCCGGGTCAAAGAGTCCACCGACGGATTCACGGTGACCGAAGCCTGGCGCAAACTGCACAACGAGCCCGTCTGCAGTTATTGGAGCACTCCGATTCATCGGGACGGGTTCCTTTACGGCATGTTCGGCTTCAAGAAATACCACACCGGCCCGTTGCAATGCGTCCAACTGGCCACGGGCGATGTGAAGTGGTCCCAGCCGGGTTTCGGCCATGGCAACGTCATTCTCGTGGATGGCCATTTGCTCGCTTTAACCGGTTATGGAACTCTCGTGCTCGTTCAACCCTCCCCGGAGGGATACCGCGAATTAGCCCGAGCCAAAGCGCTCAACGGCAAATGCTGGTCCACTCCCATCGTCAGCCATGGCCGCATTTACGCCCGCAGCACGAAGGAAGGCATCTGCCTGGATGTCTTGCCGGACAGCGAGTGAGGAGATACGCTGCGCATTCTCGTGTTCGATTGAAACTCCGATTCCGCATGAACGCATTTCAACGATCATGGACATGTCGTCTGGAAGTGTCTATTCTTCTTGGAGGTGGGTATGCTGACTTTCATATTCTGGAATACGAATGGCCAAAGGGTGGGTAACATCCTCTCGGAACTTGCGATCCATCACCAAGCCGACGTTCTCATGTTGGCCGAATGTGATTTTCGAGACGGTGAGATAGTGCAAGACCTGAATTCATCAGGTGTTGATTTCAGCTATTGTCCTGCAAACGTCCCCTCCCGGTTAGCTCTGTTTGTCCGGTTTCCTCGAAAATACGTTGAACCTCGATTCGACAGCGGTCACGTGACGGTTCGGGCACTCCATTTTCCCGGGTGCGATGAGGTCCTCCTCGCAATCGTGCACCTCTCCTCGCAGCTCTATCTGAAAGAACATGAACAAACTTCGGAGGCCATTGTTGTGAGCTCCGACATCAGGAGAATCGAAGAAGAAGCCGGCCATATGCGCACCGTAGTCGTTGGTGATTTCAATCTCAACCCGTTCTCGAAGGGACTCACCGTGGCGAATGCTTTCAACGCCGTTCAAAGCAGAAGAATTGCGAAAAAACGCAAGCGCACTGTTTCCGGCAAAAATTATCCTTTCTTCTTCAATCCAATGTGGAATGGAATCCCGAATGTCTCGGACCATCTACCTCTAAAATTTCAGCTCGAGATTAGTTATGACTGAGAACATCGTCGATCTTTGGCCAGAGTTCACCTTGACGCCGGAAATGCAGGCTCCAGTCGCCTTCCTTAGGCAGCAAGCTCCGATCCTAGCTCGAAAAACGAAAAACGTTGTGACCGCCAAGGTGGAGGCGGTCGATGGCGGGGATGATATGATTTATAGCTTCGTTTTGGTTGCGCCGGCTTTGAAAGGTTACTCATTTAGGCTATTCTCGATGGTCCACAGCAAGATCGCTCTGTATCCTGTAAATCTGCGTTCGGCGCTACCAGATCCTGAGAAAAAGGGCTTTTCGCTAACATGGAAGGCGGCCAACGAGAGCGAACTGTTCGACGCAATGAAAGAGATTTTCAATCACCCCAAGACTATTGAGGCAGTCAATTCGATAATTGCACAAAGCGAGGGTTTCCAAAAGAAGACGGCCCAGTGAATATCTGGAATAAAGTCACTGTCTTGGGAACCCATCACCTCTCCCATTTGGGGCGGCTGATCATCGGCCTTCTCAGTTTGCTGCCTCTATGAAGCCCTCGTCTTTCCGAACCTTCAGACTAGACTCGTTCTGCATTTCCTGTCTCATTTGGTTATCGGCAATGGTGAGTCCGCAAGCTGTGGAGAGGTTCACACCGCTCCACGCCGCCCGCCTTCGCAGCGTGGCTTCGGCCGTGATTTCGCCGGACGGTGCGTGCATTGCCTATATCCTCTCAGTGCCGCGGCGGCCGTTTGTTGAGGAAGACGGTCCGGTCTGGCAAGAATTGCACGTTGTGGATCGCGAAGGCAGAAGAGCCTGAGAAGCCGAAATGAACAAATTCCTGAATAGGATCGCATCCTGCTGGGCGCTTGTAAGGCCAGAGACGTTCGGAATTGCCAACTCCCTGCCGACTCCAAGCCGGCGATACAACGCAGCGCGGCGCAGCCGCAACCCAATTGGGTGGGGCACCTTTCTTTGTCTCATCGCGGCAACGATCCAGTTCGGTCGGTTCACGATGCTCGCGCACGAACCCACTCGCCTGGCACACGAGGCCGCTCTCGACCCGCGCGAGCGTCACACTTTGGCGAAGGTTCGGAATCTGGCGGTAGCGACTTCCACCTCATCGCTCGCGGAAGATGCCTGCCAGCTTACGATCCGGCTGCTCGACAACGGGACAAAGAAACCGCTGCCAGGTCTCGTGCGCATCACGCAGGCTGAGGGCCGCGCTTTGCCGTTGCCCGGCCTCGTGAGTCGAGGCACGAAACTGCGGAACAACCATCCGGCCAAGGATTGGTTCGCGCTGCCAGAGGCCTCGAAGATTCCCGTGCCGAGGGCGCGCCTGACGATCGAAGCTTTCTCCGGCCTCGAGACTGAAGTGACTCGCAAGACTGTCGATCTTTCCGGCCAGTCGTCGGCTCAGGTGGACGTGCCCTTGAAATCGTTCTTCAGCGCCGCGAACATCGGGTGGTTCAGCGGCAACACACACCTGCACTTGAGCGGCCTGACCCGCGAACAGGCTGATGAGTATCTCCGCATTCTCCCGCGCGCCGACAGGCTGGATCTCGTGTTCGTTTCCTATCTCGAACGCGCAAAAGCCGACCGCGATTACATCTCCAATGGTTACACACTCGCGGACCTTCAGCGGCTGGGCGGTCCGGGCTTACTCTTCGGCAACGGCGAGGAGCATCGCCATAATTTCGAAGGCTTCGGCGAAGGGTACGGCCATGTGATGTTCCTGAACATCCGCCAGCTCGTGCGGCCAGTCAGCATCGGCGTGGGGATCACAGGCGAAGGGCCGGATTGGCCGCCGCTCCGGCGCGGCATCGCCCAGGCCCGCGGCGACGGTGCGACCGTGATCTGGTGCCACAATACATTCGGGCACGAAGACGTGCCCGACTGGCTGGCGGGCCTTCTCCACGCGCACAACATTTTCGACGGCGGCGCGCATGGCAGTTACGAGGACTCATTTTATCGCTACCTCAACCTCGGCTTGAAGCTCCCCTTCTCGACCGGAACCGATTGGTTCATCTACGACTTCTCACGCGTGTATGCGCGGCTCGAACAGGCGTTGACCGTCCCCAATTGGCTGCAAGCGCTCGCCGCCGGACGCACCTTCATCAGCAACGGTCCCCTCCTCGAGTTTCACGCCGGCAAATCTCAGAGCGGCGATACCCTCCGGCTCTCCTCACCCACGAACCTGGCTGTGTTCGGCCGGGCGAAGGGCCGCCACAATTTCAACAAACTCGAGCTCGTCCACAACGGCAAGGTCGTGCATGCCGCGGCCAGCCGCGCCGTGGACGGGCACTTCGAAGCAGCCATCGATTTCAATCTTGAAATCAACGAGCCCAGTTGGCTCGCGCTTCGTGTCCCCGGCGGCAGTATGGATTCCAGCGGCGCAGTCGTGGTCCCGCCCACGACGCCCGTGCGCGGGAGCGGTGAAGCCAAGAACGAAATGGGCGAGGCGCTCTTCGCGCACACCAGTCCAACCTACATCGAACTCGGCGGCAAAGGGATCTTTCGCAAGGAGGCCGCCGAGGAGCTGCTGGCGGACATGGAATCCGCCTTGAAAACCATCCCGATGAAAGCAAAGTTCGCCGAGGACGCCCAACGAGAAGAAGTGTTGAAGATTTACCGCGACGGCATCGAAATGCTGCGCACGCGGCTTGGCGAAAATTGACGAGTTCCAACAAGAACCGGCACCCCTCACCCGTCCTTCGGCCACCCTTCCCTCATCAAGTCGGATTATTTGACAACTGTTGAGCAGACTCAGCGTATGTCCGAACATAAGGCAACCATTCGTTGGATGCGCACCAGCCCCGATTTTCTCAGTGGCAAGTATTCGCGCGAACATACTTAGGCGTTCGACGGCGGCGTGACGGTGCCGGCATCGCCGTCGCCGTCGGTCGTGCCGGCGCCTTACTCGAACGCGGCGCACGTTGATCCGGAAGAGGCTTTTGTCGCGGCGATTTCCAGTTGTCACATGCTGACCTTTTTGTACTTAGCCTCCCGGCAAGGCTTCCAGGTGGACAGCTACGACGACGAAGCCATCGGTACGATGGCCGAGAATGAGAGAAGCGTATCGTGGGTAAATATGGTGACCCTGCATCCGAAGATCGCGTACAGCGGCGAGAGATTGCCTACGGCTCTCGACGAGGAACGGTTGCACCGCGAAGCGCATGAACAGTGCTTCATCGCCAATTCGATCAAAACCGAGGTGACGGTGAGTGGGAGCAGCCATCAAGCACCAGACTCTTAAGCCCGCAGGTGAGACGTGGGCGCCCATGGAATTGGACTGGCTCCTATTCCCCTCTCCATGAACCGACCCACCCCTGCACCCCTCCCAGGAGGGGAACCTGCAATCGGCGCACGCAACGTAGCTCCCCTCTTGGGAGGGGAAGGGGTGGGTTCATGGTCCCAATGCGCGCCAAATTTGGCGTGGGGGCTTTCCATGCACCGGCCCACCGGAGCGCGGGCGGCTCGCCCGCGAGTTTCGCGGTTTCTTCCGGAAGTGCGGGCGAGCCGCCCGCGCTCCAGTTATTTCACCACCGGCCTGAGCACGATGTTCCGATAACTCACACCGCTGTGATCGCCCTGCAAGTAGATTGGACCCGGCCGCAGCGGATCGGACCAGAGCGCGCCACCCGTGCAACCAAGAATCGGCTGGTTGTTGATGATCTTTTTGCCGTTCAGGATGACGGTGGCGTGCCGGTCCACCAGCGTGATGTCAAGGCTCTGCCACTCACCGGCGGGCTTTTCCGCGGCCGCAGTCGGAGTGATTCGACTGTAAATGGCGCCCATATTGTGCGAGTCCAACGGCCGGCCATAACTGTCGTCCACCTGAACTTCGTAAATGCCGCGCAGATAGAGGCCGCTGTTGCCGCGCTGCGGAACGTTCACATCGACGGTGAGATTGAAATCCTCGAACTCCGCTTCTGTCCGCAAATTGCCGTAGTTTCGTCGTGGCTGTCCTTGTTCTTGCACGGGGTTGTTGCTGAGCACGTTTTCTTTCACGGTCCAGCCATTAGCCGCGCGCGGGTTGATCAATCTCCAGCCGTCCAAGTTCTGGCCGTTAAAGAGCTTGATCGGTTCGCCAAGCTGGACCTTCGACAAATCCGGCGCCGGCGGCAACGCCGGTGTGCGCTTGCCCGTGAACTCCGCTCGGTCGAACTCCGGCTGGTTGGCGCGGCTCTTCACGGTGGTGAGCTTGAGATTGTCGCCGTCCAATTTGGCCGTAATGGTTTCGATGGTTGGCGGGGCTCCAGTAGTGCCGCGTCTGGCGCCTCCACTCTGGCGCGTCAGCACGAGCTCTCCGCCCGCCAGTTTGACGTCGCTGACGGGCAAGACGCTGCCTCCACCCCAGAGGATGTTTGCCGAGAGCTTTCCGTTGGTTTCGGTCACGCCGAGCCAGCCGGCGCCACCGCCGGGAATGGTCAACGCCCAATGACCGAGGAAAGGACTGGAAGTGCTGGCCGCGAAAGCCGGGCTCGAGGCTGCCATAATCAAGCCGAGGAGCACCGCAGATTTTTTCGCTCCTTCGTCGCGAAAAAATGCGGTTTTGCTTCGCAAAACTCGCGCTGAATTCCGACCAAAATCTTGTTTCGAATTGTTGGATGGCGGGACTGAGCGAGGCGAGAAGAGAAGTAAGCGCATGGTTTTCATAAGAAGGTTCAAGAATCGTTGGGAGTCCGTGAAACGAATCTGCATGTTCGTGGTGTGCTTAAGAGTAGGGCCCACCAGGCCTTCCATGCAAGGAAAAGCCCGCCAAAAACGCGGTGAAAGCTCCAGGTGAGTTGTAGCGAGCGCCGGATCACGAATCGGAGCCCCGGGTCTCCGACCCGGCCCGAATCCCATCGAGCAAGGAATCGCACCGGATTGAAGACCGGCGCTCCGAGGCCGTACTTACCACAAGCCCGTGATCTTCCACCAAACCATGCCAACCGTCAGCCAGATCGCGACGTTGACGAGCGACAGCAGGAATCCCACGCGCCACCAAGTGCGCTGCGTCACGTAGCCGATGCTGAAAATGATCGGGCCTGGGGTCGTTCCGTAATGGGTCAGTCCGGCGGAAAAATTGGCGAAGAAGGCGAACACGCACACCACCAGCGCGGGAGGCGCTCCGGCCGCAATCAATACCGGAACGAATGCCGGATACATCGAGACGACGTGAACGGTGATGCTGGCAAACGCGTAATGCGCGTAGAAATAAACGAGCAAGACCACGACGAACAACGCGAGCCAGTTCCACCCGTCGAACTGCGCGGCAACCGTTTTGGCGAAGTGACCGAGCAATCCCGTTTCATTCAACTTCTTGCCGAGTTGTATCAGACCGCCGTACCAGATAAACACATCCCAGGCCGCCCGTTCGTTGACGATATCTTCCCACGTTAGAATTCGCGTGAGCAACAGCAGGCCGACGCCGGTCAAGGCCACTGCCGTGATCATTTCTGCGCCTCCGAATATCCACAGAAGGCAGACGGCACTGAATAGCGCCGTCAAGACGCGTTCGTTTCTTTTGGGCGAGCCCATCAATTCGAGTTCCCTTCGGGCAAACTCGGCTGCTTCCGGCGTCCGGTGGATCTCGGGCCGTTCCCATCGATAAAGGAGGCGAGGAATGACGACGAGCGACATGACGGCTGGCGCGAGCGCATACCACAGCCAGTTCCCATACGTGAGAAGGACCGGACCGCCCGCCACGTGCTCGGTGAGTTGCGCCGCTTGCCGCGCGGCGAGCGGGTTGCTCGATTGGCCCGTGAAAAACAGCGCGCAGGCCACGATGTCCGTCTGATAGAGGGCCAGCATCAGAAAACAGCCGAGCCATCCGGCGGTCGGTCCGGGGAATGATTTGTACAGCTCTGCCAAACTGCGTGCCAGCGGCAGCATCACGCCACCGACGCGGGCCGCGTTCGAAGGAATGACACCGGCGAGGACAGTGTTTGAGGCAACGAGCGCGTAACTCAGACCGAGCGTATTGTGGCCAAGCCGGCGAATGAAGAGCAGCGCGATCCGTCGGGCCAATCCAGTCTTGATGAAGGCTCGCGACAGAAAATAAGCCGACAGAACGAGCCAAACGTTCGGATCCGCGTAACCGCCGAGCGCTTGCGGCAAATCGAGCGCTCCCAACAACACCGTGGCAATGACCGCCAGCAACACGGCTGCGCCGCCGGCAATGGGTTGAAGCATGAGCGCCAGAACACAGGGAAGAAAGATCGCCAACAAACGCCAGCCATTCGGGCTTGCATCCGCCGCCGGACGCCAAATCCAGATCGCAACGCCGAGGCCGAGAATAAAACTCCAAGCCAGCCAGGAAGGGAGCAGCGTCTGATTGTTCGCGGGCACACTTTGCGAAGTGTGCCCGGGAGTTTCCGGGTTAGCGGGCATTGGCAATACGACGCTGACTGCGCAAGAGAATATCTCCGCGGCCCTACCGGGGACTTGCGCTTTCGTCGTACGCTGGAGAGTAAAGCCTGAAAAGGCCGGCTGGACAAAGGAAAAGCCGTCGAAGATGGAAGGCCTCAGTCTTGGCCGGCGTAGCGCAGATTTTCAATCTGCCGTATCGCCGAGTTGCACTCGACTGAACTCGAGACTGAGGGAGTGCTTGGCAAGAGTGACCGGTCACTCGAAGATTTCCTTCGGTTGCATCTGCAAAAATCCTCTCGTTGCCTTCTCCCTTGACCGCTCGCTTGGGACAGCGATTCTGTCCGAAGTATCGAGCGTTTCACCGAATGGAAAAGTCGAGATAGACTCCGTTTCATGAGCCCCCGCCCTGCATCGCCTCCCGCAATCCCTGACCGCGTCCACGCGATGGATGGCTTGCGCGCCTTTGCGATGCTCCTGGGAATTTTGTTGCACGCGGCCATGCCGTTCATGACGTTTGACGTGCCCTGGGATGTGCGCCATCGCGGCCGTCATCTCATCTTCGATGCCTTCGTCGGCGCAGTTCATCCTTTCCGGATGCAGCTTTTCTTTCTCATTGCGGGATTCTTTGCCGACATGCTGTATCGGCGCCTCGGTCCGGCAGGTTTCATCAGGCACCGGTTCAAGCGTATCTTCATCCCATTCGTTGCGGGAATGATCATCATCGCTCCGCTGACTTTGCGGCTTTTGAGCTCCCACCTGGGGCAATTCGCCCCGTTACACCTGTGGTTCCTGGAATACTTGTTGATCTACTACGTCGCCGCGCTGGCGGTTGTTCACTTGATGCGGAGCGATGGCGGTCAGAGGTGTTTGTCTCGGTTTGACTCCTGGTTCGCAACGCTGGCCGGATCCAAATGGAAACCGCTGGTGCTGGCCGGGCCCTTGGCCGCCATTATGTGGTTCTCTCCGATGTGGGCGGATGTGGACGGCGGCGCTGGGAAGAGCCTGGTGCCTGGCGTTCGCGGACTGATCTACTATGGCCTGTTCTTCAGTTTCGGTTGGCTCCTCCATCGACAACCGTGTCGGTTGGCGGACATCGAAAAACACGTCTGGAGCTACCTCGGTTGGGCGACAGTCGCCTTTCTCGCCATGGGCGGGCTGCTCTTCCTCGAATCGCACAAGGCGATTCCATATTATGCTTGGATCAAACTCGCCTGCCTAATTGCGGGCGCGGTCTATACTTGGCTGATGGTTTTCGGCACGATGGGGTTCTTCCTGCGCTACCTGAATCGACCGTCTCCGGCGGCTCGCTACATCGCGGACTCATCCTATTGGCTTTACTTGGCGCATCTACCCGTGGTGATCTTTCTCCAGATTCAACTCGTCAAGTTGAACTGGAGCGCCTTCGTCACGTTTGGCGCAATCAACTTCATCGCCTTGGCGCTTCTGTACGTCAGCTACCACTTCTTGGTACGCTACACCTTCATCGGCACAACGCTGAATGGCCCTCGTGCCCCCGCCTTGGGATCGTAAACCTCCGGACGTCCGGAGCGCGGGCGGCCCGCCCGCCCGTCTCTTGTAAAGAGTCTGCAGAGCTCCCGGGCGAGCCGCCCGCGCTCCGATCGACCGGCTCAGTTCGCCTTCCGAGTGGATCGTTCCATCAGCCAGAATACATCCTGGTTATTGGGCGAAGCGACGTTCAAGGGCAAAAGCTGTCCTTTCCGAAGCAGCGGCCTGGTCCGTGGATCCTGCCATTTTTTGATCTCCGAATGGCCGTCGGCGAACGACAAACCTCCCGCGCCGCCGTGGTAGCTCGCCGGATAATCCACCATCATCCACTGTTGTGGCCGGTCGGGATAACCGGTCATTCCCACCACCATTTCCCCGTCGTTGATGCTGTCTTCCCGCTCATCCATGAAGATCCAAGTCCGGGAGACGCCTGGATCGACCAAGTCGCTCATTTTCCGGTAAATGCGAAATCCGCTCCCGAACGACGCCACATCGGTCGAATTGAACCAGGCGTTCATGGCGATGCTGCGCACGCGGGGATAAGTCACGCCGCCGACTTTCACCGTGCTTTGATCCGCGGGGCATTTCCAAATGCCGGCGGCGTTGCCGCAATAGGGCCAGAGGAGGCTCTTGGTGATGTCTCGTTCAAGGTCCCAATTGCTCCGGTTCGACCCATTAAAGTCGAGCGACCCGTGGACCCACTCGTTGGGTCCGTAGGACTGCGGCACGTTGTCCTGATACTCATCGACGTAGAGCTTCCAGGCCATCGTCATTTGGCGGCCATTGTTCATGCAGGCGATCCCCTGGGCTTTGGCTTTGGATTTGGCCAACGCCGGCAACAGCATGCCGGCGAGGATGGCGATGATCGCGATGACCACGAGCAGTTCGATGAGCGTGAAACCATCGGCCGAGTTTGCGTGTCCTTTTGGAGCACGGGAGTGCGGAAGGTTCATAGACGGTGTTTCTGATTCCGACTGTAAATCAATTCATGACTTGCCCGACAACGGCACCCCTCACCCTTGATCCCTCTCCCCTCATCCGATGAGGGGAGAGGGCAGGGAGAGCGGTGAATCATGTCGAATTAGTGATAAGCTGTTCCAAAGGCGATTCAAGGCTCCCTCTCCTTGCCTCTGCCCAATGGGTTGGCAGCGGGCTGGGAGGAAGCAAACTTCAACCGCTGCGTGTTCATTCATGTTACGGAGTAATATCTAGCACAGTTGGTTCTTTTGTCGCTGCAAATTATCCGTCGCGCAAAACTTCAGAATTCTCCCGGGAATTAGGACGATGTCGCAGCGCTTGGGCAGGAGCGCGGGCGGCTCGCCCGCGAGTTGGGAAGGGGGCTTCGAATCTCGCCGGCGAGCCGCCAGCACTCCGAAACACGCTCTGGACGCGCGCCTTTCAAATGGAGTATCCATGGCCATGTCCGACGCGCTCCGCCTGAACTCGGAGAATTCATAAGCTGACCGAAACGCCATGGCAGCCAGAGTGCTTGAAGCTCGTTCATCGAGAATTCAGATGACTCTGGCGGCCGCACGTGGCGTCACCTGACCCAATTCATGAAAGGAAACATGAACCGAAACACCATCAATCCTTCAACCTGCACACGCCGTGATCTCTTCAAGCTTGCGGGTCTGGCGACCGCCACGCTTGCCGGGGCCGAACCATGCCTGAGGGCGCAGGAAGCAGTTCGCAATGCCTCCGGGCCCGTGAAGATCACCGATGTGAAGACTATCCTCACGCAACCGGCCGGGGATCACCTCGTGATCGTCAAGGTCCTGACCAGCGAACCCGGCCTCTATGGTGTCGGCTGTGCCACTCATCGCGAACGTCCCCTCGCCGTAGCGGCCGCTGTCGATCAATACTTGAAGCCGTTCCTGGTGGGCAAGAACTGCGACGACATCGAGGACATCTGGCAATCGGCCTATGTCTCCTCCTACTTTCGGAGCGGCGTCACACTCAACAACGCCTTGAGCGGAGCCGACGGGGCTCTGTGGGACATTCTGGGCAAACGCGCTGGCCTGCCGCTATACAAAATGCTCGGCGGCAAAGTGCGCGCGGCCGTTCCGCTCTACGCTCACGCCAGCGCCAGGGAACTTCCCGCCTTGGAAGACCAGGTCCGCAAATGGATGGCCCAGGGCTATCGGCACGTGCGAGTGCAGCTTGCCGTGCCGGGCTTTTCCGGCTATGGCGCCTCGAACCCGACGTCGGAAGAAGTCCAAAAAATGCGCCCCGCCGGTGTCGCGCCTTCTCCCGTTTTTGAACCGACGCCCTATGTCAACAACACCCTCAGGATGTTCGAGCACCTCCGCGCCACACTGGGTTTTGATGTTGAACTCCTGCACGACGTTCATGAGCGCGTCCCGCCGGCTCAGGCCATCCAACTCGCCAAAGCACTGGAACCGTATCGGCTGTTCTTCCTCGAAGACCCGTTTGCGCCCGAGGATGCGGCGTGGTTCCAGCACCTCCGGCAACAAACGACAACGCCGCTCGCGATGGGAGAGTTATTCGTCAACCGTCACGAATGGCTTCCGCTGGTCGCCAACCGCTGGATCGATTTCATTCGCCTCCACATTTCCGCCGTGGGCGGTTTGAACATGGCGCGCAAGGTGGCGGCCTGCTGCGAGTTTTTCAACGTCCGAACGGCTTGGCACGGTCCCGGCAACGTGTCGCCGGTGGGCCACGCCGTCAATCTGCACCTGGACCTCGCGACGTTCAATTTCGGCATCCAGGAGCAAAATGTCTTTTCAGACACGACTCGGGAGGTGTTCCCTGGCGCGCCGGAGATAAAAGGAGGCTACATGTACGCGAACGACAAGCCCGGCCTGGGCATCGACATTGACGAAAAGCTGGCCGCAAAATTCCCATACCGGTCCCCAGGCGGGAGCCGAGGCAACGACCGACGTTTGGACGGCACCATCGTGAGGCCGTAGCAGACGCGAACACAATTCCTTGCTTTGAACGGCGGATTCGGTTCGGGCATCTGCGCGCCGACCACCTCGCGCCGCACCCTTGGTTTCTGTCGAAGCTCGGAAACCTGATCGGGCTGCAGCGCTGTCCAATCTCTTTTTGCTCCCGGATTGCCAGCGTAACGCCGTCATTCCTGTCGGCAGGTTCCGAGCCATTCCTGCCTCGTACACCGCGAGGTCAGAGATCTCGCAAACTGCTGGCTCGAAAGCCGGCGCTACCGACAACTCGGAGACGCACGGCACTCCTCCTCCGAGCTTCTGAAATCCTGGTTGAACAGCGGCGGAATTTACAGCAGGATGTCACTTAACGGCTGCTCCCACAGCGCGGGTGATCGTTCGGCGATCTTCAAGAATGAAACCAGCACCAAACTCAGAAGCGAGCGGCGGAACGGCCAAAGCCGCGCCGGAAGACAGTCTGCACTTTTTGACGAGACGCCATTTGCGCTTTGGTTGGTGGTCGCTGCTCGTATTCCTCACCTTAGGCATCGTGCTCGAAGGCTTGCACGGTTTCAAATCGGGTTTGTATCTGGATGTCTCGAATTCAACCCGACGGCTGATGTGGACTTTGGCCCACGCGCACGGGACGCTGCTCTCGCTGATTCACATCGCCTTCGGCGCTAGTTTGCAGCTACTTCCTGCATGGGAGCCGCGTGTAAGAGGTATCGCTTCCAGTTGTCTCACCAGTGCCGGCTTGCTGCTTCCGGCAGGCTTTTTTGTCGGCGGGATTTACATCTATGGGGGCGATCCAGGCTTGGGCATCGTGCTCGTGCCTCTTGGGGCGCTGCTGCTCTTTGTCGCGGTCTTCTTGACGGCGCGAGCGGCGCAAGCGTTGAGCCTACCCACCGGATTGTCCGAGACCAAGTCGAAGAAAAAATGAGGCGCAGGAAGTGTTCGGACCAGTCTGCGCTCCAAGGCGACCTCAGCGCGGTGACCAGACGCAGCGAAAGCCCGTGTGCGAGAGACCGGTGTCCGGCGAGCTTTTCATCCGAGCGCTGGGCCGGTAGCCGGTGCAATAAAGATCGCTGCACAAATACGAGCCGCCGCGCATAACCTTCTTGGGCATGCCAGGCTCATTCGGGTCAAAACTGTCCGCAGGACCGGACGGATTCCGGGCTGGGCTGTTGGAGTAAGAATCCGGGCGGTACCAGTCGCTGCACCATTCCCAGACATTGCCTCCCATGTCATGAAGGCCGTAACCGTTCGGCGGCAATGTGCCCACGGGCGCGGTTCCTCGGAAGCCATCGGCGAGCGTGTTATCATTGGGAAACCGTCCCTGCCAGATGTTCGCTTGCCATTTTCCGTTCGGGACCAGGTCTTTGCCCCAGATAAATGGTTGGCGATCCAAGCCGCCGCGTGCCGCGTATTCCCATTCGGCTTCGGTGGGCAAGCGCTTCCCGGCCCATCGGGCATAGGCCGCCGCGTCTTCCCAGCAGACGTGCACCACAGGATATTTTTCCCGCCCGCGAATGCCGGAATCCGGACCTTCCGGATGCCTCCAACTAGCCCCGGCCAAATATTTCCACCACACGTAGTGGTTCTCCAACGAGACCTCTCCGGGCGGCGGAGAGAAAACGACCGAGCCTGCCACCAAATTCTCCGGCGGCGCGTCCGGGAAATCCCGAGGATCGGGCTTGCGTTCCGCGACGGTGACGTAACCCGTCGATCGAACAAACCTTTCAAACTGTTCGTTCGTGACCTCCGTCTTGTCCATCCAGAAACCGTCCACCATCACTTGGTGGACCGGTCTTTCGTCTGGCTTGCCGTCCTCCGAGCCCATCCAGAATGTTCCGCCTGGAATCCAAACCATGGCGTTCGTGTCTGGGGGTCTTGGGGTCGTTGGGACGTCGTGGCCAAGTGCCGTCGGCCGGTTCGCCGGTCTAGGTCCTTCATGCGGCCGGATCAATTGATAACCGAGGGCGACTCCGGCCAGAACGATCACCAACGCGGCCAACAATTGCGTGACAGAATTCGGAGGTTTGACGTTCTGATGGTTTTGGCTCACCTCCGGATCATGGCACAAGCAAGCAGGGTTGTCACGGTGCGCTGATGCACAATCAGCCGCGCGCCGCGGCGAGAGTCCGTGAGCGATCCGCCCGGAGATTTCTTTACTCGCAGGGCGCGACTATGATATGGACACAAAGGTGGCCAAGAGGAGCTTGAAGCCGCTCCGCTTCGAGTTTGAGGCCTGGGAGAGCGTCCGTAGCTCAATTGGATAGAGCTTCTGACTTCGGATCAGAAGGTTGCAGGTTCAAGTCCTGCCGGACGCGCCAGATAATCAAGGAGTTACAAAAGAATCTAAATCCAGAAAACTGGCCACTATACATTAGTTATACACTCGGAATTCTCGCTGCTTTTTATCGCTCGGTGGGTTGCTCTATTTGAGCCAGGCGATCCAGGCGGGATCGCCATTCTTGGGGAGAAAACTTTCGGTCTGACCGCCGCGCCAAGAGGCTGGAACCGCACCATAAGTCGTCTCCATGAGGGACACAGTCTTGTCTCCGATCTCTGCCGCGATCTGTCCGTCCGCAATGCCTTGCGAGCGGCGCACTGTCACATAAAACGCACGTAAACCGTGGCTGGTGATCCGGTGGAGATTGAGACTTTTTCGGAGAAAAACCAGTCGATGAGAGAGACTGGCAAAATCGACATGCTTACTATGGTCGTCCCGGTTGGGAAAATACCAGGGCGAATCCGGGTATCTCCCTTGATGCCAGTTGCGGTGGGCCTTGATGCATTCAAGAAGTTCTGGACGGTCCGACAAAACGACAAACGGATTCACCCCGCCCCTTGCTGCGCTTGAGCCACAGCCAGCGGTCTTCCTCGATGAACCCTGAAACGTCTCGGCTCTGGGCATCGATGCGGAGTTGGCAAATCTCATTGGTCCGGCAGCCCGTCAAGCCCTCGAACAAAAATTGCCAGCCGAGCACTTCCGAGCGCCGATCGCTCAAGAGTTCTTTCGCGAGATCGTGGAACTGGTCGCAATCTTTGGGAGCGCAGTCGCGGCTGTGGATTTGGGTCTTTGAAAACTTTTCTCGGCCTTCCAGCGGACTGGGCGAAACACC
>JACQWK010000619.1 GCA_016209525.1 Verrucomicrobiota bacterium
ATTCGCCGGGTGGGCAGCACGAAAGAAATCGAAGTCAACGTGCGCATCCTGGCCGCCACCGCGCTCAAGCTCGAGGAAGAGGTGCGCCAACAACGGTTTCGTCTGGATTTCTACCACCGCATCAATGTCGCTCGCATCGAGCTGCCTCCTTTGCGGGCGCGGGGCGAAGATATTTTGCTGCTGGCGCGCCACCTCTTAAAACGGTATGCGGCCGAAATGGACAAGAGCAGCGTCGAACTGACCTCCGACGTGATGGAGGTGCTGACCAGCTACTCGTGGCCGGGCAATGTGCGCGAATTACAGAATGTGTTGAAACGCTCTCTGGCCGTGATGCGGCAGACCACGATCTCGCTCGAAGACCTTCCCGAGGAGATCGTGGCCGCCACGGAGAGCCTGTCCGGCCAAGATGACGGTGGGTTTATCGCGCTGCGAGAACGCCGGCTGGCAGCGTTTGAGAAGGAATATTTCAGGAACTTGCTCTCGGGCTGCCACGGAGACGTGAGCGCCGCCGCCCGCGAGGCCCGCCTGACTAGAGGAAGCCTTTACCGCTTCCTCAAAAGGCACGAATTGAACCCCGCGGACTTCCGATCACCGGAGGCGAAGTTTGACATCTGAAGCATGGCGGCGCTGCCGAAGCAGCGCCATCGTCGAGCAAGTGTCGCGTGACGTTTTGCAGAAGAGACTGGCCACGGCGCGCCAGCGTTTGGAGTGCGTGCGATTCATCGCCGCTTTATCACCGCCCACCGAAACCAAACCTCCGGCTGACTGGACTGGACCCTGGATTCTCGGAAAAAGCGGCGATAAATCGACCGCACTCCAGACGCTTCGCGGCCTTTGATGCCTTGCGGAGTACGGGCGTCCCAGGCTGAATTCCAGAAGTGTCGCTTTTGGGCGAATCCTCATGGCGGTGTGTCGCATTTGGGCGACGCTCCTTGTCATGCGGATTGCCTGGCGTCATAGCTCTGCAAAACACAAGGTTTGGGATGGAAAAGGCCGCCGCACCAATTTTCGCTTAAGCCACGCCCCTTATCTGTCGCCCATCCGCGACAGAGACGATTAACGGTCAAGTTCCCGACCGTCACTTTCCATTGTTTCGAACTGGCTGACCTGCCGACTTGTAAGCCACTCCACGCCAACGCAGTCAAGCTTCTGAGCGGCGGCTGGAATCACTGGACTTTCCCCTTCGCCGAGATCGATGAGGACCTCCAGGCACAGTCCTTGCAACATCCAAGATTGACGTATGAATAACAACAACGAGTTGCCCGAGCCAGGGACGGTTCATTCTGCTGGTGAGCCGAGTGAGAGTCTGAACCGCCGCATTTCGATGGCGCATTGGTTCGGACCGCCGCTGACCAGACCGTGGCGATGCCCGTGGCCCACCGGGAAGATGAAGGCGCGGCTCGTCGAGTGGGGCTACCTGGACGGAAATGGGTCATCGCCCTCATCCTCACCATCCTCACTTTGCTCAACATCGTCTGGAGCACCTACCCCCCACGTTCCGGTTCAACTCAACCAGATAAAGAAAGTGACGAAAGCATGAAAACGAGAAACTCAGTAACCATCGCTGGCGTTCTTGGCGCGGCCCTGGTCATCGCGGGGGCGTTAGCGCAAGACACCAAACCTGGCGGCGACGAATGGGTCACTCCGGCGCGTGCGGCGCGCAAGCAAAACCCTATTCCTGCGGACTCAGCTAAGATGGCCAAGGGAAAAGAGCTCTATGAGATGGCCTGTTTCGCTTGTCATGGCCTTGCTGGAAAAGGCGACGGCTCGGCAGCGGCCTCCCTGGAGCGAAACGGCGCTCCCATCCGGCCAGGCAATTTGTCTGAGCCAAAGCTTTGGGAGCAGTCCGACGGCACCCTGTTTTGGAAGATCAGCGAAGGTCGAACCCCGATGCCAGCCTTCCAGGAGTCATTTTCGGAAGAGGATCGCTGGGCAATTGTTATCTACGTCCGGAGTTTGGCGCCCAAACCCACGTTGAACGCTCAAGCGAAAGGAAATCCATGAGAGCCGTGACAACAGCCGGCCTGCTAACGTTGGCTTTGGTGGGTTCGACCGGCCTGGCGCAACAAGCGGCCGCGCCCGACAAGTATGTGACCCGTGAGGAGCACGAAAAGGTCCTCAAGGAATTGGAGGCGATCAAGGCCCGGCTCAAGGTCGCCGAGGAGAAAACCCCCGCCGCCGCCAAAGAGACCGAACAGGCGTTGGACGAAATGGACAAGGAGCTGAAGTCAGTCAAATCGCTCGCCACCTCGGTGCTGCCCGGCTCGACCAAGCAGTTGCTGACCGGCTATGCCTTCGCTGGCTACACCGATCGCAAAGGCGAGAAAAGCAACTTCGAAGCCGGTTTCAATCCCATTCTCTTGTGGAAACTGAGCGACCGATTGTTCTTCGAAGGCGAACTGGAGTTGGAACTCAGCCGCAATGCCGAAGGTGGAGGCGAGACGGAAGTGGAGTTGGAGTATGCTAACCTCTCCTACATCGCCAGCGATTACGCCACGGTCCAAGCCGGCAAATTCCTCGCGCCCTTTGGCACGTTCGCCCAGCGTTTGCACCCGGCGTGGATCAATAAGTTGCCGGACTTCCCATTGCCGTTTGGCCACGATGGCATCGCGCCCAACAGTGAAATTGGTTTCCAGATCAGCGGCGGTGCGCCAGTGGGTCCGACGAAATTCAATTACGCGGCGTACGTATCCAACGGCCCGCGCCTGAACACCGGCATGGACGAACCTGAAGAGGCCGGCATGCTGCACTTTGACAACAACGTTGATATCAGCAACAACAAGGCGCTGGGGACGCGCGTGGGCTTCCTGCCGATTCCCCAGTTGGAACTGGGCTACTCGTTTCAATACGCCAAGATCGGCGAAGATGTGGATGCCAGCGCTTATCTGCACGGAGTGGACTTGGGCTATGTGCGCGACTCACAATTGCTCAAGGGCGCCCTCGATCTGCGCGGTCAATGGGTCTGGTCCACGGTGGATGATCTGACCTATGATCCAACGGGGGCGCTTGGTTTTGGCCCCCTCAGTTTTGACAACAAGCGCGATGGCGGCTACGTCCAACTCGCGTATCGGCCTGCCAAAGTGAATCAACCCTTCATCAAGAACCTGGAAGCCGTAGGCCGGTGGGATACCCTCAATCGGCCGGATGACGCGCCGATGGGCGTGGACGAACAGCGCTGGACGGTGGGGCTCAACTACTGGTTCAGTCCCAGCACGGTCGTCAAAGCGGCCTATCAGTTTGGCGACCGCAGCGATCGCATGAATGGCCAGCAGGATGTGAATGCTTTCCTTGTCCAGGCTGCCTTTGGTTTCTAGTCTCCGAGAGGTGTCTTATGAGAATTTCCCTACTCAGAAGAATGGCGAAGCCGGTGTGCCTGACGTTTGCCGCCAGCGCGCTCGTCCTGGCCGGATGTCAAACCTCGCATAGCCACCGTGCCGGCGGGCAGGCGACTCCGACCACCGCAGCCGGTGCGGGCCAAAAAGGCGGCTCTCAACTCTGGGCGGAAAATTGTATCCGCTGCCATAACGTGCGCTCGCCCTCGTCGTACAATGACGCCGAGTGGGATGTCGCCATGCATCATATGCGCGTCCGCGCCAGTCTCACCGCCCAGGAGCACAAAGCCATCCTAGAGTTCCTAAAGTCTGCGAATTGAAAGTATTGGCCGGGTTTTTCGGCGGGAAAGGATTTATGTCTGACAACTGCCGTGAGATTCTCAGAGGCGCTCTGGTTTTCGCCGCCGTGCTCGCCTTGGGCCTGATGATGGCGTGGATGGTTCGAAAACTGCACAAACCAGAGCTGTCTGTCGGCCCTTTGGAACAAGTGCTGCATGGGCAGCCGTAACGCCTGCCAACTCTCTTCCCCAAGTGATGCGGAGTGAGGCGTGGCCATGTGACAAATGTTCATCGCTGCCGCCTGGTACCGAAAAAACACGCAACTCGTGCGTCTTTCCTTGTATGCCTCGGGCCTCATCCTCCTGATCTTTGGCTTCTTCGAAATCGTCGAGCGCGCTTGGCTGACCGACATTGAGATGTCTGTGCGGCACATGCTGCAAATTGTCAAAGCCGTTCTTTCGTCTCTGGCCGTCGCCGTTTTCGTTAGTTGGATGATCATCAAGAATTCGCCGGGCTTCCTGGAACCCGCACAGATCGACGAGGGGTGGCCCCACAGATCCTTTCCACCGGAGGAGGAACGCATCAAGATTTATGCGCGGTGGTTCATCGCCATGCGCTGGATCGCCGTGTTGTTGGCCGGGATTCTCGTGTTGATCAGCGTGCGGCTGGTCGAATGGCTTCCCAGGGAGCTCTGGTGGCCGCTGGCGCTCACAGTGGCCGTTCTCGCCGGATCCAATGTCCTTTACAACCTTTTGCTGCGTTGGGGACGCGGCATCCCAATGCTCCTGTTTCTCCAAGGGTGCATTGATTTGATTATCCTAACTGTGCTGCTGCATTTTTCCGGCGGCATCGAAAATCCGCTCTCCATGATGATGATTTTCCACGTCATCATCAGCGGGATTCTTCTCCCGCGCCGGCAATGCTATTGGATGGCCGGCGTCGCGAGCGCCCTGTTTGCGCTGCTGGCCTGGGCGGAGTGGGCGGATGTGGTGGAACATTACACGTTGCAGATCTTCCCGCACTTTCGTCAGCAGAGCGGGGCAACGTTCCATCCGGCGCATGAATCCATTTACGTTCTGAGCCGGAGTTTCTTGCAGGCGGTGGCGCCGTTCCTGACCGCCTACTTCGTGACGACTTTGGCGGAGCGGCTGCGGGAGAACGAGCGCCGGATCGAAACGATGGCGCAGCAGGCCCGATCCGGTCAGCAGCTTCTGGAACAGGCGCTGGAGAGCAGTGGCGCGGGTCTGCGCGTCCTGGACCACCAGTTCCAAGTCTGTTGGGCTAACAAGCGTTGGAAGGAGTGGTTCGTCGGTCCGCCTGGCGCAACGCGCAAAGGAGTTGACGCGTTGAACGAGGAGAATGCGACCGCCCGCCAGGCCTTGAGCGACAGGCAAATTCGCGTGACGGAGATGGTCCTCAACGAAGGGCCTGGCGCTTCCGAGGGGGTCGGCTCGGACTCGAACCGGCGGGTGTTTCAGGTCACGACCGCGCCGATTCTGGACTCGAGCGCGAACATTCATCAGATTGTGGAGTTGGCCCAGGACATCACGCCGCAGAAGCAGACGCAGGCGCAGATGATGCGCGCGGGCAAGCTGGCGGCGGTGGGCGAACTGGCGGGCCAAGTCGCGCACGAAGTAAACAATCCCATGGCGATTATCAGCGCCAAGATCCGTTTGCTGCTCTCGGACCATCGCCAGGAGATGTCGCCGAAAATTGCCCAGGAGCTGAACAAAGTTACAGATTTGGCCGATCGCGTGGCGCGCATCGCGCAAGGCCTGCTTTCGTATTGCCGTCCCTCGCCGGCGACTCGCATGCCGCTCGATGTTCGCCAACCCATTCGCAGATCTTTGGCGATGATCGAACAACGCGCCCGCCATTCAGGCGTGAGCATCGTGGACGAACTGCACCCCGAATTGCCGCCGGTCAAAGCCAACTCCAACGAAATGGAACAGATTTTTCTGAACCTGTTTCTCAACGCGCTGGATGCCATGCCCAAGGGTGGGCGACTGAGGGTTTCCGCTCCCGCTGAGCCAGTGGCTTTACGCGACGGCGCCTCCTGTATCGCGGTGGTTGTCGCGGACACAGGAGTCGGAATTCCGGAAACGATCCGCGACAAAATTTTTGAGCCGTTCTTCACGACAAAACGAGAAGGGCACGGGACGGGACTGGGCTTGCCCATTTGCTTGGGCCTGGTCCGCAGCCATGGCGGGGAGATCGAAGTTGAAAGCGAAGCCGGCCAAGGCACCCGATTCACGGTGAAGTTGCCGTTGGCCATTCCCGAAAGAAAGGAGACCGCGCCTCCTCAACAGGTCAAGATGATCGGCACTACGCCCATCTATTCGGCTTCGGAAGCCACGGAAGCCGGCCAGCGAATCCTTGAACCGCTGACCAAGACCCGCGACCCCATCGAGTATCGCGGCACCAATGCTGACGTCCGCGCCCACTAACCCTGGTCATCTTCCGAACTGTGAAACGGCTAAGCAAACACGATCGCGGCCAGGAACGTCGCCCGACCGGTTCGCCCAATAACTTGAGCTGGATCGCTTATCAAAAACTGTATCGCACGGCTAGGTAAACGTCGTCGTTACGCCTGAGTTGGCCAAAGAACGAATTGACAGGACCGCCGAATGCGTTCCCGCCCAGCGCAGCCCAGAGGCGGTCCGTAAAGTTGTAGCTGATTTCGGGGTTGAGGAAATAATCGCGCGCCTGCGGGCTGTAGAAAGTGAAGAGCGAAAGCTTGAGCGTCTGGTAGCGCAACAGCTTGGTCAGACACAGGCCGATGAGGTCACGCAACTCGGGACGCGAGGGAAAGCCCGACGGGAGACCGGCCCGGTAAGCCGCGTAGTCCTGCATCCATTCGCCGTAGTATTCGATGTTGCCGGTGAAGTCCTGGGCAAGCTGCCTCTGGTAGGTGAGGAGAAAACGAAACTGCGAGTTCTCGATGGCGGGATCGATGCCGGGGCGGTCTTCGAGTGAGTCGTAGTAGCCAACCTCCGCACCCCACACGCCGCCCAAGCCGCTGCGGCGCGCGCTCGCGCCGATCACCGCCAGTTCAGGGAAAAACTCGATCGCGCGCATCGGCGCAGCGGGACCGCCGGGCTTGAGCGCATAACTCCGCCAGAATCCGTGGTAGGCGTAGAGCGACACTTCCGTGTCGGCCACGGTACGGTAAAGCCGCAGGGCGGTTTCAACATTTTCCACCTTCGTCAAAGGCTTGTCGGTTTCGCGCGGCAGTGTCGGGAACGGGCCCGCCTGCCGATCGGCGGGCAGGTCGAACTGAAAGAAGCGGCTGCGCGGCGGCAGATTGTCCGGCGTGAACAAACCCGCCGGAATAACCACCAACTCCGCCGAGAGCGCGTCGGATTGAAAGTTCACGTCCACGGCATCCACGCCGAGCTTGAGATAGTCGAGCGGGCGACCGGACAAGAACGCCGCGTAGTCTTTGGGGAAAACGTCGTTGATGAAGACCAGATCGCCGACGCCCCAGGTGAGAATCTGTCGCCCAACGCGCACGTCCCAAGCCTTGTGGCTGAAATCGAGATAGCCTTCTCGCAGGTTCGCGCCGAGTTCCTCGTCCACGGCGTCGTGGAAGAACTCGGGCTTGGCCAACGCACTCCATACGCCGTTGGTCGAGCGCGCTTCGAGTTTCAACTGGATGCGCTCCTCGCCCAACAGAAAACCGTATTTGCCAAGGCCGTCTCTGCCAGGTGACGC
>JACQWK010000620.1 GCA_016209525.1 Verrucomicrobiota bacterium
GAGACCTGTTTAGAGTTACGGATCGGAGCGCAAGATGGACTACACGGAGAATGTTTGCAGTGCCGCCTTTAAGCGGCGCAGACCGGCTAAAGCCGGGACTACAAACCCACGGCTGTCGTCCATCCCACGCACTCCTCGGTACTGAGCGAAGGGAAATCTCCGCGCAGCGCGGCGCGCCTCCCCTCTCCCTGAGGGAGAGGGCTAGGGTGGGAACTCCCCGATATTCTTGTCACACATGGCGCCCTCGAACCTAGTAACGTTCAACCTTCAACCTTCAACGCTCAACGTTCAACGGACCCAGTCGTTGAAAGTTCAAAGTTGGACGTTGAACGTTGGACGTTTCGGTCGGTTCATGGGTCGGCGGGAAGGCGACCCTCAAACACGGCAGGCGATCGACAAGTCCTCAGAGCCTCCAACTCCTCGGATCCCTTGCTGGCGCTGATTTCTTCTTACGACGACTATGACCTCACAACACGATTCCTTCGCTTGCGCTGGTTTCCACGCCACGCGCTTTTCTCGCCGCCACGCCCTGAAAGTCGGTGGCCTTGGTCTGCTAGGGTTGACCATGCCCGGTTTGCTCCGCGCTGAAGCCACCAAGAAAGGCCCGCCCGCCCGCGCGAAGTCCGTGGTCTTCCTTTACCAATTTGGAGGCCCAAGCCATCTCGAAACATTCGACATGAAACCGGATGCGCCGGAAGGGATCCGCGGACTGCACAAACCGATGTCCAGCAATGTGCCGGGAATCCAGGTGTCAGAACGCCTTCCTCGCGTCGCCAAGATCACGGACAGGGTCACGCTCATCCGCAGTGTGCACCATACGATGAAGAACCACAACTCGGCGTCGTACTATGCGCTCACGGGTCATGCGCCGCCGGTGGACGACATCCGGTTGAAGGATTCCATCGAACTGTTTCCAGCTTACGGCTCGGTCGTCGATCATCTGGCGCCGGTGAGCGGAGAGATTCCGAGCTTTGTCGCGTATCCGTACGTGATTCGGGACGGTTCAGTGACGCCAGGCCAGCATGCGAGCTTCCTCGGAAAAGTCCACGACCCTTTCTTGTTCACCCAAGATCCCAACAGCCCGGACTTCAGCCTCCCGGAACTCACCCTCCCGGCCAATCTGAGTCACGAGCGGCTGGCGCAACGGCGGGAACTTCAGAAAGTCATTGATGCCCAATCGAGGCTGATCGAGTACTCGGCCACCGCCAAAGGCCTGGATGATTATTACACCAAGGCGCTGGCCATGCTGCACTCCACCAAGCTCCGCGAAGCCTTCAATTTGTCCGCGGAGCCCGAAAAAATCCGGGACAGCTACGGCCGGCACACCTACGGGCAAAGCTGCTTGCTGGCCCGGCGGTTGGTGGAAACCGGCGTAAAGTTCGTCACCGTCTATTTCTCCGACAGCATCGGAGGACAGAGCACCGCGTCCGGCGGATGGGACACGCACGGGTTCAACAACACGCGCATGTTCCCGATCATGGAGAAACGGCACTTGCCGATCACGGACCAAACGTTGCCGGTGTTCCTCGAAGATTTGGATCAACGCGGGCTCCTGGAAACGACGTTGGTCCTCTGGATGGGTGAATTTGGGCGCACGCCAAAGGTCAATGCAAACATCAGCCGGGATCACTGGCCGCAGTGTTACACCGTGTTGCTTGCCGGCGGCGGAGTGAAGCGCGGATTTGTCTATGGCGCATCGGACAAGCACGGCGCTTATCCGGCTGAGAATCCGGTGCGCCCGGACGATCTGGCCGCAACGGTCTTCCACCTGCTGGGGATTGATCCGCACACGGAAGTGCGTGGCGTCGGCAACAGGCCGATTCTGATTTCCGAAGGGAATCCGATCAGCGGCGTGATCGCGTAACCTCAATCGCTAAAGGGTGAGTGGGAGCGCACGCTGGCGGCGCTCCTCCCTCTCCCAGCGGGAGAGGGCCGGGGTGAGGGAGAATCGTCAGCCAGTCCCATCGTCTCTGGTTTGTCCGACCTTGTCACCCTCACTCTGACCCTCCCCCTCAAGGGAGAGGGAATCGTTTCTCGCACGTTGGAGCTGAAGCCCGCGCTCCGAACGGAACCGACAACTCATGGATACACGGTAAGCTCAGCAAATCTCGACTCACACCTTGCTTGCGCGGAACAACTGTGATACGCCGCTGCATGATCGTGACAGGCTCCGCGAGCATCCTCGACGTGTTCAGACCGCAATTGCCCTCACTTCCGCTCGCTTTCCTTTGGCTTGGTTCTTTGGTTTCTGGCCTCGCGCAGAGTCCCGTTCTCAACCACGCCATCCCTTCCGCCGTTTCGCCGGGTCGGACGACTCACCTGACGCTTTCCGGTGAAAACTTCGCCGGAGCCACGGAACTCTGGACGAGCTTTCCCGCGCACGTGACTCTCGCTCCCTCGGCCCCGGCCACCGGCGCATCCGATTCATCGAGCCTCGGCTGGGCTCTTTCCGTTTCGAGCGAAGTTCGTCCTGGGATCGGCGCCATTCGCCTTGCCACCACGAACGGCCTCTCGAATCTGCTGTTGCTCACGATCGACGACCTCTCCAACGCCACTGAGAACACAACGAACAAAGCGCTCCGCAGCGCGCAATATCTGGCGATCCCTGGCGCGATCGATGGCGTGTGCGAAGAACTGAGCTTCGATTACTATCAAATCGAAGCCCAGGCTGGCCAGCAGGTGAACATCGATGTGGTCGCGCACCGGCTGGGTTCCTTGTTGGACCCGATCCTGCGCTTGCTCAATTCGTCGGGACGAGAACTGGCGTACTGCGATGATGCCCTTGACGCTTATGCGGATGCCCGGCTCAGTTACCGGTTCCCGGCTGCGGGCCGGTTTTTCATCGAAGTTCGGGACACGCGTTATCAGGGCGGCCCCAAGTACCGCTACCGGCTGCGCGTGAGCGAGTCGCCTTTGGACCGTCTGAGATTGCGGCCGATCAGCGAACCGGAATTCGTCCCATGCGGCGCCAGCCCATGGCCCGAACGGCTCGAAGTGGAACCGAATGACTCGCCGTCCACCGCGTTGCCCATTCCCATTCCGCTTTCCATCGCGGGAACCTTCGCGAAGGAGAAAGACCGCGATTTTTATGAGTTCGACGTGGAGAAAGGGCAGCGTCTGGTCATGGCGGGCCTCACGAGGAGTCTGGGATTTCCGTGCGATCTTTACCTGGAACTCCGCAAGTCGAACGATTCGCTCGTGGCCGAAGCCAACGTGACAGGCATCGATGAAGGAACGATTACGAATACGTTCACCGAAGCAGGCACCTACCGACTGTTGGTCGAAGAGTTGAACCAACAAGGCGGCCCTGGTTTCGGCTATCGTTTGGACGTGAGACCGCAGCCGCCCGGTTTCGCGCTTAGCGTGGACAGCGACAAGATTGAGGCGGCGCAGGGCGGAAGCTTCGACCTCAAAGTCACCTGTTTGCGGCGCGAGTACGCCGGGCCGATCACGCTGGCGCTCGCGGGAGGCGGCAGCGGCAACTTCATCTTGAGCGACAATGTCATCCCCCCAAAAACGAACGCGGCGCAGGTGAAAGTGACGGTGTCGGCGGATCTTCCGCCCGGTCACATGGTTCATTTCACAGTTCAGGGCCGCGCGCAAATCGAGGGTGCGACCTACGAGGCCCAAGCCAGCACCATGCCCGCCATTCGAAAACTGTTCCCGCAGATGCTTTACCCGCCACCGGAGCTGGACGGCTTGATCGCCTTGGGAGTGAAAGCCGGGCGGAAGAGTGAGTGATGGAGAAGGCGTTGAATCGTTGAAAAGTTGAAACGATAAAAAATCCTCGGTCTCGGGTTTCCTGAACCTGCGGAATCTCGCTCATCCTGCGCGTGCCTTCCGACAGTCCTTCGCCCTCACCCGGAGGGAGAGGGCCGGGGTGAGGGGGAACGCAACGTCCAAAGCCTGACAACGGTAGGTCGTCCCAGCGGCTACTTCGTAAATCGGTTTAACCCTTCAACGCTTCAACGTTCCAACGCTTCAACCTTTCAACCACTCGCCGATCAACTTCTCCGTTGAATGTCAACGGGCAGATATTGCACAATCCCCGCGCATGAATTCCGCTGAAGCGGCGCGCCGCCCGTTCACCCAGACCGATTGGCTGATCATTTTGGTCGCCATCATTGGCTTTGCATTCGACACCTACGAACTGCTCATGCTGCCCGTCATCGCCGGGCCCGCGCTGGCGGAGATTCTCCAAGTACCGCCGAATAATCCGCTGGTGACGCAGTGGGTAGGCAACATGCTTTGGATCACGGCCCTGTGCGGAGGCGTCTTCGGGCTGCTCGGCGGCTGGCTCACGGACCGATTCGGTCGCAAGACGGTCTTGGCCGGAAGCATCATGGTTTATTCCCTCTCGCCGGTGCTGGCCTCGTTGAGCACGAGCCTGGCCTGGTTCATGTTTTTCCGTTGCACCACGTTCGTCGGCGTCTGCGTCGAGTTCGTGGCCGCCATCACCTGGCTGGCGGAACTTTTTCCCGACAAAGGCCGGAAAGAAAAAGTCCTGGGATGGACGCAAGCCTTCGCCTCGGTCGGAGGATTGATGGTGACGGTGGCGAATATGCTCGCGGTCAAGTACGCAAACATTCTCCCGGGCTTGCCCGTGCCGGAACCGTTTAACGCTCACGCCTCTTGGCGATATACCCTCATGACCGGCCTGCTGCCGGCCATTCCCATCGCGCTCATGTTGCCATTCGTGCCCGAATCAAGAGTGTGGCAGGAGAAGCGAAAAGCCGGCACGCTCAGGCGTCCGAGCATTTTCGAGCTTTTCTCGCCTGAACTGCGGCGCGTCACTTTGGTCACAGCAGGACTCTCGGCCTGCGCTTACGGCGCGGCCTTCGGCGCGCTTCAGCTCACGCCCACGCGCATCGTGCCCGGGTTGGCCGATTTGGCGGAACAGCGAACAGCGCTCCTGCCTTTGCGCAAGGAAGCGACGGCGCTGAACGCGCAACTGGATGAAGCCCAGCCCCGTTTCGAGCAGGCTTGCGCCGAAGTGGCAGGCCTGAAGGAACTTTCCGGTCAGCGGTCCAAGGTCCGGGCTGAGATCGGCGGCGTTCGCAGAGGGCTCGACAGCCCGCTGACACCCGACACCAAGAAAGCCGAACTGCAAACGCAACTTGGCGCGTTGACCAACCAACTTTCGCAACTGGACGCCGAGCTGCACCGCCTGACCGAATCGAAACCTGAGGCTGGCAAGGCGCTGACCGACCGCGAGAAAATCCTCGGGCAGATCGCCGCCAACCGTGCCAGGCAAGACCCGTTCGACACCCCGATCAAGGCGCGCGGAAACACAGTCCAACTCTGGCAAGAGCTCGGTGGATTGAGTGGCCGGATCGCTCTGGCTATTCTGCTGGCCGCGGCCATCAGCCGGAAGACCTTGCTGCGTCTCTTCCAGGCGCCGGGCCTCGTGGTTGTCCCGCTCACCTATCTTTACTTGTTCCGTAACGAACCCGGACTTTTTCAGTTGGGCATGGCCGCGGCGGGTTTCTTGACCGTGGCGCAGTTCAGTTATTTCGGTGAATATTTGCCCAAGGCTTTCCCATTGCACCTGCGGGGCACCGGCGCCAGTTTCGCCACCAATGTCGGCGGGCGCATGATCGGCACCTCGGCCGCGTTCGTGACGGCGAGTCTGGTCGCTCCCCAGCTCGCCGGCAGTACATTCGAACAGGTCGCGACCGGCGCGGCCATCGTCGGCACGGCTGTGTTCCTCATCGGCCTTGCCTTAAGTTTTTGGCTGCCCGAGCCGAAGGAAGAGAAGCCGGCGGCCTGAGGTTTTCGGTCGAGCTCCGGGGGTCATGGGCAGCCCCCGAGCGGTTCCTGCGCGCATCGGCACCATGGACCGAGGATTGGCCTGGAGCGCGGGCGACTCGCCCGCACTTTCGGACGAGGGTGAGAAACTAGCGGGCGAGCCGCCCGCGCTCCAATCAGGCGGTTCATGAAAAGCTCCGAAGCCAAATCTGGCTCAGATTGGGACCATGAAACCGGTTCCCTGGCAGGGCGAGACTCCTGTCGAGCCCTGGATCCTTGCCGGCAGGAGAGTTTGGGCTCGACAGGAGTCTTGTCCCAGCTTGAGGTTTGCTTTTTGAACTTTTATTGGTTCGCGTGAAAACCAAACCAAAAGTCGGTGCCACAGGCGAAACCCGCTTCGTGGTTGAGGCGGCGCACGCCATCGACTTTGCGGATGAGCGGATGCCGGCTGTGCTTTGCACTCCTTGGCTGATCTGGTTCTTGGAACATGCCGCGCGTGACGCCGTGCTGCCGTGCCTGGATTCCGGCGAGAGCACGGTGGGAACAAATATTGAGATCACCCACATGGCTCCGACGCCGGTTGGCGCGACCGTGACGTGCCGCGCTCGAATCGTCCACGTGGAAGGCGCCCAAGTTTCCTTTCAGGTGGAAGCCCATGATGAACACGAGCTCATCGCCAAAGGTTTTCACAAACTCCAAGTTGTCCTCGTCGATCGGTTTGCCACCCGCGTTTGCCGGAAAAGGGGCTAGATCAAAAGTCCTACTCAAGACCAGAACGATTGACGGCGTGACAATCTTCCTTCCGCTGTCCAATCATCATAAGTGTTCCCTATAACAGCCGAGTTCGCCAACCACTGGTTCGTGTTTGTAAGGCTAATTCGCACATCGTGTCGGCCATCGTTTCGTTGAATCAAGTCTGAGAAGCAAGGCAGCCAACTCGTCTGGCTTCGAATTCGATGCGAGGTCGCCCAATGGGAGCAGGCCTTAAGTTTGCTCTGCGTTGGGGAGCCGGCTTTTGAAACGCTCGCTGAGTTCAGAGCACCAGAACGAGAATAATCATTGAGCTGTTGTCCCATCCTGTCTGTCCGCCTGAAACGTGAAAGGAACCCATCATGAAGCATGAGAATGCATCCAATCGTCCCAGTCAACGATGCTGCTCGCTGACTCTAGTACTGGCCATGGCGCTGCTTGGGCAAGCCACGCTCAACGCCGCCAACATTCTTTTTGTGATCAATAGTGTGGTGGACCCCGCGACCACCGCAAATGCCCACGACCAAGAAGTCTTCGACCGGCTCACCGGCCAGAAGCATAAGGTTACCTTGGCCGATGACAGCACCGTGTCGGCTGCGGACACGGTTGGGATCGACCTGGTCCTCATCTCGTCCAGCACTGGCAGCGGTGAACCGGGCGTAAATCCTCTTTGCCGGAATACGTTGCGGGCGGGCCGCATTCCGGTGATCAACTACGAGCCGGCGCTCAACGACGAATTGACGCTGCAGACCGCAGACACCTACGGCAATGCCAACGGGCACACCTCGCTCGCGATCAACAGCGCCAACAAGAGCCATCCCTTGGCGGCTGGAAAATCCGGCACGGTTGACATCGTCAATCCCGGCGACGCGGCTGTCGTTAGTTCCTCGGCAGTTCCCCTCACGATTGGTAGAGAGGCGCTCATTATTGCCACCAACGCCACGCCAGACATCGACGTGGATCGGATCGCGATCTGGGCCTATGACACAGGATCCCGCCTGGCTGACAACGCGACGATTGTGCCCAGCCGGCGAGTGGCGTTTTTCTTCAATGCCAGCACCGCCCCCGGCGCCTACACCGAGAATGCTTATGCTCTGTTCGATGCCGCCGTGAAGTGGGCTCTGGAACGACCCGCGAGCTTCCCAGTCGCGGTGGTGACCCGCTTGCCCGCCCCCGAACAATCGGGGGTCGCGCTCGACACGACGATCGTGGTCGAGATCGAAGACGGCAGCGCAACTCAAGTCAATCAGAGCTCGATCAAGATGACGTTGAACGGAACGTCCGTAGGCCCGACGATCAGCAAGTCCGGAACGCGCACGAAACTGACCGCCAAACCGGCGACTCCACTTGCGGGCGGTGCGGCGGTTACGGTCGTTGTGAGCTTCAGCGACACCGCTTCGCCGCCAGCCTCGTTTACGGACTCCTGGAAGTTTACGACCGAGCGTCCACCGTTGCTGTTGCCTCCATTCCGGCCAAACAAGGACGGCACTATCGTTGTTGAGGCTGAGAATTTCCACGCGATCGAGCCTAAGGGAGGCCACACCTGGAACTTCGGGACGGCTCTGGCTGGGTATTCCGGCGATGGTTACATGGAATCGAGTCCTGATATTGGTGTGAGCCGGAACGATACGCCGGGATTCTCCGACCAGAGTCCCAGACTCGATTTCAAGGTCAATTTCACTCAACCGGGAACCTATTTCGTTTGGGTGAGAGGATACGGCAAGGACGGCTCCGGAGATTCGCTCCACGTCGGATTGGACAAACAAGAACTGGACACGTCGGACCGGATCACAGGCTGGGGAACGTCGTTCGTCTGGGCAAGAGCGAGGCAATCCCCGTCCACGGGCAATCCCACCATCGACGTTTTGACCGCCGGCGAGCACACGATAAGCGTTTGGATGCGGGAGGACGGCGTGATCATCGACAAGCTGTTGCTCACCGCCGACGAGAATTTCACTCCCACGGGTTTGGGTCCCGCTCAGAGTCTGCGTGTAGGCGAGCCGGATCCACCCACCATCGAATCGGTCCTCCCGGCAGACGGTGCGCTTGGCGTCGCCCTCAAGCCCAAGATCGAGATTATTTTGGCGGATGGAACAGTTCAGGTGGCGTCGAACTCGATCCAGTTGTCGGTCAATGGCTCGCCCGTCGCGGCGGCGGTGAACAAAACCGGCGCGCGAACCACCGTGACCTACACACCAGCCGCCGATCTTCCGGCCGGTTCAAGAATCGACGTTAAACTGAGCTATGCTGACACGGCAACTCCAGCGGTCACGCGGACTTTCAGCTCTGCGTTTGTGACCATCCGTTCTGCGCCCACCGGATTGGCGCCGCTCCAGCAAGGCGCCGATGGACTCATCGTCACCGAGGCGGAGAATTACGACGCGCTGACTCCGCAAGGGGATCATACTTGGATTTTCGGGGCCTTCTTTGCCGGTTTTTCGGCTCAGGGATATATGGAATCGACGCCGAATGTCGCCGTGAACCAAAGCAACTACCCCGATCTCCTGACCATGAGTCCGCGCTTGGATTACAGGGTCAACTTTGCCAAAACCGGCACCCATTACATTTGGGTCAGAGGTTTCGCCCAAGAGCCGAATGTCGGCGAGAATGATTCGGTCAACGCCGGCATCGATGGCGACAACCCGGACTCCGCCCGGCGAATTGACGGAACTCCCGGCTTCAGCACGACCTGGCGGTGGGTGGGCAACATCCAGGGTAACACCCGATCGACCATTGAGGTGCCCACCACAGGATTGCACACCGTCAACATCTGGATGCGTGAGGACGGGTTCGCGCTCGACAAAGTGATCATCACTTCCGATCCAAACTACTCGCCGACCGGCACCGGACCCGCGGATTCCCGTGTCGCTCCTCCGCCCACCGGTGAGGCTCCCAAATTCAGCGGCATCCGTCGCGAAGGCAATGACATCGTCGTCGAATGGTCGGGGCCGGGTACTTTGGAATCCGCCGACGCAGTGTCGGGCCCGTGGACACCTTCGACCGCGGCGAGTCCCTTTAAGACGGCTCTTGCGGGAGCCGCGAAGTTTTATCGACTCCGCCGATAGCGAGGCACCGAGGTTTATCGCATTGAGAACCTGCGGGATCGCGGCAAACGATTCGAATATCGAACGATCTTCTTTCATCATTGGGAACCACCTCTCCCCCTCCACCGGCCCCAACCCCCGGTGAGGGGGGGAGGCTTTTGGATGCCTCCACGATTTCAAACACGGGGAGTGTGACCATGAACTTGTCCATCGGTGGGGCGAGACTCCTGTCGAGCCCTGGAATCCTTGCTGGCAAAGAAGTCAGGGCTCGACAGGAGTCTCGCCCCACCGGGAGGTTCATGGAGAGCACACCTCGTCCTCACCTGGGAGGTGAGGCGCGCAATTCTCTCGATTCCTTCATCATCCGTTCCTTGGTTTCTTTGTGGTTTCAGGAACCGCCTTTTTGGGCTGATTCTTTGGCTGATCACCGCAACGCCATCAAGAAATCACGGTAAATCCGTTCGAGGCCGGGAGAATCCGTTTCCGATGAGGAATGGATGAATACTCCCCATCGGATGCGAAATGTCTCACCCCTGGCGATTCCTACTTTGCTTTTCGGCCCTTTGGTGAATGCGTTCTGTCCGAAAGGATTTGCCGCCATGAGCCCATAGTCGCGGTTGTGAAACCAACTCAAGCGAAAGTTCTTTGGATCGGGCATGACGGCCACGCCCACGCGTCGTCCATCGATCACGCCGGAGTAATCACACCAAGCGGCAGTCTTTCCCCAAGTCGCCTTGGCGCCTTTGAGCCCTGAGCTGTTCGAGATTGTGCCGCCGTTCTTCTCGATAATCGCCGTCGCGACTCGGACCCCAAAACCCATTTCTTCCTGATCGCCGAAATAGAAATTTTCCATGGTTGGAGTGAAGCTCGCGTCCCAAACCAGAAGGTAACCTTCCGGTTGAGCGGAGAAAGAAATGCGGTTCACCAGTCTCGCCATCGGTTGAGAGACCGAACTGAGGAGTGTGTTTTCGGTGGCAAAAGTCAGCTCGTTGTTCGCTAAAACCGGACCGAGGTCGAACCGTTCGTGGCGGATAGTTCCTTTGTTGCGCCAGAAGTCTTCATCGCTGATGTCCCCAAAGGCGATCCAGATTCCAGGATGCATCGTGTCATGGTCGGTCGCATCTTCGCCTGAGACCGGCGGATGTCGGCGCGAGACTTGGATCCCATCCAACGTCCGCACATGAGCGAAATAGGGCCGGCGGATGCGGTCGTCCCGGAACACGTAGTGGAGGATAGGCTTGGTGGAATGCGAGATGATGAGCCGGTCGTCCTGAAGTTCGAAGCTAAATGGAGGCTTTCCATCGGCACCGAGCACCATGCAGGAAATGCCGAATAGGACGGCGAAGATTGCTAGTTGCCGGACTTGCATTTTGATATTCGACGAGACCACTTTCGCGAGTCTCTTCAAGGGTCCCGCGCCTGAGATTTGGAGCGTTGGTCTCCGACCCGGCGCGGTTTTCTGTTCACGTTGATTCGCGCCGGATCGGAGACCGGCGCTCCGCTTCATGTGCTCGCGCGCAAAGCCGCGTTGCGGATGGGCAAGGAACGGATGCGAACCTGCGCCGCGTTGAACAGGGCGTTCGCAACGGCCGGTGCGATCCCAATGATCGGTGTCTCGCCCGCGCCGACCGACGAAAGATCGGGCCGATTGACGAGGATCGTTTCGATCTCGGGCACGTCTTTGAACCTCGGCACACGATACTGCGAGAACATGGGATTGAGAATCTTCCCGTCCTTAAACCGGATTTCTTCGCGCAACGCGCCGCCCAGCCCCATGACAATGCAGCCCTCGACTTGGGCCTGCAAATTGCCGGGATTCTGGATCGCGCCGCACTCGAACGCTTCACAAACCTTCAGCACCTTGAATGTGCCGGCCCGTTCATCGACCTGAATTTTCGCGCAGCAGGCGACATAGGAGCCTTTTTCTGTTCCGCAGGCCAAACCGACGCCGATCGACTGCCGCGCCGAATTCAGCTTCCACTCGTTGCGCCAGCCAAATCGTTCGGCCGCCGCCACGAGGACGGCGCGTAAACGGTCGTTCTTCAGATGGCGCAATCGAAACTCCAAGGGATCGGTCTTGCTCGCGGCCGCCAATTCGTCCATGAACGATTCACGCGCAAACGCGTTGGCCGTCGAAGCCAGCGCCCGGTAAGAACCGCTGCGCAGCGGCTGGTCGCAAGATTTGAATTCCGTCGCGATATTGGGAACTTCGTAAGGGGTGGCGATGGCCGAAGCGCCGGAGTTGAAATTGACGTGTTCCCAGGCAACCAGGGTGCCTTTGTCATCCAGGCCGCCGGCCACGTCGATCACTCCGGCGGGCCTGAAATAGGCCCACGTAAACTCATCTTCGCGGCTCCAGCGAATCGACACGGGGCGTTTTGCCGCCAGGGCCAGCCGCGCGGCTTCCACCGCGACCTCGCCGGAATGCTTGCCGCCGAAACCGCCGCCGCTGTCCGGCACGATCACGCGTACTCGCTCTTGAGGAATTCTCAGCGATCTGGCCAGGTCCTGGCGAACCCGCGCCGGCTGCTGGCTCCCGGTCCACACGGTCAGGTTGCCCTCCTTCCACTCGGCGACCGCGGAACGCGGTTCCATCGGGGCGTGTTGAATATAGGCAACGTGATAGGTCTCGCGGAGCACTTTGCTCGCGGTCTTAAGGGCATCATCCGGCGAACCCCGCAGGTCACGCCGCGGACGCGGGGATGTGGCATGAGCTCGCAAGTAATCGTAGAGTTCGTCGCTGGAAGGATGGGGCGCAATTTTCCACTTCGCCGTCTTGGCCGCCGCATCCCGCGCTTGCTCTGCGGCGAACGAAGTGGGGGCGGCAAAGCCCACAAAATCACCGTCGCGCACCGCAGCCACGTCCGGCAACGCCTGGGCTGGACCGAGATCAATCTCCGTCAATTCCGCCCCGTAGGACGGCGAGCGAAGAACTTTGCCATACAACATGCCGGGCCGGACAATATCCGACGGAAATCGGTGCGCGCCGGTGGCGATCTCAACGGCGCCCACGCGCGGGACTGCGGTGCCCAGCACGCGCCATTGCGCCACTTCGGTCACAGCGACCCCCGAGCCGGCGTCGCGTTTCAGCGCTTGAGCGTATTTTTCGCTGGCCAAGTCGGCATACCCGAACCGTCTGTCTGAACCGAGCCCCTCCACGAGTCCGTTGCGAACCGAGAGGCCCTTGGTCTCGATGTTGAAGGCGGTGCTCGCGGTGTTCACGAGCAATTGTCGCGCAGCGGCGCAGTCGCGGCGAATCGCCGGAACTGTGGACGGCGTCGTTCGGCTGCCGGCGGTGCCGCCATCGTCCGGACCCTGAGCGGTATCGGCCATAATGAGACGAATACGGTCCACTGGGACGCCGAGTTCTTCAGCGGCGGCTTGCGTGAGTTGGGTGCGGGAACCTTGGCCGACCTCGACCTTGCTGGTGAATACCGTGATCATGCCGTCCGCGCCAAGGTGAAGCCTCTGGGCAAGGTTGGCCGTGCCGCCACCACGCCCCGAACGTTGCGCAAACGCGCTCGGGACAGCCACCGAGATCAAGATGCCGGCGCCGAGGACCTGAACGAATTCGCGGCGGCTGACTTCGAAATGATAGAAGGGGCCTTCGTGAAGTTCGTAACGTTCCGGTTCCGTGAATTCGAGTTCGGGGAAGGACGTTTTCATAACGGTGCTGGAAGGTTCATATCAGACGTGGAGGACGCTTCAGACCCGGGCGATAGATCGCGTGGCTTGCATTCGGTCAGCGTCTCGTGTGTTGTCGTAGCGCAGACTTGCCGTCTGCTGTATCGCCGAGTTGCACTCGGCCAGCCGTGCGATACGCCGGGAACGCTTGGCAATCCAGCGTGTCCGCAGAATGGAATTCTGCGATACGGCAGATTACAAATCTGCGCTACGCCAAGCAGATGTCGTTGCCTTGACAACATCCTCATTTCGGGTTTCCGGTTCTGCTGGAGGTCGCGGATTCAGCCGGTGCCACGGATCGCACCGCCCGTTGGACCGCTTTCAGGATGTTGCCGTAGCCGCAGCACCGGCAGAGGTTGCCGTTGAGGGCGTCGAGGATCTGCGTTTGGGTGGGTTTCGGGTTGCGCCGCAAGAGGCCCACGGTCGCTACGATCATCCCAGGCACACAATACCCGCATTGCATGGCGCCTTCCTGGATGAAAGCTTCCTGCACGGGATGAAGGCGTCCGTTCCTCCCCAAGCCCTCGATGCTTTCAACCTTGCGGCCCTCGACCTCGGTGATCTCGGTGAGGCAGGAGCGCACCGGGCTTCCATCGAGGAGCACGGTGCAAGCCCGGCATTGGCCTTCGCCGCAGCCGCATTTAGTCCCCGTGAGACCGAGGTCCTCGCGAAGAACATCCAGGAGCGTTCGCCGCGGATCGGTCGAGAGACGCTGGAGTTGTCCGTTGACGGTAAATTGCACGTTCACATTCATGCGCTGGAACGGTTCGTGAGTTTAGAATTGAGGGGCAGTGTAGCGGCCCCGTCTTTCGGATAAAGACGAAAAAACGTCCGTGGATGTTACGCTTGCCTCCACAAGTTGACGGTGGAGGACCGCGGCGTTCACACCGGTTCTGCTTGAGAACGCTGGGACGGATTTGGCAATTCCCCCCGCCACTGCGCTCACGGCGAAGGTTCTCCCTCTCCCAGCGGGAGAGGGCCGGGGTGAGGGAGAAACGTCGCCAATTCCAGACGGCTTCGGTTTGTCCAAGGCGTTCACCCTCGCCCTGTCCTTCTCCCTCAAGGGAGAGGGAATCGCACTTCAGAACTCCATCGTTCGACTCGATCGCTGACATCTCGCACAGGCTCGGCTACAATCTGAGGCCGACATCGGGCATGACGAATTTCACCATGGCTGCTCTTCCGCCCGCAGAGAACCTGCTGAGCGTTGCCCGAGTCTGCAAATCCTATGCCGCCGACGTGCTCTCGGACGTCCATCTCACCCTCCGGCGGGGCGAGGTCCACGCGTTGGTCGGGGAGAACGGCGCCGGCAAGAGCACGCTCGCGCGAATCATCGCCGGATTAACTTCCCAGGATGCCGGTGAAATGATTCTGAACGGCCAGCCCTATGCGCCGCGGCGGAAAATCGAAGCTGAAGAACGCGGCGTTCAAATCGTAATGCAGGAGCTGAATCTGGTCGGCCATCTCACCGTGGCCGAAAACATGTTCATGAACCGATTGCCCCACCGCTGGGGATGGATCGATTACAGGCGATTGAACGCGGATGCGCGGCGGATCCTCCATCGGGTCGGCCTGCGCGGCCTGGACCCGGATGTCCCGGTCAATTCCTTGGGAATTGGGCGCCAACAACTGGTCGAAATCGCCGCGGGCCTCTCGCGGGATTGCCGCGTCTTGATTCTGGATGAGCCCACGGCGGCTCTGACCGATTCTGAAGTCGAACTGCTCTTCGAGCAAATCAGGATCTTCAGGGACCGAGGCGCGGGGATCCTCTACATCTCGCATCGCCTTGAAGAAATCCAGAGAATTGCCGATCGGGTGACGGTGCTGCGGGATGGAAAGGTCGTGGCCACGGAGCCGAGTCAGCAACTGCCTTTGGACCTGCTCATTCGCCTCATGGTCGGACGGGACTTGGCTCCGGGCTCCGCTCGCCGTGGCAAGCCGGCCGGCTCTGTCGCCTTGCGGGTGAGTGGTCTGCGGTGCAAAACAGCCGTGCGCGAAGTGAGTTTCGAAGCGTGCCGCGGCGAGATCCTCGGTTTCGCCGGACTCATGGGCTCCGGACGCACGGAAACGATGCGCGCGGTCTTCGGCGCGGACCGCCCGGACGCCGGAGAAATTTTCTTGCGCGGCGCCAGCCGGCCGACACGGATTCGTTCCCCGCGCGACGCCGTGCGAAACGGAATTGCGCTGCTGACGGAAGACCGAAAAGCGCAAGGGCTGTTGCTTCCGCTTTCCGTGGGCGTCAACATGACACTGGGGCGGTTGGCTGCCAGTCCCAAAACCGCTTCTCGTCTCGACGACGGCGGGAAGAACCTGTCTCAGAATGTGGAGCCGACATCTTGTCCGCCGGTTGAAGGTGCGTCCTTGCCCCGTGGTTCTGGCGGCAGGATGCCGCCAGAACCGGCAGGCTGGAAACCTGCCCCACATTTTCGGTGGATCAACGCTGACGCCCAACCGACGGAAGTCGAGCGCTGGATGCGCGCCTTGTCCATCCGGTGTCGCTCTCCGGAACAGCCCGTTCAGGAGTTGAGCGGAGGAAACCAACAAAAGGTAGTGCTGGCCAAATGGCTGCTCCGAGATTGCGAAATTCTGATTTTCGACGAACCCACGCGCGGGATCGATGTGGGTGCGAAATTCGAGATTTACGAATTGCTGGCCAGCCTGGCCGAGAAAGGCAAAACCATCTTGGTGGTCTCCTCGGATCTCAAAGAACTCCTGGCGTTGTGCGATCGAATTGTCGTGATGTCGGCTGGCCGAGTCGCGGCCACGTTTGCCCGGAATGAGTGGAGCCAAGACAAAATCATGGCCGCGGCTCTGAGCGGATACTTGAAGAAAGAAGTGACCAATGACGAATCCAGAATGCCGAAGGAATGACGATATGAGCCTGCACCTGGTTGAACCTGGCGCGCCGGATTCGACGCGCCGCGGGACATGGTTCTCCCTCTCCCCTGGGGAGAGGGCCGGGGTGAGGGGAAAGGCACTGACACGCGGCGTTCCTCACCCTGTTTATGGATGATCTTCCAACATTGACCAGAAAGCCCTTTGGACTTCGCGGCGTTCTGGCCGATTACCTCGGCACGGCCATCGCCTTGGCGGTGCTGGTTCTGATTTTCAGCCTCAGTACCGAGCACTTTTTCAGCAGAGCCACCTTTACCACCATTGCCAACCAGATTCCATCGGCCATCCTCATCGCGACCGGCATGACTTATATCCTTATCATCGCTGAGATCGATCTGTCGGTCGGCTCAGTGCTCGGCCTTTGTGGCGCCGTCGCCGGAATCTGCCTGGTGAAGTTCCAGTGGCCGCTGTGGTTGGCGGCGGCCTGCGCTTTGGCGGTTGGGTTGAGTTGTGGCGCCTTCAACGGCTTGGTTTCCATTCATTGGCGGCTCCCTTCATTCATCGTCACCTTAGGGATGTTGGAGATGGCGCGGGGGGGCGCTCATTTCGTGACGAATTCACAGACGCAGTACATCGGGTCCGCCGTCGCTGCCATCGCCGAAACCTCCTTCCTTGGCTTGTCACTGCCGTTTTTGCTGGCCGTGATTCTTGTGGGTGGAGCGCAGCTTGTGCTGGCTCGGACGGTCTTTGGAAGGTACATGGTGGCGATTGGGACCAATGAAGAAGTGGTGCGGTTGTCGGGGATGGGCCTGTGACGCCAAAGTAACCAATTTCGGAAATGCAAGAGTCTCCGTTGAACTTTTAGGTTGATATTGTATCTGTAGAGATACAATATAGAGCCATGAAACCAAGCCTGCCGGAGC
>JACQWK010000609.1 GCA_016209525.1 Verrucomicrobiota bacterium
GGCTTACTGAGGGGACCGTGGGATGGACTACACGGAGAAGGTTTGTAGTCCCGCCTTTAGGCGGACCGGACCGGCTAAAGCCGGGACTACGAACGCCGGGCAGTCGTGTATCTCACGGGCTTCTCAATAGCCGGCCTGCGATTCATCCGCACCAGTGCAATCAGCGGCAGGGCTGCGCTGCCGCGCGGTCGCGATTCTCCAGTGCGCTGCGGAGCCGATTGGCTCCTCAGTATTGCGTCACCCTTTCTGCCGCAGCACGCGTTTGTCTCCCTCTCGCCGCGTGACCCCTTCCTTGTCCAACCGCTCGAGCAACGGCACGACGATGCGCCGGCTGGCGCCGATGGCTTGGCGCAGTTCGCTCACGGTGGCGCTCTGATGCTCGCTCAGAAATTTCTTCACCACCTCCGTTGCCCGCGCATAGGCAGCGGCGGACAAGACCGCTTCGTCGCCGAGTTCGACCGCTTCGCCCGTTTGCAGCAAGAAGCGCAAGGCCTGCTGCGAGGTGGCATCCGGCGCCAGTTCCTTTCGCGAGGGCGGCTCGAAGGCTTTGGCCGTCAAAGTCCCGCGCACTCGGTCGCCGGCGGCTTGCAGTTGAGGAGGCAAGGCGGGGCGATGCGTGATTCTGCGGATGGTCGTCCCGGATTGAGCGAAGCCGTTTCGGCAAAGATCGACAACGAGCGCGTCGAAAACTTCGGGAGCCGGGAGAAAGTCGGCCAGTTTGCTCCTCAAATCGTTCAATGGCAGGCCGAGATGCTGCGGCTTCGTCCGGTGCTCGGCCTCGATGGCTTCCGTCGCACGTTGGCGGAGTCTTTGCCACCAGCCGAAATCCGCCAGCCATTCTCCCGCGAGCAAGGCCCTGCGATCCGCGACCAGCCGCGATGCCGCCTCGGCAATCCCCGCCGGGCTAAACCGGGACTTGGCCAGGAGCGCGCCGCGGCGGACGGCGCCGTCGCGCTCAAGTTGTGACGCGACATAGCCGGTGAGTTGATCGGGCACCTGCGCTCTCGCTTCCAAAAAGATTCTCTGGGGCTCGCTGCGGAACCGTCTGCGGTTGGCGTCGGGGTCGAGAACCACGCCGCCGCCGAGCGTCGATTCTTCGGACCAATCGCGGACGATGAAGCGGTCGCCCGCGAAGGCGAAGAGGCGAGATTCGCAACGAAGCTGGGCCAGAACGCTTCCGCCCGCTTCGAGCGGTTCCCGATCGCGCAGCGTGACGCGCGCAGCCACGTGGCCGCTGCCGTGGTGAATCCACACCAGCGTCCCGTCTTTCAATGGCCGCGCCGCGCCCAGATTGCTCTCAAGCAGACGTCGCGATTTCGTCAGGAGCACGTCGAGCGTGTCCGAGGCCGTTCCAATCTCGGCCAAGGTGACCACATCCCCGCGTTGGATGGCGTCGCTCTGTTGATCCGCGTGGCGGGCAAGGTCAGGCAAATTCAGGGCCGTGCGGGTGCCGGGACCGACCGCTTCGACCTCGCGATTGTGGGTTTGCAGAGCGCGGACGCGGGTGGTCTTGCCCGAAGGCTGAACGACCACGCTCTGGCCGCGCTTGAGCGTCCCGCCGTTTAACGTGCCGGTCACGACGGTCCCGATGCCTCGCAAAGTAAACACGCGGTCCACGGGCAACCGAGGTTTGCCGATATCCGGCGGCGGAGGTGTCTCGGACAAGACGCCGGCTAAAGCTTGCTTGAGTTCGTTCAGGCCGGTGCCCTTGATCACGGAGGTCGGAACGACGGGAGCCGCGGAAAACGGGCTGTCGCTCAACTTGTCGCGGACCTGGGCCACCGTTTCCGCCAACTGCGTTTCGGATTCCGCCAGATCGCTCTTCGTGATCGCCACCACCGCGCGGGCGACGCCCAGATAGGTCAGGATTTGAAGGTGCTCTTCCGTTTGCGGCATCCAGCCGTCGTCGGCGGCCACGATGAACAGCGCGAGGTCAATCGAGCCCACGCCGGCGACCATGTTCTTCACGAAATCTTCGTGGCCGGGCACGTCCACGATGCCAACCTGAAAGGTTGAGGGTTGAGGGTTGAGGGTTGCGAGTTCCAGGAAGGCGAAACCGAGGTCGATGGTGATCCCGCGGGCTTTTTCTTCAGGCAGCCGGTCCGGATCCGTGCCCGTGAGCGCCTTGACCAGGGCGCTCTTGCCGTGGTCAACGTGACCCGCCGTGGCGAGGATGTAATGTTGGGTAGTCACTGGAGAAAATCGAGCCGCATCGCACTTCTTATATCGCTGCGCACAAGTTCATCATCAGGATAGGCGCTTCGAGACCACGATCGAACAAGCTGCGATCCTAGCTAATTTCCTTTCAGACCTGCGGCCATCAAAATTGTATGGCACGTTCCCGTTGGAACTTCCTTCGCACCATGAAAATCTACTCGAATCAATTTTGGCTGGCCAGTCTTCATGTAGTCAGCAATTCTCATTATGACCCGTATGTAGTCCCGGCTTCAGCCGGCCAGCGCGAGAAAACCGGCTAAAGCCGGGACTACAAGCGGGTCGCAGGTCGCGCCTGTCGTCAAAATGAGAATTGCTGTCATGTAGTACCGGACGGAGCCTTTTTCGCGGACAAGTCGGAATCCGTCACGCTCCAGCAACCGCACTAATTCGCTAAACCTCATCCTGCCTCGCCTGGCTGACGGTTGGCCAGCGCCGTTCGAATGGCTCGCACGACCTCATCATCCTGCCGAGGGAAAATGGTCCGCAAATCGAGCTTGAATCTTCCTTCCGAGATGTAACCCACGACTGGGGGTGCGGCGGTGCGGAGCCGCACCGCGAATTTCTCCAACGCCAGACTCTTCGGGACAAGATTGACGGCGACCGAGGGAACGACGGACCGCGGCAGAGTTCCGCCGCCGATTTGAGCATTGCCGTCGCCGACGCCGGCCTCGAGCGGGAGACCCGCCAACGCCGCGACAATGTTCTCCCCGCGAAGCCGGAGTTCGTCATTGGAAACTTCGAGCATTTGCAGCACGGGCACGGAGGCCGCGCCGGTCATGGACTTTTCTCCAGCTCCCGCCAAGTAGAGCTCCACGGTCGTTTGCAGGGCGGAAAGAATCAGCTTGTCGCAACGCAGCGCGCGGAAGAAGGGTTCCCGCTTCACGGCCGTCACGAGCTTTGCCTTGCCCGCGATGACTCCGGCTTGCGGACCGCCCATGAGTTTGTCGCCACTGAAACAAACCAAATCCACGCCGCGCCGCAACACTTCCATCGGCGTGGGCTCGTGTTCGACGCCGGGGATTTGCTCGGTCGGAACCATCGCGCCGCTGCCGAGATCCTCGACGAATGGGAGTTCGCATTTCCTGGCCAGATCTGCGATCCGCTCCGTGGACGGCGACTCGACAAAGCCATCCATGAAAAAATTGCTCCGATGCACTTTCAAAATCAGGCCTGAGCGGGGACTGACCGCCTGCTCGTAGTCTTTGAGCGAAGTCTTGTTCGTGGTGCCGACTTCGCGAAGTTGAGCGCCGCTGGCTTCGAGAATTTCCGGAATGCGAAAACCGCCCCCGATCTGCACGAGTTCACCTCGTGAAAGGATGACTTCGTTCCGTTCTCCTGTGGCGAGATGGCGCAAAATCAGAACGAGTGCCGCCGCGCAGTTGTTGACGACCGTGGCCGCCTCCGCCTCGCACAATAGCGCCAAATTACGCTCCAGGTAGCCGGCCCGTCCGCCGCGCTCGCCGCCGGCCAAATCATACTCGAGGTTGTTGTAGTTCGCCGCCATCTCGGCCAGCGTCTTCACGACCTCCGGCCCAAGCGGGGAGCGGCCCAGATTCGTATGAACGAGAATGCCGGTGCCGTTGATGACCGGTTGAATCCGGCTCAGACGGAGGCCGTCCAGGGCCCCGCGAATTTGAGCGAGGATTTCATCGAGAGGAGGAACCTTGTCCCCGCCGCGCAATCCGGCCAACTCGCGGCGCACGAGGGAGACGACGACGGGGCGCGGCAAACCCGTTTCGCCTAAAGCCTGAAGGATTCTCTCGACCGCCGGGATCGAACGGAGACGTGACTCGGTGTGGCTCATACTAAGAAGACCCGCGCGAGGTTGTCGGCTGACCGCGCCGACCGATGCGGTAGAGCAGAAGCGCCATGGCTAGGAAAAGGAGCATTGGCCACCAGGTCTCGTTCTTCGCCAAGCCGGGAAGAGAACCGCTCCAGTCGAAGACACTCTCCTTCTCGTAGAAGGCGATGATCGATTGCAGGACGCCGGCGATGGCGCCCCCGGCGATCAGACCGGAGGCCATGAGCACTCCGGGAGAGAACTCGGCTTCCAGTGCGGATCGCTCCCCGCGCTTGCGGTCCACAAGGCGGCGAACGATTCCACCGGTGAAGATGCCTGCCGAAGTCGAGATGGGAAGATAGAGGCCGACCGCGAAGGGGAGAGAAGAGACCCCGACTAGCTCCATGATCACTGCGAACAGCATTCCAACCAGCACCAAACCCCAAGGGATGCGCCGGTCCAGGGTGCCATCGATGATCAGGGCGAAGAGTTGGGCCTTTGGCGCGTCGAACTTCCAATTCTCGTGCATGACGTGAGTGACGGCGCCTGTTTCGTCCACGAGGTAGCGCCCGGCTGGCACACCGTTCTCCTCGCGCTCGGTTTGGACAACGCGGTAATTTGCATGGTCGAGTCCCCGCTCCGTGGCCGGATTCATCGAGTACGTTATCTGCCCGTCGGCTGCGACTAGGTAGCCTCCGGCAGGAACCGCCTCTTTGGCCTCGGCGACCGTGACGACTCGGTAATCCTTGCCATCGAGCCCTCGCTGCGCCGGCGCGCCTGCCGGGATTTCCATCCTCACCCCGGGGTAGCTGCGCTTTTCCAACAGCGGGAGTTTCGCGCCGGAGAAGGCTTTGCGCTCGAGACGCCACGGGAAGTCTGGATCTACGCTCGCGACGACCGCGAAGGCGACGCTGCCATCGTCGCGGACGAGGTAACGGCCGCGAGTCGCGAGGGGCCCAGTGGCCTCGCGCACATAAACCAGCTTGTAGCTCTGCCCGTCAGGACCGCGGGCCGAGGCCGCGTTGGGGGGCACCCGCATACGAAAATCCCCGTACGCAACCGGCTTGTAGGTTGTGTGTGCGACGTCGAGGACTTGAAGAATGACTCCAATGGCCAGCGCCGAGACCACGGCGCCGATCAGGATCGCAAGCTGCTGCAGCCGCGGGGTCGCGCCCACGATATAACCGGTCTTCAAATCTTGCGAGATCGTGCCGCCATTGGACGCGGCGACACAAACGAGCGCGGCAGTGGTGAGCGCGAGAGCTTTGAAGTCGGCGCCGGTCCACCCGATCCCCACGAAGATGGCGCACGTAATCAGCAGCGTCGCGACCGTCATCCCTGAAATGGGATTCGAGGACGAACCGATTTCGCCGGTGATGCGGCTCGAGACGGTAACGAAGAAAAAACCGAAGAGCACGATCAACACGGCCGACAAAAGTCTGATCTGCAGCACCGGGGCGAGCCAGATGGCGGCGGCGATGGCCAATGATCCGCCGAGAACAACGGTCATCGGGAGATCCTGTTCCGTCCGTCCCCGCGACTCGCCGGAGGCAGCGCTGGCCTTCAAGTTGCGCAGGCCGCCGGCGAAAGCCGCCAGGATGGTGGGAATCGCGCGGGCCAGGGCAATGAATCCGCCGGTGGCGACCGCGCCGGCTCCAATGTAAAGAATGTAGCTGTTGCGAATCTCTTTGGCGCTCATGGCTGAGACCAGTTTTTCGGTCTCTGGATACATCGGCGTGGCCATCCCATCGCCAAACAGATGGATCAGCGGCACCAAAATTAAGAACGCCAGAGAGCCCCCGGCCATCATGTTGGCGGCAACTCGCGGCCCGATGATGTAGCCCACTCCGAGCATCGGCGGCGACACCTCAACCGCCAGCAGCGCGCCCTTCAAGTTTCCGCCGAAGGTGATGATTTTCCCGGTGAAGACGGCGGCGTCCGACCAAAGTTTCGCGATGAGATTCAGAAAAGCGTAGCCCAGTCCGACGAAGAATCCGAGAAAGACGGTCTTGGCGTTGGTTCCACCCTGTTCGCCGACGATCAGGACATCCGCGCACGCGGTCCCCTCCGGGTAGGTGAGTTTTCCATGTTCCTTGACGATGAGCCCTTGCCGGAGCGGGATCATCATCAGCACTCCGATCAGGCCCCCGAACAGCGCGACGAGGAGGACGCGGACCATCTCCATCTCGAATCCCATCAGGAGCAACGAGGGCAACGTGAAAGCAATGCCCGCGGCGAGCGACTCCCCCGCTGAGCCCGTGGTCTGCACGACGTTGTTCTCCAGAATGGTCGCTCGGCGGGTCTTGAACCAGCGGCTAAACCAACGAAAGATGGTGATCGAAAGGACGGCGACCGGAATGGAGGCTGAGACTGTCAATCCGATTTTGAGGCCGAGATAGACGGAACTGGCGGCGAAGATCACGCCGAGGAGTGATCCGACAAGAATTGGGACGAACGTAAACTCCGGCACGATTTTCTCCGGAGCCACAAACGGCTTGAAATTGCCAGGCGCAGCTTTGGAGTTTGGGATCTCGCTCATACGGACGCGAACCGTAACGGAAATGATCCGGTGATTCCAGTTTCATTTCGCCAATGGACCCTTGGAGGGCCCATCTTGACACTGCCACCGTTGTTTTCTCCCTCTCCCA
>JACQWK010000072.1 GCA_016209525.1 Verrucomicrobiota bacterium
ATGCAGAGCTAACTACCGTTGCTGCATTCCTGCCCTGGCGGGGTTCGCAAGTCCACATTCCGTGGGCCCTGGCCAAATCCAAGGCGAACGTTAAGCTCCTCCAGGCGGACCATCAAGCAGGAATTGCCGCACATGATCTCGTTGAAGTTTCCCAGAAAAACCGGATACTTTGCCAGTGATGAATCTCTCGCTCCGCCTTCTCCTCTTCGCTCTCAGTTCCGCCGTGGCCGCCATGGGCGCGGAGTACAAAATCCAATTGCAACGCCGGGCGACCGCCGGCCAGCAGTTCCTGCTCTCGGCCCGCTTCCAGGAAACTCATAAGGCCGCAATCAGCGCCGGAGGGCGAGCGCTGCCGGAACAACGAACAGATTTCATCGTCGAGGTCGATTCTTTCTTGAAAATCCTCGAAACCGATCCCAAAGGCCGAGTCCTCAGGGCTTCCTGCACGATTTCAAATTGCGTTCGTGTCGAAGGCACGTACAAACGGGAATTGCTCCCGCCGAAGACTGTTGTCATGGTCTCGTCGGAAGCGGGGCGAGCGAAGCATCTCGTGGACGGAAAGTCCCCGGACAGCGAAGTCGCGAGAACCCTCGCCTTGACCATCGATTTCTCTGGTTCCGAGCCGAGCGATGACGAGATTTTCGGCACCAACACGCCCAAGAAAATCGGAGAGAGCTGGGACATCCACACCGAACCGATGGTGCTTCTGTTCCGAAGACAGAATCTGAACATCTCCGCCGCCGACATCCAAGGCCGGACGACGTTGGAACAGATTTCCAGGATTGATAACGTGGACTGCCTTGATCTGGCGGCGAAAGTGTATATCAAAAAGTTCAGGCCCAACGTTCCTCAAGGCATGCGAGTCAAAACCACCTTCGGAGCCTTTCGATTTTGGGGAAAATTTCCGCTCGACCTTGCCCTGGCTCCGCTCGAGGAGAACATGGAAACCTCATTTGAGCACTCAGCGCAAGGAACCGTCGCGGCCAACCTCCCGCCCGGGACACTAAAAGGGTCGTTCTTGGTCAAGCGAACGGTGACCCGGCGCTACTTCTGACCGGCGTTGAGACACACCAACCGGTCTTCGCTGCGCAAGTAAAGCATCCCTTTCGACAGCACGGGCGCCGCCCAGCACGGAAAATGCAACGGCGGAACCTGAAAGCTCGAAATCTCTTCGGGCTGCATTGGATTGGCTCTGAATAGTCCAAGCTTTCCGCCTTCCCCCAGCACGATCAATTTCCCATCGGCCAGGATCGCCGAACCTCGGCCATAAACCGCGGGTGTTTTGGTGCTGTAGGGGACCCAGCTTTCGTTACGATCCCACATCAGTTTTCCTGTTCTCAACTCCACGCAACGGAAATGAGCGTCGGGCTCGTTCCGTCCGCTGAAGGCGTAGAGGAATCCCTCGTGGTGAATCGGTGTGGTCCAATGAATCTCCAGGACTGTATCTCTGCGGACCTCCTCGACACTCTTGTCATCCGGCTTCACTTTGAGCAGCACCGAACCGACGTTGTAGTACGCCGTCGAGATGAAAACCAGATCGTCCACTACGACTGGGTTCGCCGCGTTGACCGATTCATTCTGCCGAGCCCGGAACCAACGGCTGAAATCGACAACGCCTGTCTTCGGATCGAGCGATACCAATCCTTGCCGCATCAGACAGAACACGCGACGCCTCCCGTGGACCATAGCCGCCACGGGTGTGGCATAGCTCGCCTGTTTCTCGAATGGATTCCAGACCACGGTGCGCTCTCCGGGCCAGCCGGTCATCGGAACGCCGGTCCAATTCTTCTTGCCCACGCTTTCCCAGACGGTCTTTCCCGTGCTCGCGTCGAAAGCCACCATCCCCGAATCCGGTTGGCCGCCCACCATTACGAGCAGGAGGTCCCCTTCCAGAATCGGTGTGCTCCCGACACCAAAGAATGCCGGCGGAACATTCCATTCGGTTCCGGTGTCGCGCTGCCAGCGAAGCTTACCCGTCTCCAGGTCCAGGCACACGAGTTTGCCCTCTGCTCCAAAAGTATAACAACGATCCGTCGTCAGTAACGGCGTGCACCGAGGTCCATTGTTGTAACCGTAAGGATCGACATATTGGCTGGGATATCCGTGGCGCCAAAGCGGTTGGCCTGTGCCAGCCTCCCAACATTCGACGATCTCTTCGTCTCGAAGCCGATGATGCAGGACAAGCCGATTGCCGCGCACCGACGGCGCGCTGTAGCCGGTGCCGATGGTTTTTTCCCAAACGAGCGGCAAACCGCGTGCGGGCCATTTCTGAAGCAAGCCCGTTTCAAAAGAAGTCCCATTCGCGCGCGGTCCAAGAAACTGCGGCCAGTCTTCTCCGTTCGCATCTGCACCCAAGACGGACCGAATGAAGAGCAAGAGCACGATAGCCGAGGAGATTCGAGATGCAGTCATGGCGCCCGCGGACAAGTTCATGGGCCGAATTAAACGAAATCTGCACGAATTTTTGCACAAGAAAAACTCCCTTCTTCTCATTGTCGTTTTACTCATGACGAGCTATGAATGGCCTCATGAATCTCACGAAAAGGATCGCGATCAAATTCCTGGCAACGATGACCTTCACTTTCGGCCTCCTCCCTGCCAATCGAGTTCACGGTGGAGACTGGGCCGTCTTTGAGGGCAAAAACGGTCCGGGCAAAGGCAAACATATCGTGTTCGTGACCGGAGATGAGGAATATCGCTCTGAGGAAGGAATGCCGATGCTCGCCAAGATCCTGGCCTCCCACCACGGTTTCAAATGCACCGTGCTCTTCTCCATTAACCCCGCAGATGGCACCATCGACCCCAACAACCAGACGAACATCGTTGGGCTTCAAACGCTCAGCAGCGCCGACATGATGGTTCTTTTCACGCGCTTCCGCGAACCGCCCGACATACACATGAAATACATCGCGGACTTTCTGAATTCAGGCAAGCCCATCCTCGGTTTGCGCACTTCGACGCATGCTTTCGAAATCAAACGGAACAAGCAAAGCCATTACGCGAAGTGGGATTGGCGGAGCAAGGAATGGCAGGGAGGTTTCGGCCAGCAGGTCTTGGGAGATACTTGGATTAACCACCACGGAAATCACGGCAAAGAAAGCACCCGCGGGATCATTAACGAGGCCATGAAAAACCATCCCATCCTCAAAGGAGTGGTTGATATCTGGGGCTCATCAGATGTGTACGGCATCAAGAACTTGCCCAAAGAGGCCAAGACCTTGGTGTACGGCCAAGTGCTCACGGGGATGAAACCAACCGATCCGCCGGTGGACGGACCAAAGAATGATCCGATGATGCCACTCATCTGGATCCGAGAGTACGTTGGCGAAACTGGCAAATCGTCCCGCGTGATTACCACAACCATTGGCGCCGCACCGGATCTGGAGAGCCCGGACTTGCGCCGATTGCTCGTGAACTCCTGCTATTGGGGTTTGGGCCTTGAAGAAAGAATCCCGGCCAAGAGCAACGTGGATATTATCGGCGAGTTCACCCCAACGTTTTTCGGATTCGGGAAATACAAAAAGGGCGTGAAACCCTCCGATCTTGAGCTGCGGTGATCCCCGAAAAATGAGTCCGAACCACGGAGTAAACCGAAAACAGGGAACTTGAGCATCCCCACCAGGCGTTCCCTATCATCAAGTAAGACCATGAAGAAGTCCTCTTGCGTTTCGCTCTTTCCCTGTCCTGCATGGCTTCCGTGGCCCGAAGCGCTCTTTTTGAGGATCCTCCTCACTGCCCTGATCGTGGTGGTCGTCGGCAAGAGAGCTTACGCAGCCGAATGGCATGTCGCGCCGGACGGAATTCCAGCCAATTCGGGCAAGCCGAATTCTCCCTGGGACCTGGATTCCACGCTTCAAGGCAACCGCTCCGTTGAACCAGGCGACACAGTCTGGCTCGCCAGCGGCACTTACAAACACCCTGATCGAAAACGCGGAGCCATGGGTTACGCAGTTCATCTGGCTGGAAGCGATGGGCACCCCATCCACGTGCGGGCCATTTCCGGCCAACGTGCGACGATCGACGGCGGACTGAATGTTCAACCTCCCTCCACTCATCTTTGGTTCCGCGACCTCGAATTGATCGTCTCGGAGAATCTGGCCATGACCCGCAGGTTCGACGAGCCGGGATCGAGCCCGAAGGGCTACGATCGTCCGTGGGGCGGCTTGAACGTTTATAGCGGCAAGAACTGCAGGTTTATTAACCTCGTCATCCACGACAACGCCCAGGGTGTCAGTTGGTGGGCCGGCTCCAAGGAGAGCGAGTTGCACGGGTGCATCATCTACGACAACGGCTGGGAGGCGCCTGACCGCGGCCACGGCCACGCCATTTACACTCAGAACAACGACGGGATCAAAACCATTTCGGATTGCATCCTGACCGGCGGCCACGGCTACACGTTGCATGCCTACGGTTCAAGCCGCGCCGACGTCAACAACTACCTCGTGACCGGGAACATTTGCTACAACGGCGGCCCCTTTCTCATCGGCAGTGGCAGACCCAGCCGCAACATCCGAGTGTTGACGAACTTCCTTTACAGAGTGTCCATGCGAATTGGCTACAACGCCCCTCACAATGAGGACTGTGAAATGCGCGGCAACTGGATCATCGGCGGCAACCTTGCTGTCGAGAAATACAAAAGCGTGACGAATGAGGACAATCGAGTGTTGTCGGACAATGCTTCCAGGCCGTCCGGCACCAATGTTTTCTTGCTCCCGAATCGATATGATTCAGATCGCGCAAACCTTGTTGTGTTCAACTGGGACAAACGGCCGTCGATGGAGGTCCAGCTCAACGATTTCCTGCGGCAAGGGGAACGATTCCGTATCCTGCATCCTCGTGAGTTCTTCGGAAAACCGATTCTAGAGGGCAATTATGATGGACAGGCAATCAATGTGCCCGTCCGTGATGAATTCGCAGCGTTTGTACTCATCAAACTCCGTTGAAACGACCTGCGACAAGTTGAACGTTTTCCGGGTGGGGCGAGACTCCTGTTTCCCATCAACCGCCGCTTCGTAGCCGGGGAGGTGACGAGGCGGACGCTGTGGTTCAAACCGAAATCCGCCTCCTGACGCCGGCGGCTACGGTTCCTGGCCATGATTGCTTCCGGCTGAGCAAATAATGGGAAGAAAAGGTTGACCTTCGTGAAGGCTACGATTACTACGCATACGTACTATGACCGGCGCCCAGCTTTCCGTCGCTTTCTTTCTTCAGATGTTCTTCATCCTCGCAATTTGCAGGCTGGTGGGCGTCATGGCGCGCAGGATCGGCCAACCCCAGGTCGTCGGCGAGATGATCGCGGGCGTCCTCATGGGGCCGTCTCTTCTCGGCCTGTTCCTCCCTGAGATTCAGAAGGCGATTTTTCCTGAAGAATCGTTGAAGTTCCTCTTCGTCGGATCGCAACTGGGAGTTGGCCTGTACATGTTCCTCGTCGGCGTGGAATTTAACACGCAACTCTTCCGGAGTCGTGCCCGCAGCGCCGCGGCGGTTTCAATTTCCGGCATGCTGGTGCCGTTCGCACTGGGTGCCATCCTCGCGTTCTGGCTCGTCAAAGTACCGGGGCTGTTTTCCGAAAAAGCGAAAACATTCGAGGCGGTTCTATTCCTCGGAGCGGCCATGTCGATCACGGCCTTTCCGATGTTGGCCCGGATCATCTATGAGCGCGGTTTGACCGGCACGGCATTAGGCACACTGGCTTTGGCGGCGGGCGCAATTGACGATGCTGCGGCTTGGTGTGTTCTGGCGATTGTCCTCGCGAGCTTTGGCGCCGGAGCCGCTGTGGCCGTTAAAGCCATCGCCGGCGGCATCGCCTACGGCGTCCTAGTTCTCACCGTCGGCCGGCAACTGCTTCGACACCTTGGCGCCGCGGCCGAGAGAGCCGGGAAGCTCACTCCGTCATTGCTCGCGATTACGCTCATGCTCTTCATGTTGGCCGCCTGGTTCACCGATGCGATTGGCATTCACGCCGTTTTCGGAGGCTTCCTCCTGGGAGTTGCGATGCCACGCGGCCTCTTTGCCGCTCAATTGCAGCGCCAACTCGAACCATTCGCGGTCGTCTTTCTGCTCCCGATGTTTTTCACCTTTTCCGGCCTCAATACGCGCCTGGACATGGTCAATAACGCGGCAATGCTTTTGATTGCCCTTGCCGTCTTGCTGGCTTCCTGCCTAGGCAAAGGAGGGGCTTGTTGGGCAGCGGCGCGTCTTAATGGAGAAGACAATCGCACCGCTCTTGCCGTTGGCACCTTGATGAATTCCCGAGGTCTCATGGAACTCATCATCATCAACATCGGTTTGCAGAAAGGTGTGATTCAGCCTCCCCTGTTTTCCATCATGGTCCTCATGGCCATCGTCACCACCCTCATGGCATCCCCGTTATTCGAGTGCGTCTATGGCCGGCACGCCAGAAGAACCGGCAAACTCGGGCTCGCGCCTGCGGACGCCTGAGGCGCCTCCATTCTAGGGCGCCACCACGCGCCAAGTGCCTCCGGGTCTAAAAGGATTCACGAATCGCGCTTCCACCAACCTAAGGCCCGACATGAGCCAAACGACCAACCCTCCGTCACCTTCGTTTTGGAATAGCAGATCGGGCATTCCGTCGCGGTTTCGATCCGTGGTGCCTACGACTCGCCAGCGCGCATTGCCAGGGTTTCTTGGTTCGAGGAAACCAATCGAGAGGGTCCTGGTGCCATCCAAAAACCAAACTGCGAGCGTTCCATCCTCGTGCTGAAACAATACGTCGAGCTTGCCGTCTTCGTTGAAATCGCCGACTCCTGCGACCGCCCAATGGGCTTCCACAGGATTACCAAGATTCAAGACCGCCGTGGCGATGACAGTGAAACGGTCAACATACCACACCGCCAATCTCCCGTTGGAAGCCCTGACCAAGAGATCAGTCTGGTCATCCAGGTCAAAATCCCCCGCTTCCACAACTCTCCAATCTTCAGATCCCTGCAAGCCGACGTTTAGAAAAGCCCCTGTCTTCAAGGTTCTTCCATCCATGGACCAGACAGCCAAGCGCCCGTCACGATGCTGCAAGACGAGGTCCGCATTCCCGTCCGAATCGAAAACGCCGCTCCCAACGATATTCCACCCCGGTTCGTCAATCTGCATTGGTACGAAGAAATCCGCCGAAATCATTTCAGTGCCGGATAAGTACCAGGCTGCCATCAGACCTCTGTCATCTTGGAAAATCAGATCGGCCTGGCCATCCCGGTTCAGATCTCCCTTGACCGCCAGAGGTGCCCGAACCAGCAAGACCGCTTCCTCACTCTTCGCCTGTCCGAACATGTTGCTCGCGACCACAGAGTAAGTCCCTGCGTCGAGACTCTTCACCGCATCGTGCGTTAACATCGAATTCGTCGCAGCAGGGATAGCCAATCCATCCTTGAACCACTGATAATCTAGGGGGGCGGTACCCGCTGCCAGCAGCCAGAAACTCGCTCTTCCACCGACGCGGGCCGTCTGGCCAAACGGCTGCAAGGAAATCACCGGAGGTTGACCGACAACCAACCTGGCGGCGGAACTTTCCGCCATCCCAAACGCGTTCCTCACGACGACACGGTAATCGCCGTCGTCGGACGGTTGAAGAGCACGAAGAACGAGCAACTGATTCGTTGCATCCAGCATAAGGCGTCCATCTTTGAACCATTGATAACTCAGTGGCGCAGTGCCATCGGCTTCCACAGTAAAGCTCGTATCCGAACCGATGCGGTTCGTCCGACTTTCCGGCTGAACACGAATGAGGGGGGAGGCGTTGACGACCGTTAGCCTGGCGACAGAGCTTGTCACAGAACCAAATGCGTTGCTGGCAATGAATCTATAGTCTCCTTGATCAATGAGTCGAACGTTTACAAGTTCCAGAGCCGCATTCGTGGCGTTGGGGATGGGCGATCCACTGCTGAGCCACTGAATCCTGATTGGCAAGGTGCCGCCGACGTCGCTGCCGAACCGAACATTGGAACCCGCTGCCGCAAGCCGGTTCTGCGGCTGAAGGCGAATGAAAACCGGGGTATTGACCGTTAAGGTAGCCATGGGGGTCACCATGGAACCAAATTGCGCGGATACCCAAACAGAATAATTGCCGGCATCCGCAGGTTGGACCCGAAGGAGCCTCAATTCTGAGCCCGTCGCACCGCCGATGGGTTTCCCTTCTTTCACCCACTGGTACCGCAGATCGCTCGGACCGGTGATGACAACCTTGAAAGTCGCGTTGGATCCCATGAGAACTACTTGATTCGTGGGCTGGAGAAGCACCGCTCTGACACTCAAAACAACATCGGGACTGACCGCCTTCGCGAACAGGTTGCTAACCGCGACCCTATAATTGCCTATGTCTGCCAACTGCGCATTTGTTATCGTGAAAACTGCGTTGATTGCGGCGGAAATCGTATTTGTTCCTTTGCTCCATTGGAAACTCACCGGAACATCTCCCTCCGCGTCCACCTTAAACGTCGCTGTCTGTCCGAGAAACACAGTTTGATTCGTCGGTTGCGTTTTGATCTTGGCTGGAACTTGCACGGTGAGATTCGCCACGACGCTCGTCGCCATCCCCACGACGTTGGAGACCACTGCAAAATATGTCCCGCCATCGACAGAACGCACGCTAGACAGAACGAGAGCCGGATTAAGACTGCTTTGCACTCTTGCGCCGTTCTTGAACCAGGTGTATGTCGGAGCAGGAGTGCCTCGGGCCGCTACATTGAAAGTCACTGTTGCTCCCGCAAAAACAACTCGGTTGGTTGGCTGGGCGGTTATTGAAGGTGGAACGTTGACAATTAACGATGCTCGGGCGCTTGAGACAGATCCTCCCCGATTGGTTACAACCGCGTGATAACTGCCTGCATCCGATTCATGCACTGCGGCAATCGTGAGATTGGAACTTGTTTCATCTGGAAAGACGAATCCGTTCTTGAACCATTGAAAACCAAAAGGTAACCCACCACGAGCTTGCACCGAAAATATCGCGCCACTGCCCACCAGCCTTGTCAGATTGGTAGGGTGGACAACAATCTGCGGAGCCACGGCTCCACTAATCGTCAATGTTGCCGCTTGGCTCCAAAGACTCCCTTCTGACGTATAAACGAGCGCCGCGTAGCGGCCAGCGTCCCATTCCTGCACGCTTCTAAGCGTGAGCACATTGCTGGTCGCCCCAGGGATGAAGGACTTGTCTTTGAACCAAAAGTAGCTCAACACCAACGCGCTTTTGGCCTGAACAACGAAGCTTGCATCGGCTCCCGCTTTCGCCACCTGGTTTGTCGGCTCCTTGGTAATCACTAAAGGAGACAAAACCGTAAGCGTGGCAGCCTCGCTTGTGATGCTGCCTCGGGAGTTGCGCACTACCACCGTGTAAGTCGCGGCATCGTTCGGTTTCACATCGTGCAAATTCAGCACCGAACTCGTAGCGCCAGCAACTGCAATCCCATTCTTCAACCACTGAAAACTCAAATCCGAACCCCCACCCGCATCAACCGAGAAACTTGTGCTCGCTCCTATCCGAGCTACTTGATTTCTGGGTTGCACCGAAATCGTTGGCAAGCCGTCGCTCAACTGTGTCGTAGCGAGCACGAAATTCTTAATGAATTGGGGCCAGGAACATCCGCCACAATTCGCCATGGAGTCCAGCCGCAAGGTGGCACCGTCCACAGTTTCGGCTAAGCAGACGAGTAGAATCAAGGCACTCCGAAGCACAGCCTTGCGGTCCCTTTTCCGACACTCAAACAAACCGAACTTCCCTAGATCATTCCAGGTTTGCGTCATTCAACCAGTTATTACCTCCAGGGTGAATAACGTCACGTCAATTTGCCAGGCAGAACTTCAAAGACCGGCTTCATCACAGATGAATGAAAAGGCCACCCTGGTTGCCCAGGGTGGCCTGCAATGCACTGCTCTAAGTGAGCTTATCTAGGCGCAACGAGCTTCCAGGTAGCTCCAGAGTTTGGCGGACTTAACAGTTGAGCAGAACTCAGCCTGCTGCCGTCCAAGAACCATACTGCTAAATCTCCGCTATCGCTCTGGAACAGCAGATCTACCTTACCAGCGAGAGCACTGTCCGCAACTATCTGCCCCCGAATCTCACCGGTCGCATTGGCTGCCGTATGCACGTTGACGTATGCTTGCCCGTTCAGGATTGCTGATCTCTGATCGGCAGTCATGGTGACGGTCCCAATCAGGCTTCCCGAGGTTCCGAATGCCCCGCCGTTGAGCGATTGCAGGTTGATTGCAACTCCTGCTGTTTGTTCAGTGGTGGCGGGCAGGTGGATGTGAGCACCGGTCGCTACTCCAGACAAGCCGGAATAGGTTACATTCAACGTAAGTTGATTTCCAATGACCGTGAGCTTTCCGGACCCCGTTGCCGCTGTCGTGACCGGAGGTCGTTCCGCGGATCCAGACAGAGTTGCCGTGAAGGCCTTCGAAATGCTTGCCGTCCCAGCCACTCTCCAGCCTGTTCCCGCGTTTGCCGGATTCAGCAGACTCGCGCTTGTCAAAGTAGTTCCGTTCATTGTCCACGTTGCTAGCGTTCCGTCTGAATGCTGGAACACTAAGTCGGCTCTTCCATCTCCGCTGAGATCGCCAACTCCGACAACCTTCCAGCGGGCATCGCCTGGATTAGCCGGATTGAAGACGGCTGCTGAGCTTAAGCTCGTTCCGTCCATGAACCATGTCGCAATAGTGCCATCCGCATGTTGGAAGACCAAATCAACCTTTCCGTCGCGGTTCACGTCAGCGGTTCCCACCACTCTCCATCTGCTGTCCCCAGGGTTGCTGGGGCTGAATAGCCCGATGCCGGTCTGTGCAGTGCCGCTCATGAACCAGATCGCGATCGTTCCATCTGTATGCTGGAACACAACATCCTCATTGCCGTCTCGATTGAAATCCCCTGTCGCGGCCACTCGATACCCGACATCACCAACGTTGCTTGGCAACAGGAACCCCGCTGCTGATAGGGACGTGCCATTCATCAGCCACGCCGCAAGAAAGCCGTCTCCGTCTTGGAACAGCAAATCCACTTGACCATCTCCATCAAGGTCACCTTTCAGTGCTGGCGGGCGGTTGATGGTCACCGTGAAACTCCTGTTCGCAGATTTGTTTCCACCATCGGTCACCGTCACAGTGATCGTGACTACTCCCACTTGATTCGCGGCAGGTGTTACCGCAACCGTTCGGTTGGCACCACTCCCTCCGATTACAATCCCCGAGTTAGGCACAAGCGCCGTGTTGCTCGACGTGGCCGCTACGGTCAGCGAAGCAGCAGCAGTTTCCTTGTCGCCAACTGTAAACGAGGCTGCCGAAGTCGGCTTGTTCATTTCAGTCGTTTGGTCTGCAATCGCTGTGATTGTAGGAGCTTCATTCGCCGAGACAGTCACAGTGAATGACGTGCTCGCCTGCTTCGGAGTGCCCGGTCCCCCGTCCGTCACCGTAATCGTAATTGTAGCTATGCCCTCCTGATCTGCTGCCGGTTGAATGAAGACCGTCCGGCTAGCTCCTGTCCCGCCGAGGAAGATGTTACCATCCGGAACCAGCGCCTGGTTCGACGAGGATTTCGTGAGCGTCAACGCAGTCGCTGCGGTCTCCTTGTCGCCGATTGTGAAGGAGATAAGTCCGGTTGCCTCTCCACGATTCGCAACCTGGTTTCCAATCGACGTGATCGTTGGAGGATCATTCACAGGCAGTGGTGTCTGGACGACAAAATCACGAGTGGTCGCAAGGCCTTCCGTGTCCGTTACTGTCAGACTGATCGTGGCCGATCCTTCCTGATTCGCAGCGGCTGTGACGGTAACTGTGCGATTCCCGCCACTACCACCGACCACAACATTCGAGTTCGGGATGAACACTTGGTTCGACGAACGCGCTGTTACTCGCAAGAAGCCAGGGAACGTTTCAGCGTCAGCGACTGTGAACGGAATTGCTCCGGTGCTCCCTCCCTTCTGAATTGTCTGCTCAGGGATAGCACTGATCGTTGGCGCTTCACCTTGAACCGTCAGAGTGAAGCTGGTCGTCGCAGTATTGTTGTCGCCATCTCTGACAGTGACTGTGATTCTGGTTGACCCAGATTGATTCGCCGCTGGCCGAATAATCATCTCACGCGTGGCTCCAGCCGGGGCGAACTGAATGTTTGCGGTTGGAACCAAGCTTGTATTGTCAGCGCTTGCCGTGACCGTCAGGCTTGCCGCCGCAGTTTGTGCGTCGCCAACGGTGAACGAAATGAGCGGGCTGTCTTCGTTCTTCTTGATCGTAACGTCCGCGATACTTGTGATCGTCGGATTCTGCCCGGCGTCGACACGCACCGTAAGCGTTTTGCTCGCAGTCTTCACGTCAGTCCCCGCAGGCTGACCCTTATCGGTTACAGTGATCGTTATCGTCGCAGTACCAAACTGCCCTACGGCCGGTCGAACTATCAAACCTCGGCTGCCCCCAGCCCCACCCAGCTCCAAACTTGTAGCTGTGTTAGGAACAAGCGTTGGATTCGATGAAACAGCGGTAACGACCAATTCACCTCGCTTCGTCTCAGAATCAGCCTCTGCATCCTTAATCGAAATCGGAACCACCACCGATTGACCACCCGATGCTACCGATATCTCACTGGTTTCCGATGCCCCAACAAATGCAGAGGCTAGTATGATTTCAGGAGGATCATTTATAGGAGTCACTGTAAAGTTGATGATGAGCTCCTTCTGATTGTCGTCGCCACTGGCTGTTGATCCATTGTCAGTCAGTCTGAACCTAAGACTTGTGACTCCGGATGCGTGCAACTGAGGAGTGATGTTAACGTTCGCTGATCCAGAGACCACCACATTCGCCGGCAACGTCACTATGGAGCTGGTTCCACTGTAGGAATCCTGCCCAGCGTCCTTGGCCTCTACAGAAAGAGTCACTGTTTGGGAGCCCTCATTTGGTCCAGGTCCAACATTGCTGAGCGTGATCCCCTTTGCCCCGGAATCCTCACTCACCGTCACATCGCTGATTGAATCGGCGGTCGGTTCGTCATTAACAGCGGCAACGTTGATGGTAAAGGTTTCCGAAGCAGTCTTACCGGTGTTGTCCCGAACGGTTACGGTGATTGCCACTGAACCGTTTTCATTCGCCGCCGGTTTCACAGTCAGCGTCCGCGTTGCACCCGTGGAACTGACCGTAATGTTGGCATTCGGAATCACCGTTGTGTTGCCGGACGTCGCAGTGAGCTCAAGGCTGTCTGCGGATGTTTCGGGATCGCTAATCTTTACCTCAATCAGTTTAGAGGATGTCTTGGTATCTTGGACTGGATTTGCGTCCTCCTTCGAATTGAGTGTGCTCCCACTCCAAACTCCGTCACTTGGCTTCTGGACTGCGATGGTTGGCGGATCGTCCGTCTGTGTGACCGTCAGCTTAATTGTAGCTGTCGTTTCCAATTGATCTTCATCTCTTGCTGAGATAATCACGTCAGCGGTTCCTGCAGCATCCGCCGTCGGAATGATGATCACCCGCACACGTCTGAGCTTGAGGTCTGCCTCCGAACCAGCGACCGCGCTTCTCGAGAAGAGCACGTTACTCGCCGCATTGACGAGACTTGTGTTGCTCGACCGCGCCGTCAGGTTCTCGACAGTCACATTAATGGCGGTCCCACTTCCGTTGTCGATGTTCTTATCATCCTGGAGGTTGAGATCTACCGAGGCCACCCCATCCTCTGGAATCGTCACTGAAGCACTCCCATCAGTACCAACCGTCACTGAAGAACTCGCGATGAAGGTCATCGTCGGCGGCCGATTGTCCGTAAACGTGAGTACGAATGTCTTCGACACACTCGTCGGACCGCTGCCGTCGTCCAACGCTCCGCGGTCGGTTCCAGTTACGGTAATAGTCGCTGATTGATTTCCAGATCCGTCTGCAACGGTGGAACCTTTCACGATTGACAACGTAGTGTTCGCCGCGTCAAAAACAGCGGTCGAGACGAAATTTGCGACTGACGCACTGGCGCTCATGCTTAGGAGTGGTGTGCGCGTTTCCACGTCACTGATCGAAATCGGAATATTGATGGAGCCAGTCTGTTTGGCCACAGTCCGGTTGGAAATGTCACTCAGCGATGGGGTGTCGTTCACTGGTTGGATATCCAGCTTAAACTTCCGCACCGTCGAGGCACCCAGTTCATCGGTAAGGGTCACCGTGAAGACAGCCTCCCCGTCCCAGTGCTTTAAAATCGTAAATCGGATGTCAACTCTCCTGTCGCTCGAACCACCAGCCGAAGGGTTCCGTTGCGAGCTCGACAAAGATAGACCTGTGATCTTATCTGGAACATCGACAGCCACCGCAATATTCACTCGGGCCGTCTGATCATTCAATTCTCCAGGGCCACCCGAGAGTCCGCTCAGCCGGATAGACACCCTCTTCGCATTCAGGTCTCCATCAAGCTTTGGATCCTCTTTGACGACCAAGGTCGGAGTAACCGTATCAGCGTCCGAACCGAGACTACCGGTTTTGGTTACGATGTTAGCGGTCGCGATTAGGTCATCATCTGTTCCTTCACGAACTTCCACCGTCGTCGCTTCTGGTGGATCATTGACCGGATTGACAATAACATTGAAGAAGCGGTCGGCCTTCCCTTTTGCGTCACCAGCACTGTCGTCTTCGACATGCACCTGGATCGCAGCACGCCCAAAAGCGTTGGCGCTGGGCTTCAGCCTCAGCGTTACTGTCCCGTCAGCAGCGATTGTGGATACCTGAATGCCCGCCGTCGCAGTGGCATCAGAGACAGTGGTGTTCGGGACTATGCTCGTATTCAACGATGTAACCGTCAGGGAAGTCACGCTCGCCGTGGAGACGGAATCGTCCACATCACTAACCGTGAACGTGATCACGCCTGTATTCCCGTCCTCATTGATAGTCTGATCTGAAATTGCCGTGATCGATGGAGGATCATTCACCTCTGTCACGGTCAACACGAACGAGTTTGTGCTGGCCCGTGAGTTTCCGGGGTCGCGCGCCACCAGCGTGATTGTCGAGGAGCCCACTTGATTTGCTAGCGGCGTGAGTACAACGTTTCGCTCATTGCTGCTTCCAATAACTGAAATGGAGCTTAGAGGGATCAGCCCGCTGCTCGTAGTAGCCGTAGCATTTATCGTTATGCTGCTCACTGCGGTTGAGGAATTCGAGCGTACGATAATAGGGATCGTCTTAGTTTTGTCCTCCTCAACGGATGTGTCTAGAATGGGTGTAAACGTGGGATCGCCCGCTGTTGTCGTGAAATCCACCTTGAATTGTTTTGAGCCTACTCCACCTTGGGGATCCGTAAATTTCACTGTGATCGTAGAGTTACCCGGCTGTCCAGCGACCGGCTGAACTTGAACTGTTCTGCTCCCGCCACTCCCGCGGATGAAGACGTTTGCGATGGGCACCAATGTCGTATTAGAAGATTCCACGGTTGGTACGAGACTAGAGGCCTCGGATTCGATGTCACTTACCGTGAACGGAACTTCGAGCGTCGCTTGGCCAACGTTCGCCGCTTGCCCCAGAATATCGCTAATCGTCGGCACGTCATTCACCGCGTTGATTTGGACATCAACTACGGAACTTGAAGATCTTCCACTTCCATCCGTAACCGTGATTGTAATCGCCGCCGTGCCCGTTTGGTTGGCGACCAGCTTTTTGATTTTTAGTTGCCGATTTATCGTCTCCGGAATGAAGGCGCTAATCGTGTCCGGGTCTGGATCGGGAATATCATTGGTAACAACCGTAATGAACAAAGGGTGAGCAGTAATCGTAACAGTATTCAGGTTGGTGCTCACGAGCCGATTCAAGGATTCGGTAATCTTCTCGATGACCAACTGAGAATCCTCAATCAGGCTCTGGTTGCCGGACATCGCTGTCACGCTTAGGTCGCCCGCTCCGGTTTCACCAATCGCGTCATTCACTGAAAACTTGATGATGAGGTTTTCAGCATCTTCATTCATCTGCCTGTTGGCGATTCCGGGCAGGCGCGCCTTGAGCCCTGCAACGTCATCGCGAACCTCGGTGATAAATGGGGCCACCGCCCCGTCGCTAGCTCCACAGCACACCGTCTTCTCCGTAATCAGTGTCAGAGTCCAACCGCCACTGATCTCGCCGGTGCCTCCTATGGTATCGTCCTGGACATAGAGTTTCCAGCCGCCTGAGCCATTTGGATCTTGGGCGTCTTTGACATCGCTCGAAATCCGGACGTCGTCTTTTATGTTTGATCTATAGGTGCCTCGACCGCTATCCCCCGAAGATGGTGCATCGGGCAGATTATTTTCGCCCGTGTTGTAATCCGCAGTCTTGTAGGTTCCCGTAGTGATCTGACTTGACGAAGGCAATCCAGCCGACGCATCAGAGTCGAAGGTTAGGGTCGCGTTGTTGAGAGAGTTTGCGCCGCCGGCTTGTTTCATGATGGCGTATCTCTCACCCCACGGACTCTCTAGAACAATGTTCAGATCTTGCGAGAATGGATGGGTAACGCCGTTGAGCTTAACAATCGCTTTCCGCACACGTTCGCTGATCGGAATCGTATGGTTATTGGCGACACCGTCGGCGGCGAAAGTGTCTTTTTCAAAAAGTCCGTCTCCAGATATCCGTTGTGCCGGATTCGCAACATTCGCCACCCCTGAAGCAACAATCTTGGAGGGATACACACTCGCCTTACCTAACTTGTCACTCGCAGTTTCAAAGTCATTAATCACGATCCGCTCTGAATTTGTGAACGTATGCGTAGTCTGAACGACCGCGCCCATGCGGAACGGTCTTGCACTGTCGCCATTGTTAGCAATGGTGTCGTCACCGCTGGAGCCCCGCTGCATGACGAAATCATCAAATTTCCGGTCACTCCCACTTTTCCAGGAGACGCGGATGACTGGTCTCAACACTTCACCGCATTTGCCTCCGGCGCGGAAACGGACATCAACGTTGCCGAAATCCGTGCCGGCATCGCCAGAAACGGTGCCGATTGAAGCAGGGGTGACAGTGAAGTCCACGTTGCCGACACCCGCCACAAATTCGACTTTGACCTCTTCGAAGTCGCCACCGGCGAGCTTCCTGAGCGTTAGCCGCACCGTGTTGGTTTCGCCCGGATCTATGACACCGTTTGGGCAGCTCTCCTGTGCAGTAAGTAACGACCGGCTACGGAAGCTGAATTTGCTGTTATCTTCCACAGTGGCGGTCAACGCGGGATGCGTGGCGCCAAACGTACACACAACAAGAAACAAGGCCCATAGCCCGGTCGCGCCATGGCGTTTCCCTAAAAAGTTGTTCAAGTGCCTATTCATGGTGTTTTGGGGGTAACTGTTCTTTCGCATATCTGTCGGAGCTTGGACATGTTTTTTGTGCATTGGGCGTAGAAATAGGGTTTTTTCAATTTTCATGCAAGAAAAAAGTTAGAAAAAAAAAAGTTGTTCACAAGTTATTCACCGTACACGGCCCTTTCCTCGTTCATTTCTAATTGTCTCAGATTGGGCACAAATCCATATCTTCAACCTGGCTGCACAGCTTCCTACGCAAGCATTGCCTGCCTTAAAAGGCACTCATCAAAACTCAAGCTCGGCTCGTCTTATGCTTACGCCACTCGCTTTCCGAGGTGGCAAAGCCCGCAGCGAGTTCGGAAATATAGCAAATTACAGACCGAGCCGCGGAAAAAAACCGAAGCAAGCCACACACTGCCTTTTTAAACATCAAAAATGCGGATCCATTCGTGACTTTGGCGGCAAAGTTTGTCAAGTACTTGTTGTCCACAACCGATCAACAATGGAGCCACCGCGTGAAAGTCACGCAGTTCTCGGAGACGAAGGGAGACTGCGGAGTCCCAACGCGAGAGCGAAATCTGGCGGCGGATCGGGTTTGTATCGGCTGTGAGAAAGCGGCGATCAATCGCGCGCACTCCAAACGCTGGCGCGCCACGGCCAGCATCTCTCGCAGACCGTAATCCGCGAACTCACGAGTAGCCCGTAAACCACCGTCTTCGCATCTTCGCTTCATCCTTCGTAAATCTATCGTGAATGCTTCGTGAAGGATTATCGCACGCCCCAACCGAAGCGTTCTGTGAACGGCCAATACACGAACCAGCATTTGCCGATGACATTTTCCTGAGGCAGGCCGCCCCAGTCACGCGAATCGCGGCTGTTCAGCGTGTTGTCCCCCATCGCCAAATACTCGCCCTGCCCGACTCTCTGCTCGACGCTCTCATCGGCGAAGCGGGGAGCGACGCGAGCGCCTCCCCAACGGTCAGCCACGAGCTGATTGACATGGCCGAAGTAATGATTCCGGGAGGGTGAGGGGTCGAAAGTGTAAACGCTTTCAAAGCCTGGCGTGGCCGCGTCCAACCGGCGGCCGTCGATCACCAAATGCTGGTCGTTGCCGATACGCACGCGCTCGCCGCCCAGCGCCACCAAACGCTTGATGTAAAGTTGATCCTGGATCAAGTCCGGAATTCCGCGAGTCTTGAAGACGATGATTTCGCCGCGTCTGGGCCGGCGGAAATTGTAGGTGAACCGGTCCACGAGCAGGTGATCACCCGCGACGACCTTTAGCCGAACGATGTCCTCTCCGGCCCGGACGTGCCGCCCTTCCTGGAGGCCGCATCGTTCAAGCAGTTGGTCCGGTGGGAACCAAATCCTTTCGGGAGGGGCGTCGCCGATGCTGAAATTTTGTTTTTTCACAAACGGAAACACGCGTTGCGGCGGATTGACATCGCGAATGGTGCCATCGGATTTGGCGGTGACGTGGTAGTAAGAAATGCCTTGGGACCAATACCGCGCAAACCGTACGAGCCGATTCGGGATTTCGACCTCGGGTTTGTTCCGAAGGTCCTCGAAGGTGATTCCGTAAAGCGTCGGCTGCATCGAGCCCGTTGGAATCTTCGTGAGCTGGAGAAAAAACGTCGTAAAGGCGAGAATCACGGTGGCCGCAACAAAGAATTCTTTCACGTTCTCGCGAGCCGCCGCGCGAGGGTAGGGCATCAGCTTTTCGTTGGCGACCTCGGTCACGCGGGCCATCTGTGCCAGAAGAGCGTCCTTCGTGGCGCCGGACCGGATCGTGTTTCGCAACGCCTCATTGGCTTCAACAATCGCGGCGATGGCTTCGCCCTGCAGAACGTCCCGCTGTTCGTTGACGAGTCTTGAGACCTGATGGCGCAACTCGGTTGCGTGCCGAACGGCGCGTGAGAGAAACCACTGGAGAATCATGTCAATCGTTGCGCAAGTTCATGCCGCCCTCACCTCGTCCCTCTCCCCATCTGTATGTGTTTAGCCATGGGTAGCGCAGCCGTCGCGGCTGCGGGTTTTGGCGGCGTCTCGCGGCCAGTCGCGGCGATGGTGGCGCCGAGACGGCGCCAGAACCCGCAGGCGTGGACGCCCGCGCCACGATCGCTAAACAC